>CBFDDM010000105.1:0-10870 GCA_965603565.1 uncultured Anaerolineales bacterium | reverse complement strand
ATTACAGCCAACTCGGCGTCTGGAACCGGATTGCCCCGGGCATCGGTCAAAAAGACCTCGATGCTTGTCTCGCCGCCGGGTTCGAGTTCGGTTTCGCGCGGCTCGATCTCAAGCGCCAGCGTGCGCTGCAGCGGCGGGATTGAAAGGTTGAGCGTGCCGGTGGCGTACGCAGGTCGCGGGGGTACGTCCTCAACGACCTCGCCATTGTCGTCCAGGCGCGGCGCCGAGCCCACGAGGTCAACCTGGAGGTTAAGGTTGGGGATGTGCTTCTCCTCGATAGGAACCTTAAGCGTGATGGTGCCATCCTCGATGATGAAACGTTCCGTATAAAGGATCCCGGAGCGGGCTACGGTCAGCAGGCCCTCAGCCGGGCTGAAGGGTGACTGCACGAGGATCTCGGCCGTATCGCCGGGCTGATAAGTTTCCTTGTCCGGGATCAGCGTGACCTGTTCCAGTTCAACTTCGCGCGAGGGTGGTCGCTGACCGCCGCTAACCCAGCGTGTGATCTGGCTCTGGTTGGTGCGCCCTTCCTGGTCGGTGATCTCGGCGGTGATACGGTAGCGACCGCCAAGCGGGGTTTCAAATGAGCAGCTGACAGGCTCGTCGCGTGATCCGATCGTGCAATCCTGTACGTCGGCTTCGACCTGCTGCCAACGCCCGCCGGTGTACTTCCACTCCAAACGGGCTGCGGTCACCTTGACCGGTCGGTCGGCGATGGGGTTGCCGTCCAGATCGGAAACGATCAGGTCGATATCAAGCGGTTCGCCCTGTTCGACGAAGTAGCGGTCTGATTTGAGCCCGACGTACAGGCTGGCAGGGTGGACCATGAGCGTCGTGCGACCGGTCCAGGCTTGCCGGTTGACGTCGAAGACTGTTCCCTCGGCGCTGATGCTGCGCGGGCGCGGCACGATCGACCCGGCGAAATCCATGCGCAGGAAGTGCTCCCCGGCCGCATCGGTGGTACCGCTGTAGTTTTCGTAGGTGGTTTGATTGCCAGCACCACCGTAGTAGAGATCTTCGTACCACCACCAGGGCGTCCAGGTGCCGAAACTGAACTCAGGCCAATTAGGCGGGGCGTAGTTGGTGGGTGTAGATGAGACCGCCCAGTTAACCTCGGCGTTTGTGAGCGGATCGCCGGTGTAGTAGCGGGCTTCGACAGCTGCGATCGCATGGTCGCCGACAAAGTATGGACCGGTGGTCTCGTTACGAGCGCTGACTTCGAATTCGGGACGACGGAATTCCTGAATCTGGAAATTATGGTGGTATGTGTAGCTCTGCAGGTTGCTTAGTGGACCCCGTGCGGTCAGCATCAACTGTGCATAACCGAGATTTGTGTTCTCGGGAAGCGTGATGACGAAATCAAAGCCCCCCAGCGCGTTGACATCCACGCTCCCATTGGCGAGTTCGTTACCCTGTGGGCCCATCAATTGATAGTTGACCGATTCGACTGCAGTACCAAGAAGGCCAACGTCACCTTGCTGGCCGGCCCCGATGCGCCGCAGCCAGCCTTTGACATGCACTTCTTCTCCCGGTCGATACATGCCGCGGTCATCAAAGACATACCAGCGAAGCTGATCCGTGAGCGGGCGTGGTGTCCAGGCATCGTTGCCCCAGTAGTAGTTGGAGCTCGGAAGCAGCGCACGATCGGCGCCTTTTCCAGCGACGACGTAGGAGACGCCTCCGGTCGGGATCGGGAAGTTAGCCGTGCCCTGCTCATTGGTCGTACCCAACAAGGCGTTGTTGTTTGACTCGATCCTGACCCCTTCGAATGGGGATCCGTCCTGCAGCGCGGTCGTCCACAATACCATCTCGCTGTGATCGACGAAGGCATCGATGCCGATCTGGGTTATTTGCACCCAGGTTTGAACGGTCTGCCAGTAGCGATCCTCCTCGAAAAGCCCACGTGGCGGTCTGGCGATCACGATGAAATGGCCGTATTCGCCATCCATGTAATCATCGAGCTCGATCGACACCTCGGAGAGTTCGTCTGCGGGTAAATCCAGTTTGAGGTTATCGTCGAACACCAGTCGTCCAGGCGGGTCAGGCGGCGTATCAATTCGCTGGAATTCGTACATATACTCCTGAAACGCGGGCCAATCGTGCGGGTTCACGGCGTAGATACGCACGTCCAGGCTGTCGTAGTTGATGGCGTAGAGGGAGAGCGCCGGATCCTGTGCGGATGGGTCGAGAGTAACGAAGATTTCATCGGGTCCAATCAGCACTGGTTCTGCCGGACCGATGCGGAAGCGCAGCGTTTGGTCGCGTCCGAGCCGCTGACCGAAGATATCCTTGATATCGCCATCGACAGTCACACGGTAGGTCGTACGGCCTTTTGTCGCTCCCTGGATCGATATCGAATCGCCGTAGATGTTGACATTCGCACCGGGCAGCTCCGGATCGATGCGGAGCATGCCTTCTTCGTACGCATCCAGGTCGAGCGGGTTATTGAACTCGATGAAGAGCGGGGAGAGCGGGCGACAGTCATCGTCATACCACGAACAACCGTGGTTTACGATCTCAAGCGGTGCGTATGTGCGGAAATTGTAGGACTGTGCCGATTCGGTCTGCAGCGGACCTTCGGCTGAGGGCGTCCCGGGTCCGATCGTCACGGTGACACCGGCGTCAGCCGGCAGCAGGCGCGTGGCTTCAAAAGCCAGCCAGCGGGATTCGTGCGTGTTTTCGATGAGCTGTTTTACACGTTCGTCCTCGCGCGCCTGTGCTTGGGTGAGCAATTCAAGCTCGACGTCCTGCCCGTCGACCGTTACCCGGATGGTTTCAAATACAGCCTGCGGGTCGACGCGTTGGTTGAACGCGACAAAAAATGTCGGGTCGCGTGGCTGGGGATCATCTGAGTACGGATAGCTGCTGGTCATTGTCACCGTCGGCGTGCGGAATGAGAACTGCACGCTTTCGGTGAGCTCTCCGCCGGTAGCGGATGTGGTCCCTGCAGGCACGGTTACGGTGTACTCCGTCGCCATAGGAAGACGGTCGATCAGCTGTGAGTCGTACTGGAAGTTCAGTGTTTTCGTGCCAAGCCAGCGCCAGGTTCCATCCAGATCTGGCTCGACATCGACGGGCACTTCTGCTTCCGATAGGTCCTCAACCGTTGTAATCGGGACCATGGGTTGGTTGAAGGTCACGTTGATGAATGGCGCCATTGGGATTTCGCCTTCCGGCGCGAAGCGCAGCACCTCCAATGGGCCATTTTCGACGCTGATCGGTCCGGTGCCGCCTTCTGGCGGGAAGGTCTCTTCAATCGTCTCGCCGGTGCGCGGAGGGGGGATGATTTCATCGGGTAGGCGGAAGTCCTGCTGGTCGTCCGGATCGCGCAGGAGCGCTGGCAGACGGGTGATGATCGTCACGATCTCCTCCGCCGAAAGCGGTTCGCCGGTTGCGAGCGGCAGAGGTTGAGCCTCATCGGGTTGTTCCTGCCCTTCGCTCAGCGTTATGGTGAAACCTGAATCACCATCATCGGGCATCGAAGGTCCTCCACTGGTTTGACCGGAGGTGTCAATCTGACCGGGGATGACCGTCCCAGGGCCTGAGCCGACACCTATAAAACGGATGACGAAATAGACCCCGGCCGCGGCCAGCACGAGTGCAGCCAGGAACAGCGGCAAACCAAAGCGGCGCAAGCGGTTGCGTTGGTTGGTATCCATGATGGGAACCTTCCTTTATCGATTGCCAGGTGACAGGTGAAATGACCTGGTTGCCATTTATAGGGTTAGACGCATGGAAGCGCCAATTTGTTCCCGGCATTTGGCGCGACGTCTGGAGCGATCTTATTTTGAGTGGCGGCACGTAGTTCCGCCATAGCAAGGGGGTACTAGCTTTGCATTGGTTTGGTGGACATGAAACACGATGGCAGGAATTTTAAAGATTCAGTAGATATTAACAATTCGGGTAAATTTAGATGGTATTATGTCAATTGATAGATATCGTTGAATGAGGATTGGTGCGGTCATGCGATTAAGAACAATGATATTCGCGCTTGTGATCATGGTACTGCCTGCGTTCGCGCTTACCGGCTGTCAATCTGCAGGTGGAGACCAGGCTAGTCCCCTTGATTCCGAACGCGTCGCTGCTCCTGCGGATGGGATCCGGGTTTTCAAGAGCCCGACCTGAGGCTGCTGTTCTGCGTGGGTGGTTCACCTACAGGAAAATGGATTCGAGATCGAAAGCGTTGATTTGTCGGAAGCGGAGTTAATCCAGGTCAAGCAGCAGCGCGGTGTGCCCGAGGGGATGGCCTCCTGTCACACTGCCGAAATTGGTGGCTATATCGTGGAGGGACATGTCCCCTCAGTCGTCATAGAAAAAATGCTCGCCGAGAAACCAGAAATTGTTGGGTTGGCTGTTCCCGGGATGCCGGAGGGATCTCCCGGAATGGGTGGAGAGCTCAGCGGGCCGATGGAGATTTTCGCGTTTGATCGCGCCGGCGACACGTGGGTGTACGTCGAATACATGGATGGCATCCTCGAATAGGTCTGGATAGTTCATCAAATTCAACTCTTGCGTCGGGGCGACCAGTCGGTCGCCCGAATGTGATTCGCGTTTAGGCCAACACCCTTTAGGTGTGCATCGCGATGAGCCCCACCATTGTTGGTCCGTGATCATCTAGTCCGACACCCTCTTGCGCGACAAATCCAGCCTTAACTTGATATATCCTTATAGGCGCGCCTGTTTCAAGGAGAGGACTATGGAATCTCGCAAACATGTCTCAGCGGGGATACGGACAACCGGCATTCAATTAATGGGGCTGGTTTACTCATCTCTCTGCCTGTCTCTTTTGCTGGCGGCATGCAGCGTGGAAGAACAGGCGACCGCGGCTCCGAACTCGGCACAAGAACCACCTGATCGTATCGGGGCAATTCCGGAGGGCGCGATCAAGTACTCCCCGGAGCAGGATGCCTATCCACCAGTGCTGCACTCTAATGAATTCCTCGACCCGGTCCCAATGCGTGGCCCAATTAACACGGCAGGCGCCGAAGATTCGCCCTTCATCTCACCTGATGGCAGTATTCTGCTGTTCTTCTTCACTCCAGATGTGGACGTCCCTGTTGAAGAACAGCTCCTTGATAGCGTCACGGGCATCTATCTCTCCTATCGTGTAGATGAGTCTTGGGGACAGCCCGAGCGGGTGGTTCTTCAGGATGAAGGTAAATTAGCCCTGGACGGCTGCGGGTTCTTCGATGGGCGAACGCTATGGTTCTGCAGCGCGCGTGAAGGTTACACGGGGGTGGGCTGGTTTAAAGCGGATTATGGAGATGGCGCCTGGCGCAACTGGCGTCCTGCAGAATTCGATCCAAGCTACGAAGTAGGCGAGTTGCACATCTATCAGGATGAGTTGTACTTCCATTCGCGACGACCGGGTGGTCAGGGTGAGATGGATCTGTGGATGAGCAAAAGCGTTGAAGGTGTATGGCAGCTACCTGTCAATCAAGAAGCGCTGAACAATGGTGTTTCGGATGGATACCCATTCGTAACCGTTGATGGGCGAGAATTGTGGTTCACGCGCTGGTATCAAGGGACACCCGCAGTCTACCGCTCAGAACGCGTGAACGGGGCATGGAACGAGCCCGAACTGATCGTGTCGCAGTTCGCCGGTGAACCGACGCTCGATCCAGAGGGGAACCTGTATTTTGTCCATCATTTCTACGAAGATGGCGAGATGATCGAAGCGGATATATACATAGCAAAACGGAAGTAGGTCTTTCCAAACTCGCATTTGTTCTTGTGAAATTCACTGGTAGGGGCGGCTGGCCGGTCGCTTCTACGATTAAACATTCAGATGAAAGTCGCGGCTTCTGACCTCCACGAAGGACACCTCCGAGTCGTAGGGGCGGGGTGACCCCGCCCTGCGTGATCGAATAGGAAACCGAGTGCTGGTTGGGGGTCATCCCGATGCGCCCCAACCATTTTGTTTTTTCCCGTTACATTCATCCTCGCCCGGTTTGCACAATGACCTTCTCAAACGCGGCGCTTATTGCAGGCACCGCTAAGCGGTACTAGAATAAATCTGAACCTTCGATACACCCGACCACAGTAATCGAACGCAAGGAGCATACCTATGACGATCGTCCTGAACGGCTCGGACCTGACGATTGAGAAGCTTGTCCGCATCGCCAGGGAGGGTGAAAAAGTCGCGCTTGCTGATGATGCGTTGGAGCGCATCAAAGTCTGCCGGGCGATGCTCGAGCGCAAGATCGAGGCGCACGAGATCATGTACGGCGTGAACACCGGCATCGGCGAATTTTCGGAGGTCGTGCTGGATGACGACCAGGTGAAGGATTTCCAGCGCTACTTGATTTACAACCACGCTGCAGGAATCGGCGATCCAGCCCCGATCGAATACGTACGCGGCGCGATCGCCGGGAGGATCAACGTCCATGCACATGGCAATTCGGGCTGCCGCCCGGAGATCACTTTCACGCTCATCGAACTTCTCAATAAAGATGTAACGCCAGTTGTTTGCCAGAAGGGCTCAGTGGGGGCTTGCGGAGATCTGGCGCCGATGTCCCAGATTGCACTGCTGATGATGGGTGAGGGCGAGGCTTATTACAAGGGAGAAGTGCTGCCTGGCAAGGAGGCCATGGACAAAGCCGGGATTCCAATCCCCGGTCTTCAAGCCCGCGATGGGCTGGCGGTGATCAACGGCGCAAACCTGCTCACCGCGATGAGTGCGCTGCATGTCTACGACATGGAGCGCATCTTGAAACAGGCTGAGATCGCTTGCGCGATGTCTCTCGAGGCGCTGTTAGCTAACCTCAAACCCTACGACATACGGTTGCACCAGGCGCGCGGTTTCCCCGGAGCGATCCGCACTGCAAAGGCGATCATGAAATTGATCGAGGGATCCGATTTACAGACCGGCAAGATGAAGACCAAGGTGCAGGACGCTTACTCGATGCGTTCGAGTCCACAGGTGATTGGCGCAGCGCACGACGCTTTAGCGTTCGCCCGTGAGCAGGTGGAGATCGAGCTCAACGGTGTGGGAGATAACCCGATCTTCCTGCCGGAATTTGAGCTCACATTGACCGGCGCCAATTTCCAGGGAACTCCTGTCAGCCTGCCCATGGATTTATCCGGCGCGGCGATCACGATGATTTGCGTGCTTTCAGAGCGGCGTATGAACCGATTGACCAACCCCGCACTCAGCGTGGGGCTGCCGGCTTTCCTGACCAAAGGGGCCGGCATGATGTCGGGTATGATGCTGAGCCAGTACACCGCCGACAGCCTGATCGTCGAGCAGCGTATTCTGTCCATGCCGGCGAGCATCCAATCGATACCGGCGGCGGCCGACCAGGAGGACTTCGTGTCGATGGGCATGAACACGGCGATCAAGAACGCACAGATCATCGACAACGCCTACGGCGTGTTGGGGATCGAGTTGATGGCGGCTGCACAGGGACTCGATTTCCGGGAATTCACGCCCGGTAAAGGGACGCAAGCGGCGCATAACGTGATCCGCAAACACATCGCGCATCTCGATGAAGACCGACCGCTCTATCCAGACCATACACGTATGAAGGCGCTCGTGAAATCCTGTGAGATTCTGGAAGCGGTCGAGGCGGAAGTCGGAGATCTGGCGACCTGATTGACTTCTGGCGTGGCAGGAATGGCACGCGACGGATCCACTCTCCTGTTGATCTACTACTATTAGATTAGTCGCACCGGTTTTTATTGATCTTGATAATCGGTCGATTAAGTATAGTTGCAAGATGCCGATGGAGGTAGTGCATATGGGGAAGAGAGCCTTTGTTGCAATAGTATCGTTGGTCATCCTGAGCCAGATCCTAGCCGCTTGCGCTGGCGGCCCAGCCGAGGAATCGGTTTGCGGCGATGGGATCTGTTCTGAGGGGGAAGATGCCAGCACTTGTGAGGTCGATTGCGGGGCGGAGATTGCTGTCTTGCCGACGGACACTCACGAACCAACCCCTACGGAAGAGATCGAACCGTTGGGATATGTTACCTTTGCGGTTTACTTAAGCGATATCGTGCATCACAACGAGAGCGCCGAGACGGTGTTGGCCTTGATCGACCTGTTCGAGCAATACGACCTGCACGGGGAGTTCTATCTTTCCGGACCGATGACCTACGTCTACTCACAGGAACATGGAGAGGTCATCGAACGGCTGCGTGAGGCCGATATGGGCATCAGCTACCACGTCCAGCCGCCACACCCGCTCGTGCCCGGCTTTCAAGGACCTCTCACCGGTCTCCCGGTCGACGAGACCGGGTTAATGATCACGCGCTACGAAAGTGAGCGCCTCGATCTTGAAACCGGAGGTTTAGTCCCTGACGAGCCAGGCGGCTATCGCTACCTTGAAGAATTGCTTGGGACTCCGCCGGTCGCAGTCGATGTGCCCAAATCCTCACGGACGGGATTCGCGTTACCGATCCTATCTCGATTTGGAGCGCGAATGACCGTGCTCCCTGTAGAAACCGACCCACAGCAGCCCTTCGTCGAAGAGTACAGCATGCTTGTGCGCCCGGCTGATCTATTGATCAACCGCTGGGAGGCGGAAGTGGTTGAGGGCCCACGCAGTTGGTGGGAAATGCAAGCATCCGAATTCAAAGCGGATTTCTCGCCTCAGGAACGGTTGATGAACGAAGCGAATGCATGGGATTCAGAACGATTCCCCTTAATCCTTGTTCCCATCAACGAGTACAGTTTCTATCGATCGGGTCCTGCTCCCTGGTCATTAATCTACTACCAGGATACGGCGCGATCAGCATCCAAGAGTCCTCCTTTCGACCTGAATGCAGAAGACCCGTCGAGCGAAAGGGGCGAGGCAGACAGGCAGGCGGTGTGGGATGCATACGAGGCGATGATTGAGTGGGCGAGTGTCTACCTGGATCCGGTCACTTCAGAAGATATCCTCGCAATAGCCGGTGGTTCTGAATAGGTTGAACGACGTTTCCGGTATGCTGGATGTTGCCGGTAATTCATTGCAAACTCATCATGGAGCCAATCTTTGACCACTGGCCGCAAGAGCGACGTCGCTGCATTAACAGTTACTGATCCGGAGGCGGATAAAACCAGCGCATCTTTTGAGACCGGTCAAGTCGTTACGATCTCGGCCGGGCATGCCGTTCACGATACCTACACCGCGTTCCTGCCGCCGCTGCTGCCGGTATTAATTGAACGTTTTGCGCTGTCGAACACCCTGGCGGGATTGCTCTCGGCTTTCCTGCAGTTTCCCTCATTAGCCCAACCGGTCATCGGTCATCTTGCAGACCGTTTAAGTCTTCGCTACCTTGTGATCCTGGCACCGGGTGTCAGCGCCACACTGATGAGTCTGCTGGGGATCACGCCAGGCTTCCTGTGGGCGGCTCTGCTGCTCTTGCTGGCTGGGCTCAGCTCTGCATCAATGCACGCGATCGGGCCGGCGATGGTTGGGCGAGTGTCGGGGGATAGACTTGGACGCGGGATGAGTTACTGGATGGTTGGCGGGGAACTTGGCCGAACGGTTGGACCGATCCTGATTGTTTCGGCGATCGGTTTGTTCTCTATCCGCGGGATCGCCTGGTTGATGGTGGGCGGCTGGCTCGCATCCTTCCTGCTTTTCATCCAACTGCGACGCGTGCCAGGTCGGCCGATTGAGGATCGCGCTGCGCTTCCCTGGCGAGACGCAGTACTGAAGATGCGGCCGTTTCTCGTCGCATTGGCCGGTTTGCAGGTCGTTCGCTCGTTCTCCAGCGTCGCGTTGACCACCTTCTTGCCGCTCTACCTTGAAGGTCAGGGTCAAAGTCTATTCTGGGCGGGAGCCTCGCTCTCGATCCTCGAAGCAGCCGGTGTGGTTGGGGCCTTGGTTGGAGGCTCGTACAGCGACCGGATCGGGCGCCGGCGCATCCTGGCGGCTTCAATTGTCACTACGTCAGCACTGATCGTGGTTTTTCTTCTCCTCTCAGGCTGGTGGCAGCGAGCGATCCTGCCACTATTGGGGTTTGCTTCGCTCTCGATGACGCCGGTGATCATGGCGATCGTCCAGGAGTGTTATCCTGAGAACCGGGCGCTGGCGAACGGTCTTTACATGGCGCTGTCGTTCATCATCCGTTCACTCGTGTTGGTTGCATTCGGGGGCATCAGCGACTGGATCGGGCTGCAGGGTGGATATGTGCTGAGCGCGATCCTGCTGTTGACTGGTTTAATATTCATTCCAATGTTTCCTGTCAGGGCAAGTGCTGATTAACGCGTCAATTTCCAGATGAGAGGCTGCTCATACTCTGCGAGCATTCGCAATCAGGCGAGCAGGAGAGGCTGAATTCAGGGAGACTCTCGCATCGCTAATTACTCCCGCCCATCTGCTTAACTTTCACTATGTCTCAACTCCGCAAATAGCCTTGATTTGCTGCAGTAGAATGGTTCATCTCGGTCAGTGATGGCCCTACACGATCGCTGCCAACTCCAGAAGCGGGATTCTTCTCATCCAAAGAAACCTGTAAAAAAACTATACAAAATATTGACAAATAGACAAATAGTTGATATATTTTTATCTAGACACGAATTTGAATTGTCTTCTAATCGGCATCGTTCCGGGGCAATTCATGATAATTCCAAGGAGTTTACGATGAACCTCGAAAATCTGTTGACCTACTCACCGATCCAGTGGCAGCTCGTGGCCCACATTCTTGTGCTGGGATTCGCCGCACAGGCCGCTGGATTCGTCTACTTCATGACCACGATGAAGGAACTCTCACCGCGCTACCGCACGGCCTCGATCCTCGGATCGATCGTGATGGTCTCGGCGTTCATGCTGCTGCTGGCGCAGTCTCTCAACTGGCAGAACACGTTTGTCTTCGCTGATGGAGTATTCGTGCGCGGCGAATCGATGTTCTCTAATGGCTTTCGTTATCTCAACTGGCTGAT
>CBFDDM010000104.1:0-10931 GCA_965603565.1 uncultured Anaerolineales bacterium | reverse complement strand
GTTAAACGCAGCGCTGTCTGGCGCACTGCTCGAAGGTGAATTCAAGCGTGACCCGATATTCGGTTTTGAAGTGCCGACGCAATGCGAGGGCGTCCCCGATGACGTACTCGATCCATCTTCTTCGTGGCCAAGCAAAGACGAATACATGCAGAAGTACAGATTGCTCGCACGCCGCTTCATTGACAATTTCGCTAAGTTCGCGCCGGACACATCTCCCGAAGTTCGTGAATCTGGCCCCAAGATTTGATAAAATCATATCTTCAACCCTGAACGCAACCTGCAATTATACGCGGATAATTAGGGTTCAGAACTGTGAGACCGAGTAGCTTATGCAGGATTTAATGTTTTATGGATAAGAAAAGCAACGGGTCGAAGCATCTCGCCAATTGGATGGTTTGGATTCTCGGCGCCGCCTTCGTGCTGAGTATGGTTCTGATGGGCATACTTCTGCATTTCGTCGTGCGCGATCTGACCGCTTCATACACAGGTGTGGGGCTGAATCCGTTCCGCCCGCAAGCGGCGCCGACGTCGCAAACAACCGGGCAGACGCAGGTCACGCCCACAGCCGTAACGCTCGATGTCGAGCCTAATCCCTGGGATGGCAAGTCTCGTGTGACCGTATTGATGATGGGCTTAGATTACCGAGATTGGGTTGCAGGTGAATCGGCGCCTCGCAGCGACACGATGATGTTGGTCACCGTTGACCCGATCACGCTTCAGGCTGGCATGCTCTCAATTCCCCGTGATCTCTGGGTCGAGATTCCTGGATTTGGCTACAATCGTATCAATACCGCCTACATGCTGGGCGAAGCTTATAACCTGCCAGGTGGCGGGCCCGGGCTTGCGATGCAGACGGTTGAGAATCTGATCGGAGTGCCGATCCAGTATTTCGCAGTTGTCGATTTCCAAACGTTCGAACGCTTCATCGATGAAATCGGTGGCATCGACGTCCTGGTTAAAGAGCGCGTGAAGATATCTCCGATCGGGAGGTTGTCACACTGGCTTGAAGCAAAGCCATACCACCTGGATGGGCCCGATGCGCTGGCTTATGCACGCGTGCGCAAGAACGCCGGGGGTGATTTCGGCCGGGCCGAGCGTCAGCAGCAGGTCATTCTTGCCATTATGGACAGGGTCGTCGGGTTAGATATGCTTCCACGATTGGTGGCTCGAGCGCCTTCGATCTATCAAGAAGTCGCTTCGGGTATCCGCACAAATTTAAGCCTGGAGCAGATGGTCAGCCTTGCATGGTTGGGTGTTCAGGTCCCTAAAGAAAATATACGCTCCGGCGTGATCGCGCCTCCCAAGATGGTGAATTTCTACACCCGGCCGGATGGCGCTCAGGTTCTGCGTTTTGTGCCCGAAGAAGTGCGCGCCCTGCGCGATGAGATCTTCGTCGAGACGAGCGCGTTCAGCCCGAGCCTGCCTGAGCCGCCTGAGGAAGGGTACCAGCCATGAGTGATCCAAACGGCGTGACTCAGAGGCATGTTCCGGGGGGCGGATCCCCGAGCCCACAAGATACCCAGCCGGTACGAGCAGCAAACTCGAAGAAGAAGCGTCGTCGCCGCTGGATTTGGATTGCAGCACCTGCGTTGGTGCTGCTCATGTTGGTCATTTCGATTGTGACCGGCTACTACCAGGGGCTTGAGCAGAAAGAACTGACTGTGCAGGCTAACGCCGCTCAAGTTGCTCAGGATCAGTTCGATAAAGGTGTAGAGGATTTGCTCGCGGGGAATTACGAGTTGGCACAGCAGCGCTTCGAGTACGTGCTCAGTCTCGACCCCGATTTTGAGGGCGCCTCGGATTTTCTGAACCAGGCGCTGATGGCGATGAATCAACCCACGGCTACACCCAGCCCGATCGCTTCGCCCACACCTACCGAGACGCCCGACTTCAGCTCGTACGAGGGTATGTTCGCAAGTGCTCAAGCATCCTTTGCACGCGAGGATTGGGAGACCGCGCTTAACATCATGATCAGGCTGCGGGGTGAGGATCCGGACTATCGTTTTGCAGAAATCAACCAAATGATGGACGTTGCGCTGCGCAATCGCGGGATGCAGAAGCTCTTCTCGGGCGATTTAGAGCAGGGAATTTACGATCTGACACTATCGGAGCGTTTCAGCCCGCTGGACAGCCAGGCGGCCTCCTGGAGGCGATCAGCAGCTTTCTACATCTTCGCCAACAGCTTTTTCGGATTGGATTGGGCTCTGGCGACAGAAAATTTTGGGCAGCTCTGCCAGGCGAATATCTGGGGCGCGTGCACGAAATATGGACTGGCGGCGAAGGAATATGCAGGTGAAATCGCGGAGCAGGGTGAAGATCCCTGCCTGGCGGCATCCTATTACGAGATCGCGTTCGGATACGTGCAACCCGGAGACGTCGAACCAACCGCGACGGAGGTATCACACCTGTGTGCAACCGCCACGGCGCCGACTCCGACGGCGACGATCACCCCAACTTTCATCGGGACAGCGACTCCGACGGCGACGTTCATGCCCGGGGCATCATCGACGTTCACCCCCAGCCCCACGAGCGGACCGAGTTCAACGCCGACGATCACCAACACACCCGGACCGACGGCGACGCCGACATGGACACCAACTGTCGGACCAACAAATACATCCACTCCCACGCCGACAATAACACCAACAATTGAATAATGGCGATATCCGGCCGGGATTCTTGAAATTGGACGCAAATAAAAAACACCCCTCAGGGGGTGTTTTCTTATTTCTTTAGCTGACTCTTCAAGGTGCGAGCAAGCCTTCAAGGTCTTCCAGGTTGACAGGCTTTTGAATGAATCCTCGAGCGCCTGCCGCGCGCGCACGTTCTTCCAGATAGAAATCCTTCGCAGCGGTCAGGAAGTAGATCGGGAGGTTCTCCATATCGGGAAGGCTGCGCAGTCGTTCCAGCGTTTTCAGCCCATCCATCCCGGGCATCATGTAATCCAGAAAAATGATGTCTGGTCTGGAGCCATTAACCAGCTCGACGGCATCTTCGCCGCCCACCGCTTCGAGCGTTTCGTGCCCGAGCATTTTAATAGCTAAAGAGAGCATTTTTATACTGTGTATTTGATCGTCGATAATGAGAACTTGAGCCACTATCCATGCCTTCTGGTCTACGCATGGAGCCCGGCTGCCAGAGGATATCCCGGTGTTCATCAAAGATACTGCCGGAATGATACCGAACTTTACAATTGGTTGCCGATAGAGCGGATTCGGCACCTGGCTGTCCTGGCTCTTTCGAGCGTTAGACCCTCTAGTTTTGCGTCATCGCCTTTCGGCGATTTTGCCCTGATCGAATCCGATACAAGTATACGGTAAGATAGGGCGGTTGGGCCTTACACCTGGCTATCGAAGTAACGAGAGCCCCGAAAGGCTCTCGTCAGGTCCGCCCGGCAGGATTCGAACCTGCAACCTACGGATTCGAAGTCCGGCGCTCTATCCGTTGAGCTACGGGCGGGTGCAGCATGAATTATAGCCGCTAGCTGCGTTGAATGAAAGATCGGATTTAATCAAACGCCTGTTAGGTTTGCTATGATCCATATGTGAGTTCTGACGAGGAGGCATGGAAACCCGATGAAGACGATCCAGGTGCGCACAAACAGCCAGATCGATATGGTGGAGATAACTCGCGAAGTGGAGGCTTACGTTCGGGAAGAAGATGCAGGGCAGGGAGCTGTGCTGGTTTACATCCCTCACACTACCGCTGGTGTGACGATTAACGAGAACGCCGACCCCACGGTGCAGCACGACCTCCAGGAAGATTTCAAACGTCTCGTTCCCAGACAGCAATCCTATTATCAGCATCGTGAAGGCAACAGCGCCAGTCACATGCTGAGCAGCATGATACATTCTTCCGTTATGGTTCCTTTCGACGATGCATCGCTGGCTTTGGGCACCTGGCAGGGAATCTACCTCTGTGAATTCGATGGTCCTCGATCTCGAAAGGTTCACCTGCAGTTGCTCAGTGCCTGAGAACCGCAATCATTCTTTCGGAGAACCGGTGGATATCAAAAATGGAGCCAGTACCTCTGGCTCCATTTTATTGCACAGTCTTTTGTGGAAGATCGATGCTGGTTTGCCTTAATTCACCTCAGGCGCGCGTCGCAGCCAGCTCGACGCGCGTATCCTGCAGCCTGCTCATGAGCGCTTTCGAGACGCCTTTGTAGAGATGGAATCCCAATTCAGGATTGTCATCTATCAAATCACGCAGAGCTTTTGCCTCGATATGGATCGCGCTGCCATCATCCTTAGCCCGGGCGGTCGTTGTGAGTTGGTAGGGTGGAATCAATGCGGATAAACCGAGCAAGTCTCCGGCGACCACACTGCCGATGATCACTGGATCCCCGATGCCCAATGCATAGGAGAGGTTCACCTCTCCGGAAGTGACGAGGATAAGATGTGAGGCTTCGCGGCCTTTCTCGTACAATTTTGATTCACCGATGAACTCACCGCTCTCCTCGAAGAGCACGTCGCCGGCATCAAACTTTCTTTCTTCACTGAGCACAGCGACAGACTTAAGGCAATCCGGTGAGATTCCGGCGAAATACGGGTATTTGCGGAGTTGTTCTGGTGAGATCATGGAAGGGTGTTCTCCTTTAATAATACGTCGAGGACAGCCTCGACCGCGACTGGGACGGCAAGTTCCAATTCGGGGCTGAGCGCTTCATCAAACGTCAGTACGTCCCGGGCCTCGATTCCGATAAGCGTGATGTCTTCATCAGCGGGGAGATGTGCGCCAGCCTGACGACCAAGTGCCAGCGCAGTAGGGAGGTTTACATCATGAGCCGAGGCGCTGCGCTGTGTGGGGATGCCGTCGGGCTGCAACCAGAGGACGGTTCCGGGGTCTTCCTGGTTCGTACAGATGGCATCGACGATAATCGCCCGGTCGAAGCCAACCATGTGCTCCATCAATCGCAGACCGCCCCAGTAATCTTCTTCCACGACGATGTCTTCATTGGCTTCAATCCTGGAACGCAGCGATTGGACGACGCGCAATCCGACGCTGTCGTCTTTGAGAATTGGATTCCCTAGTCCCAAGATGATCGTTCGCATAGGATTATTAAACCCCGCGGCCGGATCAAGATCACCGACCGCGGGGTTTCCCTAACTAATTCAATCTAGATGCTGGGCAAATCGGTCGATGATTTCCCCGTCCGGTGAGCGGAGCGTGACCTCCAGTGGCATTTGACCCGGCAATGTGTGCGTCGCGCAGGCCATGCATGGATCATACGCCCGGTAGGCCATCTCGATCGTGTTGAGCAGACCTTCCTTGATCTCAACATCTTTCTTAATCAAGCCTTCTGCAGCACTCTTCACGGACATGTTGATCGCTGCGTTGTTGTTGGTTGTACCCACGATCAAATTGACTTTCGTGAGGACACCACGCTCATCCGTCCAATAATGGTGCGTGAGCGTTCCACGGGGTGCCTCCACGCAGCCGACGCCTTCCGTGGGTGTTTCGCTCGGGAGCACGCGGAATTCCTTGCCCGTGATTTCGGGGTCTTTGGCAAGCTCGACCCAACGTTCGGTGGCGTAGAGCAGCTCTACCAATCTGGCCCAGTGTGTGGCGAGCGTGTGATCGACTGGTTTACCACCCAGCGTTTCGTACATGCGCTCGTATTCTTCCTGAGCAAGCGGTGTCGCCATGCCGCCCGCTGCGTTCAAGCGCGAGAGCGGCGTAGCTTTGTATACTCCCGAATCAACACCTTCCTCAAAACCCTTCCAACCAATCTGCTTTAGATAGGGGAACTTGAGATAGGTCCATGGCTCGACATGTTCAGCGACGTAGTCCTGGTAGTCTTTTGCCGGATACTTGGCGTGTTCTTTGCCGTCTGGTCCGACAACACGGATCATGCCATCATAGAAGTTGACATGATTATTCTCATCCACCGTCCCCATATTGTAGGTGTGGTGGATGAAAGCTTCGCTCTTGACCAGATCGACATAATCGGTA
Source organism: uncultured Anaerolineales bacterium (assembly GCA_965603565.1). Classification (GTDB taxonomy): domain Bacteria; phylum Chloroflexota; class Anaerolineae; order Anaerolineales; family E44-bin32; genus E44-bin32. The sequence goes on along the minus strand of CBFDDM010000104.1, from coordinate 4,976 downwards.
TTGCCGAGGACGATGTCGTTGAAGAGCTGAAGCGAGAATTTTGCGAAATCAATCGCTTCGTGACCCAGTTTTTCGATTTCTTCCCGCTGCTCCTCGGTAATGCCCTGGCTGACACCTCCCGGCAAGCCCCAGTTGGGGTGCACCGGGCGACCGCCGATCATCTTGATCAGGTGGTGGCCATCGTGGCGCATCTTGAGCACCTTGCCGGCGATATCCATGCCGACCTTTTTAATGACGCCCAGGATATTACGTTCCGCGACCGGAGCATCCGGACCCATGACGAAGTCCGGTCCACCCAGCGCATAGAAGTGCGTTGTGTGGTCGGTGGCAAAGAAAATGCTGTAAAACATCTCGCGCAGTTTCTTTGCCGTCGGTGGCGGATCGACATGGAAGAGCGCATCTAGCGCCTTCGTCGATGCCATGTGATGAGCCTCAGGGCACACACCGCAGATGCGGTTGGTGATGTTCGGCATATCTTCCGCAAGACGCCCGACGCAGAATTGTTCGAAACCGCGTAGTTCAGGTACCTGCAGATATGCGTTCGCCACTTCACCTTCATCGTTCAGGAAGATGTCGATCTTTCCGTGGCCCTCGAGGCGAGTGATAGGATCTATGGATATTCGTTTCATGTTTTAGACCTCCCTCTCAGGCCGTTTCGCCTGGTTTACCATTGCCGGAGGCTTCCGCGACCCGACGCAGCTCACCGTGTGCCATGCTGAAGCGGTAGAAACTGCCCATTGGATCCGGAATGCCTTCTTTGATGATGCGGTCAATTTCCTCGGGGTCATCCGAGTCAATCACCGAAGCCAACGCCGACATCATCCGCGCGCCAAAGTCTTCGACGCCTTCATTCGGACCGTAGCACCCGATACAGGGCGAGCCTACTGTCGGGCACAGCGCTCCACAACCAGCCCTTGTCGCGATCCCACAGCAGATCAGCCCTTGATCGAGCAGGCATTTGTCAGGATCGGGGATGATCTCCCAGGTGCGCTTAAATTCCGTGATCTTTTTCTCTTCGCGCTCGCGCGGACAAACGTCACATACGGTCGTGTTTTCGCCAATCACCGATCCTGGTGGTGGCAGCTCGTTCGTCAAGATGGCGGTAAGCGCGTCCCAGATGCGTTCCGGTTCCGGCGGGCATCCGGGCAGGTAGTAGTCCACGTCAACGGTTTGATCGAGCGTCTTGACCGTCTCGTGGAAAAAAGGCAGATAGAGCGTGCCTTCGGCTACTTCTGTCTCAACCTGCGGGCGCACGCCTTCCGGATTGACCGTACTGGGCGTATCGTGATAGGCCGTCTGAAGAATGGCTTCTTTATGGGTCATGTTCGCCAATCCCGGGATGCAGCCTTCATGTGCGCAAGATCCAAAGGCGACTAGGACCTTGGACTTCTGCCTGAACAAGCGCGCCATATACTCCTGCTCACTTGTGCGGATGGCACCGTTGAAAAGGCAGAGGTCGATGCTCTTGTCCTCCATCTTCTCTATGCTGCGCACTTTTGCGTCCACTGCTACCGGCCAGAACACGATGTCGAATGCGTCAGCGACCTGCAGGATCTTGTCGTCGATCCCGAGTACTGCGATTTCACAGCCGCCGCAGGAGGCCGCCCAATAGAGTGCGAGTTTACCCTTTTCGCTCATGCGGGCACCTCCATTGCCTGCTCGTGTTCGTGAGGTAGGTGTTCGATGGCCACTTCCAGCTGTTCATCTTCGGTCCAGTTCTGTTCCCAATTCAGTGGACCCAGGGCGCGTACCTGCCCGACCATCTCGTTGATAGCTTTTGCAAGTACGCCACCTTCGGCGGCCGAAGCCCACTGCAAGCGGACGCGTTCTTCCTCGATGCCCATGGCTCTCAAGGTGTGCTTGAGCATGGCGAAGCGTCGCATAGTCTTATAGTTCTGTTCCAGGTAGTGGCATTCTCCCGGATGACAGCCGGCGATCATCACGCCGTCTGCGCCCATGGAAAGCGCCTTCAGGACGAATGAAGGATCCACACGTCCACTGCACATCACCCGGATGATGCGCACATTCGGCTCATACTTCATGCGTGCTGTACCGGCCAGATCAGCGGCACGATAAGAGCACCAGTTGCACAGGAAGCCGATGATTTTTGGCTCAAAACTCTGTTCAGTCATTCGTGTCCACCTCCGTTTAAGCTGGTACAGCTTCTGGCGATTCAGCGGGTGCTTTAGCTCCATTGGAGCCGATTACATCGTAGAGCAGCCCGTTGAGTTCTGCCAGAACTTGTTCGTTGCTGTAATGTGCGCCACTGATGGCTTGCGCGGGGCAGGCGGCGACACAAGTGCCGCAGCCCTTACACAAAGCCTGATTGATGACACTGACTTCTTTCTCGGCCTCATATTCAATGGCGTTGAAGGGGCAGAGAGTATTGCAGATTCTGCACCCCGAGCAGAGCTCTTCATGTATCGTTGCGACGATCGGTTCGATTTCGACCGTTCCGGTGGTAACCATACCCTGCACGCGCGCAGCTGCTGCTGCGCCCTGTGCGACCGAATCCGGGATGTCTTTCGGGCCCTGGCAGGTCCCGGCGATGAAAACCCCGTCGGTCATCGTTGCGACCGGGTCGAGCTTGGGGTGCCGCTCTGTGAACCAGCCGTTCATGCTGCAGGAGATGCCGAACTTCAAGGCAACTTCCTTGGCGTCTTGCTGGGGTTCCAGAGCTGACATGAGGATTACCATGTCGACCGGGACGCGCCGCTGTCTTCCAAGCAATGTATCTTCCGCTTGGACGATCAGCTTGCCCTCTTCACCAGGCTGGCGCGCAGCGTCGGTGACCTCGGCGACGCGGCCACGGACGAAGTGCATGCCTTCTTCGAGCAGGCGATCATAGAACTCCTCGTAGCCCTTGGCTATCGGTCGCATGTCGATGTAGAAGGAGTAGACTTCCGCGCCGGTCTTCTCCATGACCAGGTGGCCGAATTTCAGCGCGCTCATACAGCAGATCGCGGAGCAGTGCGGGTTGAAGCGCTTATCACGGCTGCCCACGCAGTGGATGATGGCAACCGATTTAGGTTGCGTCACGCCATCGCGCAGCACGACTTTGCCCTCCGTCGGCCCGGCGGCGTTGCACAAGCGCTCAAACTCGAGGCTGGTGAACACGTTCGCAAGCCGACCGTATCCATACTGCGGGATATTGGCAGCGTCGAAGACCTGGTAGCCAGTGGCAAGCACGATGTTGCCCACATCCAGATCGATAAAGGTGTCTTGCTGATCAAAGTCGATCGCATCCGTGGGGCAGAACTTCTCACATGCCTTGCACGTTCCACGTTCGAAGTAGATGCAGTTCTCAGTGTCGATCACCGGGTACTTCGGCACCGCCTGTGGGAACGGGCGGTAGACCGCTTTGCGGTAGCCGAGACCGGCTTCGAATACATCATCGACGACTTTCTTGGGGCACTTATCGATGCAGATCCCACAACCGGTGCAGTCCTCTTCGTTGATATAGCGTGCCTTCTTGCGCAGCCGGGTGTGGAAGTTGCCGACAAAACCGGTAACCTCCTCAACCTCGCTGTAGGACAATAGCGTGATGTTGGGATGGTCGCCGACCTCGGACATCTTCGGGGTGAGGATACACGCCGCGCAGTCGAGGGTCGGGAACGTCTTGTCAAACTGCGCCATGTGACCGCCAATGGATGGCTCCCGCTCGACTAGAAAAACAGGGTGACCTGCATCGGCGAGTTCGAGCGCGGTCTGGATGCCGGCGATCCCGGCGCCCACAACCAGCGTGTTCGGATTGACGGGCACCTCCGTCGGCTGCAGCTCCTCGTGAAGCTTGACACGTTCAACCGCGCCAGAGATCAGGGCTTTAGCCTTGTCTGTGGCCCGTTCTTGATCCGTCGAAACCCAGGAGATCTGCTCTCGAAGGCTCGCCATCTGGCATAGGTAGGGGTTGAGCCCGCCCTTTTCGCATGCATTACGGAAGGTTTTCTCATGCAAATGCGGGGAGCATGCGCCAACTACGACACGCGTGAGCCCTTCGTTCTTGATGTCCTCCTCGATGAGTTCTTGACCGAGCGAGGAACACATGAATTTGTATTCGCGCGAGACAGCCACATCCTCCAGGGTCTCGCCTGCCCATTGGGCAACTTCTTCGACATCGACCATGCCTGCGATGTTGCTGCCGCAGTGGCAGATGTATACGCCAACTTTTTCGCTCATATTTAACCCTCCGCTCCTACGTTCGGCATCGGTAAGGATTTGTCATCCTTTTTCTTTTTGCCGCGCAGTGGGGCTTCGGTCTCAAGCTCGGTGCCAATCTTGGCCAGCACCGGCGCTGATGGGACGATCTCCTTGCCGAGCCCCAATTCTTCCGGTTTCAAACCGATCGCTAAGCCGATCATCTGAGTGAAGTAGAGAATGGGCAATTTGAACGACGTGCCGAAATGTTTGTTAATGTTGGATTGATATGCGTCTAAGTTGAGCTGGCACATCGGGCACAGGGTTACGATCGCATCGGCGTCGTACTCACTAGCATTCTGCAGCAGGCGGCGGATCATCTCGTAGCCCGTCTCCGCGCTGACCTGTGTCATGTGACCGCCGCAGCAGTGAGTCTTCAGCGGGAAGTCAACGACGGTGGCGCCGAGCACTTTCAGCAGCTCGTCCATGTGAGTTGGATATTCAGGGTCGTCGAGGCTCGAGTCCAACCCGAGATCAGGTCGGGCGATCAGGCAACCGTAGTATGGCGCTAATCGCAGACCCTTCAGTGGGTTGGTCACTTTCTCGGCGATGGCTTCGAAGCCGACATCGTGAACGATGATGTCGATCAGGTGGCGAACATCCATCGATCCCGGTTGGTAGGAAAGTCCACCGGCGGCAAGCGCCTCGTCGGTGCGCTTCTTGACATCGGGATACTGGCCCAGGTGCTTGTCCACCTTGCGCAGGTTCAGATAGCACGCGCTGCAAGGTGCCACCAGCTTTTCGAGTCCGTCTTGTTTGGCTGCGAGCGCCAGGTTGCGACC
>CBFDDM010000103.1:0-10933 GCA_965603565.1 uncultured Anaerolineales bacterium | reverse complement strand
GTAGAGATGGTTTTGGTCACGGGTGAATTATAAGGGATATAGGGATCAGGCACCCGGGAAAAAATTTATCGATCGGGTTGGAACGTCAAGTGGAGTCCGAAGGCTTGCCTTCGGTGCCGGCGTAAGCCGGCAGTGGATGGCGCCAATGGATATTATGGGGTCCTGCACAAACAAAACTGTTTCCCTGTTCTGCTGTCCAGTCGTCTGCAAGCTGACGGACTCCACATGGGGGTGCGGGATGGAGATTTAGGAGATTCGCGTGATTTTTTAAGTACGGTATGGAGGATCCCTCATTTTGTTCGGAATGACAAAAAATCCAGGGTGCCCGAGTGACGGAGTGACGGAGTGCCCCAAATCCCAAATCCCTGATCGCTTTTTTCTCTTGACAACTTCCCTCAAAATATGCTAAATTAGGACATCTAGTACTTTAGTACTGGAGCAGGGCGGAGAGATGACAGATCGAATAACCCTAGGGGAGATGCGAAGAGCGTGGCTTCAGGGGCCGCGCTTTCCTGTTTCCAGGCTGCTGTTCACATTCCAAGCTCAGCCAACCATCGTTGCAGGGAAGGGGGCCACTCGACGAGCCTGAATTCTTTGGGTTCCTCCTACATACGTCGGGAGCAACGTAACGAATCCAGGGGGAAAAGACGGCGTGGCGTTCGGACAGATGTGTCGTGTAAGCGAGACAACCGGCGCCACGCCGTCGCCCATTAATCCGGCCGCGCAGAACCCAAGACATTGTGGTGTTAACACCCAAATTCCAATGGGGGGCATACCCCATAAACCGGTCGGTTGTTGGATCGGATCATCTGTGACCTTTGACGCAATCCGACCGCCATGGTAAACTTCGTCCGTTCTATCCAAAACCCACCTGGAACGACAAGGAATCGTTTATGCTCGAGCCTTGGATTTTCATCGCGTTGTTGCTTGGTGCCGGTATGCTCCTGCCCGGTGTGGCCATTTTAGCCAACTGGGTGCTCTCACCAAAAAAACCAAATTCATTGAAGAGTTCTATTTATGAGTGCGGTATCGAAACCGTTGGCGAGACCTATGTTCAGCTCAGGGGCGCCTACTACATCTACGCCCTGGTCTTCGTCGTCTTCGATATCGAGGCGGTCTTCCTGTTCCCCTGGGCCGTGGCCTATGACAAGCTCGAACTTTACATGGTCCTTGAAGGGGTGCTGTTCATCCTGATCCTTGCAGCCGGTTTGATCTACGCCTGGCGCAAGGGCGTTCTGGAGTGGGTCTAGCCTTTGATCGAATGCAAGAGCAGCTGATGTGAACCCGCATCAGCTATTTCTTTGCCTTCATCCGGGAGTAAGGCATGCAGTCTTTTCTAACCGATCCTTTTTCATTCATCGCCAACTGGCTTGAAAGTTTGCTGCTGGGTCTGGGTCTGCAGCCCGCACTGGCAACTTTTCTGCTGCAACTGCTGGGTGCGCTCGTACTTGGCACCGCCATGCTGCTGCTCACGTTCCTGCTCATCTGGGCGGAACGCAAGATCGTCGCCCGCATCCAGGACCGCCTGGGTCCCAACCGTGTCGGTCCCTTCGGCATCTTCCAGACCGTGGCCGATCTGCTCAAGCTGGTCACCAAAGAGCTGATCACGCCGACCGGTGCAGACCTGATCCCATACAACTTGGCGCCGCTGCTGGCCGTGATGTCCGTCGTCGGTCTGTGGGCGGTGATCCCGATGGCGCCGACGCTGCTCGGCGCGGATATCAACGTCGGTGTGCTTTACATCATCTCCATCGGCGCGATCGGTACACTCGGCATCATGCTCGCAGGCATGTCTTCCAACAACAAATACGCACTCCTGGGAGCCTTCCGCACGGTCGCAATGATGGTTTCCTACACCGTACCCTTGGTGCTCGCGCTGCTTGTGCCTGTGCTGCTCACCGGTTCGATGGGGATGCAGGCGATCGTCGAAGCACAATCGCCCTGGGCATACATCTTCCTGGCGCCGATCGCCGCGCTGATCTTCTTCATCAGCTCGGTCGCTGAAGTCGGACGGGCTCCATTCGACCTGCTTGAGGCCGAATCGGAGATCGTCGCTGGCTTCCACATCGAGTACTCAGGCTTGAAATTCGGCATGTTTTTCGTCGCCGAGTTCCTGCACGCCTTCACGATCTCGGCACTTACGGCGACGATCTTCCTGGGTGGTTGGCAGGGACCATGGGCTGAGCAGTACACGCTCCTGGGCTTGCTCTACTTCATTATCAAGACGTCCCTCGTTTACTTCGTCGTCATCTGGCTGCGCGGTTCGTTTCCACGCATCCGCATCGACCAGATGAACGCGTTCAATTGGAAATTCATAACGCCGCTTGCCCTGGTAAGCTTGATTTTCACCGCTGTCGCGGAGAAAGTCGTGGTCGATTTTGATTTGCCAAGGCTGTTGATTCACCTGGGCGTAAACGCGATCCTGATCGTATTGATCGCCATCGCGCTGGGCGGGTACGCCCGCTATCAGCGCGCTCAGGCGGAGGAACGCCAGCAGCGCGTTCGTCAAAAATCAGCACCCAAAGCGGCCTGATCTTTTAACCTCGATGAAAGTGCGGGCACTATGACCATTCTGCAAATCGCTTTTCTCTTGATCGCTTTCGTCACACTGGTCTCGGCATTGATGGTCGTGACCTCGCCATCTATGGTGCACGCCGCGCTCTGGCTGATCCTTTCGCTCGCCGGCATCGCCGTGCTTTTCGTGCTTCTGAACGCGTCCTTCCTGGCGGTCGTTCAGGTGGCGGTCTATATCGACGCCATCGCGATCATGATCATCATCGTGGTCATGCTCACCAACGACCCACTGCGCAGCGCGATGCGCACCGTCACACGGGCGTGGTGGGGCGCAGCGATCGGAGCGCTGATTATCCTGACCGGTTTGTTAGTGATGATCACCCAGACACCTGCGTTCAACCTCCAGCCCCCGCCGCTGGCGATGGGCCAGGAAGAATACCTGGAGACGCTCGGACGCGCACTGGTTGATGTCAACCAGTTTATTTTGCCGTTCGAGGTCGCCTCGGTGCTGCTTTTGGCTGCGCTGATCGGGTCGATCATCGTCGCCTGGCCGTTCCTCGCCGAGCGCAGGGAGGAGGGGGACCGATGATCCCGCTTAGCTGGTATTTGATCTTCGCTGCGATCCTCTTCTCGGTCGGTTTATACGGCGCACTCGCGCGCCGAAATGCACTGGCTATTTTGATGGCGATCGAGCTGATGCTCAACGCGGTCAACCTGAATCTGGTCGCTTTCTGGCGCTACATCACACCTGATGGGGTCTCCGGGCAAGCGTTTGCGCTTATCGTTTTCGCCGTTGCCGCCTCCGAGGCGGCAGTCGGCCTGGCGCTGATCATCTCTATCTACCGCCGGCGCCGCACCGTGGCGGTTGAAGAGATCGACATGATGAAGTGGTAGGCAAGGTGCTATGCAAATAGAAACGTTACTCTGGCTGATACCACTCCCACCGATTCTTTCCTTCTTCATAATCGTGCTGGGAGCCTATCGGAGCAATCGTCTGAGCCATTCCGTCGCCATCGGCAGCATGCTGTTGTCGTGGGGTGGGGCGATGTTCGTTTTCTGGCAGGCGATCAACACCGAAGAACTCGGTCATCATCCGTTCACCTCCACGATCAGCTGGCTGCCGACCGGTGAGACAGCATTAAACATCGGTGTGATGCTGGATCCGTTGGGCGCAATCTCGTTGTTCTTCGTCGCCTGGACCTGTCTGGCGATCTTCATTTACAGCGTCGGCTACCACAACTTCGGCAAGCCGAACGATCCGGAAGATCGCAAGGGTCTGCCACCGCACGCTGGTGGGATCGAGCCGATGTACGCTCGTTTCTTCGCATTTATCTCGCTGTTTGCATTCGGTATGCTCACGCTCGTGCTCTCCGACAACCTGCTTCTACTGTTTATCGGCTGGGAGATCATGGGTCTGTGCTCGTATCTGCTGATCGGTTTCTGGTACGGCAAACCAACAGCGCGCGACGCGATGGTCAAAGCCTTTATCACCACCCGCGTCGGTGACGTCTTCATGCTGCTCGGTCTCGCCTATCTTTATTCGGTAACGGGCACTTTGAGCTACCGCGAGATCCTGTTCAACGAAGCGACGCTCGAAACGCTGGCGACAACCGCCTCAGTGATCCCGGCACTTTCCACCGCCGGGCTCGTTGGGTTGCTGCTCTTCATCGGTACGGTGGGTAAGTCTGCCCAGTGGCCGCTGCACGTGTGGCTGCCCGACGCGATGGAAGGTCCCACACCGGTTTCGGCGATGATCCACGCCGCAACGATGGTCTCAGCGGGTGTCTACTTGATCGTGCGCACATTCCCGCTGCTCACGGCGGGATGGCAAGAGGGCGGTGCGCTCACGCCGACGATGACGATCGTCGCGTTCATCGGCGCGTTCACGGCGCTTTTTGCAGCCACGATTGCCGTCGCACAGAACGATGTAAAGCGCGTGCTCGCTTACTCGACGATTTCGCAGCTCGGCTATATGGTCGCAGCCGTCGGGATCGGCGCGTTTGTGGCGGCAGCCTTCCACCTCGTGACACATGCTTTCTTCAAGGCGCTCCTGTTCCTCGGTTCAGGTTCGGTCATCCACGGCATGGAACACGGCGTGCACGAACTCGGTCACCACGATCATGACACAGGTGGCGCTCACGAGATGCACTACGAAGAGGCGCCGCTCGACCCGCAGGACATGTTCAACATGGGTGGGCTGCGCAAGAAGATGCCCGTGACATTCTGGACGTTCCTGATCGGCGGGTTCGCCCTCTCCGGCTTCCCGATCCTCACCGCTGGCTTTTGGTCGAAGGATGAGATCCTGGCGGATGCGTTCGCCCATCATCACTATTTGGTCTTCGCTACGCTGGCGGTCGCTGCGCTGCTGACCGCGTTCTACACGATGCGCCAGATCACGCTCACCTTCCTCGGGGAGCACCGCACCGACGCGGCCGAGCACGCTCATGAGTCGGTCTGGACGATGACCTTCCCGCTGGTGATTCTCTCTGTCTTTGCGCTTGCCTTTGGTTGGGTCGGCATCCCGGAGCATTTCCCTGTACTTGGCGGCCTGATTCCCAACTGGTTCCATGATTTTGTCGGCGGATCGCTGCCAGAGCATCCCAAGGCGATCGAGTTCAGCGCCGTTCCACTGTTGGTCTCGATCGGCGTCGCGCTGGGCGGGCTGCTGCTCGGTTGGCTGACCTACCGGCGAGTTCCCGAAGGCGGCGAGGACCCGCTCAAGAAGCCGCTCGGCCCGATTTTCAAGGTGCTTCAGAACAAGTACTACTTCGATGAACTGTACGACGCCGTCATCGTACGTCCGGCGTACTGGTTTGCGGAGACATTCACTTACCGCTGGATCGATCGCGGTGTGATCGACGGCTTCCTGCATCTGGTGGGCAGGACGACGCTCAGGGTGGGTTCGTTCCTCCGCAACGTCATCGATATCCCTGTTGTCAATGGAGCGGGGGACATGGTCGGCGAAGGCGTCAAGAAAGCCGGCCAGCGCTTCCGCGTGATTCAAACCGGGCGGGTGCAGGAGTACCTGATCATCGGCCTGGTTCTAACCGGCGTCATCATCTCGTATCTATTGGTCTTCCGGCCATAGGTTTGGAAACTGGAGATCTGATACATGGCCTTTCTCCATGAACATCTTCTTTCATTGATCCTGTTCTCGCCCGTCGCAGGCGCGCTGGTTGTTTTTCTTGTGCCGCGCGAGCGGATTCAGGCAGTACGCTGGACGGCGTTTCTGGTCAGCCTGGTCCCGCTGGGTCTCTCTCTCTGGCTGTGGTTTGCCTTTGAGCCTGGCCTGGAGGGCTACCAGTTCGTCGAGCAGGCGGTCTGGTACGAAGCGATCAACTCCAGCTACCACCTGGGCGTCGACGGAATCTCGGTGCCGATGGTGCTGCTCACGACGCTGCTCACACCCCTGGCGATCTTGATCTCCTGGAGCATCGAGCAGAACGTGCGCACCTACATGATGCTTTTCCTGCTCTTGGCGACGGGCATGCTGGGTGTGTTCCTTTCGCTGGACCTGCTGCTGTTCTTCGTCTTCTGGGAAATCGGGCTGATCCCGATGTATTTCTTGATCAACCAGTGGGGCAGCGGCAACCGCGAGTACGCCTCCTTCAAATTCCTGATCTACACCATGGCCGGTTCGCTCGGCTTGCTGCTGGCTATCCAGCTGATCGGCGTCGCAGCGGGCACGTTCGATCTGATCGCGATCACGCAGGAGTGGTCGACGTTGAGCCAGCCGCTGACCATGCTTGGCTTGCCGATCACGCTTTCGATAGCGACGGTCAAGAAGATCGCGTTCTGGGCGTTCGTCGTGGCGTTCGCAATCAAAGTGCCCGTGTGGCCTTTCCATACATGGCTCCCGGATGCGCATACGGAAGCGCCCACCGCTGGCTCGATGATCCTGGCGGGCGTGCTGCTGAAGCTCGGCGCATACGGCTTCCTGCGCTTGATCCTGCCGCTCTACCCGGTTGAGGCCAAACTTTATGCAGGTGTCCTGGCGCTGCTGGCGACGCTGGCGATCGTGCTGGGCGCGTTCGCTTCGTGGGGTCAGGATGACTTCAAGCGCCTCGTGGCGTACTCATCCGTCAACCACATGGGCTTCGTTGTGCTGGGCATCGCCGCGGCCGCGTTTGCACAGGGCACACCGCTGGTGGAAGACGGCGTGATTGCCATCAACGGCGCTGTGCTGCAAATGTTCAATCACGGACTGTCTGCGGCGGGCATGTTTCTCCTGGTCGGCGTGATGTACGACCGCGCGCATACGCGTGATCTGAACAAGTTGGGCGGGTTGTTCCCGTTGGCGCCGGTGTATGGTGGCATCTTGATCTTCACCGCTATGGCTTCGCTGGGGCTGCCCGGATTAAACGGTTTCGTGTCCGAATTTCTCGTCGTGCGAGGGGCGTGGCCAATCTTCAGTTTCTACACCGCACTCTCGATGATCGGTCTCTTGATCACGGGCGCGTATATCCTGAAGGGGATTAAGAAAGTTCTCCACGGCCCGTTGAACGAGGAATGGGTCGGGCACGATATGGAAATCAACCGCCGGGAGATCCTGGCGATCGCGCCGTTGATGGTGCTGATGCTGACCATCGGCGTGTGGCCGAGGTGGATCCTGAGCGTGATCAACGAAACGGTATTGAGGTTATTTGGTTAGGGTCAGGGATTAGCGATTAGTTATCAGGGATTAAGCCTTTTCCTGATCCCTAGTCCCTTATTCCAGATCCCTAATTCCTGATGTAACGAGGAACCTATGACTTTTCCTTTATTGAGCGTCATCATCTTCACACCGATCGTCTTCGGGATATTGTTATTTTTCTTCCCCGCAGACAATCACCGTGCCATCCGGATCTTTGCGCTGATCGGGGCGACGATCGCTATGGTGGGGTCGGTCTGGGCCTATTTTTCATATGATCAGGCTGTCGCTGGATACCAGTTCATCGAGAAAGTCCCATGGATCCCGGCGCTGGGCATTTCATACCACGTGGGCGTTGATGGCATCAATCTCCCCCTGATGCTGCTGACCGGCGTGGTGATGTTTACCGGTGTGCTTATCTCATGGGGCATCGACGACCGCCCACGCGAGTTTTTCGCGTTCTTATTCATTCTGGCGACGGGCGTCTTCGGTGTGTTCGCCTCGCTCGATCTGTTTCAGTTATTCTTCTTCTACGAAATCGCCGTGTTCCCCATGTACCTGCTGATCGCCATCTGGGGTTGGAAAGTGACGCGCGAATACGCTGCGATGAAGCTGACGCTGTACCTCTTTATTGGATCCGTGATCGCGCTGGTCGGCGGGCTGGCAATGTTTTTCGCCGCCGACATGAATTCATTCAATATGCTCGAGCTTGAAACTGCTGGCTTCTCGGCTGGTTTCCAGCGTTTCTGGTTCCCGTTTGTTTTCTTCGGCTTTGCCGTCCTGGGCGGTATCTTCCCGGTGCACAACTGGTCGCCCGACGGTCACGTCGCTGCGCCCACCGCTGTGTCGATGTTCCACGCCGGCGTTTTGATGAAGCTTGGCGCATTCGCCTCTTTGCGGGTAGGGATCATGCTGCTGCCCGAAGGCGCTAAATTCTGGGCACCGCTTATACTTGCGCTGGCGGCGGTGAATGTGGTCTACGGGGCATTTATCGCTTCCGTTCAGACCGATTTCAAGTATGTCATTGGTTTCTCGTCTGTTTCGCATATGGGGCTTGTGCTGCTGGGATTCGCCACGCTGAACCTGGATGGTATGACCGGTGCGGGGATCCAGATGTTTTCGCACGGGGTGATGACGGCGCTCTTCTTTGCTGTCGTCGGCATGGTCTACGACAGGGCGCATACACGAGAAATTCCGAAGCTGGGTGGATTCGCGAAGGTCATGCCGCTGGTCGCGGTGACGTTCATCGTCGGTGGTCTCGTTTCCATGGGTATGCCAGGCTTCTCGGGCTTTATCGCCGAGTTCCCGATCTTCATGGGTCTCTGGCAGTCGCAGCCGATTGTAGCGATCATTGCAGCGATCTCGATCGTGATCACCGCGGGCTATATCATGCGCGTCGTGGGACGCGTATTCTTCGGCGAGATGCCGGAGGAATTTGTAGGACATATCACACCGATCAACAACATGGACCGCCTCGCGCTGGTCTTGCTCGCAGCGATCCTCATTTTGATCGGTGTATACCCCAGCATCATGGCGCCGATGGTTGAACAAGGCGCTCAAGCGGTTCTGGCATTGGTCGGAGGTGCCTAAGTGACTCTGTCGAACTTCGGTCCCACAACAATTCTGGCGATCCTGCCCGAGATCTCACTGCTTGCTCTGGCGATCATCATATTGATTGTTGACCTCATCTTTAAGAATTCGAAGAAGTCCTACATGGGCTGGCTGACCGCGATCGGTTTGACGGTCGCGCTGGTGCTCACCATTCTGTTCTCCCGTCCGGTGAACGGTGAGGAGCTCATCCTCGGGGGCATGCTGCTTCACGATTGGCCGGCGTTCACGTTTAACGTCGTGCTTATTTTTGCAGCGGCGATCACGGCGATCCTGTCCGTAGGTATCCCTGAGATTGCAGATCGCGGCGAGTACTTTGCACTGCTCGTGGTTTCAACGATGGGCATGAACCTGATGGCTGCTTCGGCCGATCTGATGATGCTCTTCCTGGCGATCGAGACGACCTCCATCCCGCTTTACGTCCTGGCCGGCTTCTTAAAGGACGACGACAAATCGGCCGAATCGGGCTTGAAGTACTTCCTGTTCGGCGCGTTGACATCGGCTGTCATGCTTTACGGCTTCAGCTTGCTTTACGGTCTGGCCGGGGACACGAACATCTACCGACTGGCGGAGGCCATGCGCCTGGGCCTGTTCTCGCCCTTCCTGTTGGGCGGCACCGCCATGCTCGTGCTGGTCGGTTTTGCATTCAAGATCTCGGCGGCACCCTTCCATTTCTGGTCGCCAGATGTTTACGAAGGGGCCCCGACGCCGATCACCGCCTTCATCTCGACGGCCTCCAAGGCTGCCGGGTTCGCCGTGTTGGTACGTTTCATGTTGGCGGTTTTCCCGGCGATCGAGACCGAATGGACCTGGATCCTGGCGATTATGGCGACGCTCACGATGACGATCGGCAACATCCTGGCGCTGGCGCAGACGAACATCAAACGCCTGCTCGCCTATTCATCGGTCGCCCACGCCGGCTATGCCATGATCGGGCTCGTCGCGCTGAGCGAGCTTGGCACCGCGAGCCTGGTCTTCTACCTGGCTACATATATATTGACCAACCTCGTCGCCTTTGCGGTCGTGATCGTATTTGCCCGGACAGCCGGTTCGGAGGAGATCGAAGATTACGCCGGTTTGAGCCGCCGGTCACCCTACCTGTCGCTGGCATTCTTGATCGCCATGCTTTCGCTGGGCGGCATGCCACCGCTGGTCGGGTTTGTGGCCAAGTTTTACGTCTTCGCCGCTGCGGTTCAGAGTGGTTGGATCTGGCTGGCTTTCGTCGGCGTGCTTAACGCCATCGTTGGTTTGTACTACTACCTGACCGTGCTGAAGGTCGTCTACCTGTACCGCTCGGAAAAAGATGACATATCCGTCCCTGTGCCACGCAGTTATGCGTTCGCGCTGACGCTGTTAAGCCTGGCGATTATCGTGATCGGCACGCTGTCGGCACCGTGGTTTGACTGGGCTGTAAACGCCGCCCAGAGCCTGTTCTAAGTGGAGTAATCAGGTCCGCTTGGATCGGCCAGCGGGCTTGTGATACAATTCCCGAACGATGAGCCAGGAGTCGCAAACGCCAGACCGAGCCGGAGCGCAGCGTGGCCTCCAGATGGCTTTGCTGGGCGTGATCGGGCAGGTGGGATGCCTCACACTCGTGATCATCCTGGTCGCATTGATCGCCGGGTTGTGGCTGGATAACCAGTTTCAAACCCGGCCGCTGTTTGCACTCGTATTGATCCTTGCCAGCGTTCCTGTGACGATTTTTCTGATGTTGCGCGTTGTTTTGTCATTCGCTCCCCGGATCCAGGAACTCTCCGGTAAGGCGCTAAAAAGTGATCTAGAGGAGGATGCCGAAGGTGGAGAACACCGAGAAGAGCCGTCCTAAATGGCGATGGGGAATCTGGCGCTGGGTGATCATCCTGATCATCATCGGCAATGTATTTGCAGTGCGCGCGATCGGACCGATCATGCCTCACGTACAGGTCCCCGCAGAAAATATCGCTGGCCCCTACCTATTACCCGTTCTGGGTGAACTGTATTTCACCAACACACTATTCGCATTATTCATTGCTGACGTTCTGCTGCTGCTGATCGCGCTGCGGGTTCGGTTGGCAACACGCGGGGACGATCTGGTGTTGACCGGTTTTCCGGCGGCGATTGAAGCCTTCGTCGAAGGCATTTATGGGCTGGTCGAGTCCACAGCTGGGAAATGGGCCAAGCGCATTTTCCCCTGGATGGCGA
>CBFDDM010000102.1:0-10969 GCA_965603565.1 uncultured Anaerolineales bacterium | reverse complement strand
ATCGTCGCTCCCGGCGTGCCTATCTCAGCGATGAAGAATTGGAGCTCACGCCCAAGGCCATGGCCTTGCTCGAGTATCTGATGACTCATCCGGATGAGCTCGTCACCCGCGATCGCCTCCTTGATGTCGTCTGGGGTTGGGACTACCCAGTTGGAACCCGGGCGGTTGATACGCGCATCGCTGAACTTCGAAAAGCACTGGACGATGATCCATCCGAGCCCCAATTCATCGAGACGATCCCCGGGCAGGGGTATCGCTTTGCTGCGGATGTAGAGGGTGCAGCATGATCCTGCGCTGGTTGCCGATCCTGATGCCAGCCATTCTGGCTCTGGTTATCGCTGTGCTTTTCAACCAGAGTGATTTGCCGAACCCCACGATCTTCGTGCGGTTCCAGGTAAGTGTTCTGATTTTTTTCTTCGGGATCAGTTTGAGCGCTGTCGCCGCGGTAATTTTGTTGATCTCCGATTGGATCGAGCGCAGGCACATTGCCACGCTTATGCGGGCGAGCGAAGAACGTCGACATTTCCTGCGACGGCTGGACCATGAATTAAAAAATCCACTCACAGCTATCCTCGCAGGGCTTGCGAACTTATCCTCCAGTGAAACAGAGCAGCAGCGCAATACAGCCATGCGAAGTGTGGAAGCTCAGATGAGGCGGCTCAGAAACCTGGTATCTGATCTACGCAAGCTCGCCGATCTCGAACGGCGCAGCATCGAGTTCAACCCGATCGACATGAGCCCTATCCTTATCGAAGCCTTCGAGTACATCCGCGACAAGGATGATGCTCAAGCTCGCAATTTTGGCATCTCGATCCCCCAGGCACCATGGCCACTGCCCTATGTGTCCGGAGACCGTGACCTGCTCTTCCTCGTCGTCCACAACCTGCTGGATAATGCCCTCAAATTCAGCCACCCGGGTGATACGATCGAGCTACGGGCTTACGAAGATGGTTCGAGGTTGATCGTTGAGGTAGCAGACACGGGTTTGGGGATCCGGGAAAGTGAACGGGAGCACATTTGGGATGAACTTTACCGGGGAGAGGATGCGCGTGGCGTTCCGGGAAGCGGACTTGGACTGGCGCTGGTCAAATCGATCATCCAGCGACACAACGGCACCGTGGAGGTGCGCAGCCGCAGCGGCCAGGGCAGTGTTTTTTCCTTTTCGCTGCCGGTGCTGGATGTAACCAAACGGTAACCGATGGCAACGAGGATGTAATTCGGTCATCAAACTCTGGTGACATTGTCCAAATACTATGGAAGCAATCCGGCTCAGAAGCGCATGCTATACACGGAGTGGGCTCTGACTAGTAAAGTGAGCAATGATATGAAAGGCAGACGAAAGCTCCAGGTTGTCACTGGCATGCTCGTCTTTGTGACCGGTTTGATGTTGAGCGGCTGCGGAAGCATGGAACTCGGCATACTCACCCCTGAACCGGCTGATGCTGGGCTTGGGATCCCCGAGGGCGTCATCATAGCAAGAGAAGTTGCATTGACGCATCTGAGGGAGAATCATGGTGAATCGGCTCCGCCGGCTGGGCTGCAGTGGCAGGGTGATTATGTTGAGCAGGGCGGTATGGTGGGAGCCGGTGCTTACCAATTTACATCCGGAAGTTGGGTGGTGAATATCGAGTATCCCATCGTCGCTCCGGAAGCGACCGTATACTCGATCGAGCTATCCAGCAGCGACTCAAGTTTTCACTGGCAAGGCCAGGTCGATGCGCGTGGAGAAGTAATCGAAGATGAGCCTTCTCAAGATTCTGTGCTTGTGACAGCCTGGCTGGGACATATCTCTTCGGCTCCTCTGGAACGCGGTGCTGAGCAGGTTTTCAGCCTCAGCCCGGAAGGCGCGGGTGAATTTGAGATCACCTCTGACATCGCCGAAGTGCAAACAGACATCGATGCGCTTCGCGACGCGGAGGGCTCGCAGGAGTTCGTCCATGTCTGGGGCACGCTCACTTGCGGTGTGGATGCATATAACGGCTGCAGGCTGGTGGCGGATCGTGTGCGCTACGGCACCACAGTCACCGAACCTGAAGATGTTGAGGCCTGGGATGGTGTGATCTTCAGCCGCAGTCAACCACCAGGATCAGGTGGGGATGATTACTTTGTCCTTGCGGGTGATTATCCTGTTGAATATGGAATCTGGTCGCAAGATGAGAACATCAGGACTGAGTTGGAGGGTCTGCGAGATTCTGGAACGCTCATTCGAGTTTGGGGTGAAATCGTAGCCGGGATACCGGATTGGGCTGGCACTCAATTGCGCGTCGAGCGTTTCGAAAGTATCGAATCATCTGGTTCAGATGTCCCGATTCAGCCCACGCAAGCTCCGGTGGATCGTGGTTGGAAGACCTACATCAATGAACGCTATGGTTATGAGATTCAATTTCCACCGGAAGCGGATCTTGAGGAAATGGGCATCCATGGGTACGAGAGCGATGCTGAGGGCAATCCGGTCGGCGATATTCCGCGAGATTTGGAACCCGATGAGGTTTTCGACTACCTCCTGGAGAGGTTCGGCGAAAATCTCTGTGTGCAGATCCGCTACAGCCTTGGGTACATCACGATATCCGCACCTGAGAACGAAGGATTTCGCTATGCAACTTGTGGGCGAACCGGTGTGGGTGTCGGAGAACTCATTCAGAAGGACGAAGTCGTTCTTGTCGATGGTTATGAGGTCCAATCGGGTGGATTTGAATTCCAATCGGGCGGTGATTCTCTCGTGGAGCACAATGAAACCTTTAACTTCACGCTCGAGGATGGGACCCGCATTGAGTACGGCTCGCGGCCCGAAGGTGATGCCACGTACCAGGATTACTTGATGAAGACGAAGCCGGTACTCCTGGAGATCCTATCGACCTATGGATCCCGCTGAACTCTGAAGAAACTTTCCGTCATGCCGCCGCCCCGGATTGTTCCGGGGCGGCTATGTTTTCTTTGGTGAGCAGGTCATAGGGGGTAAAATAGCGCCTGTGATGTTTTATGGAGCACAGGTACGAACATGACAAAGCGAGTTTTATTCTTATTTTCCGACACCGGGGGCGGCCACCGCAGCGCAACTGAAGCGATCATTGAGGCGCTTGAACTCAATCATCCGGGTGCATTTGAGATTGCGATGGTTGATGTCTTCAAGGAGTACGCACCGCGCCCGCTCGATAAGGCTCCTGACCTCTATCCAGAGATGACCAGACTCCCTCTGGCCTGGGAGGTCGGTTATAAACTGACCGACGGCCAGAGAAGGGTCAGGATGCTGCAGACGACTTTTCGCCCATATATCAAACGCGCCATCAAGCGTCTTCAGCAGGATCATCCCGCCGATATGTACGTGTCCGTCCATCCTCTGTTCAACGAGGCCTTTATCCGCGAGCTCGGTCCGGAAAGACCGCTGTACATCACGGTCGTGACCGATATGATCACCGCGCATTCGTTCTGGTATGCTCCGGATGTCGATCTGTGCATTGTTGCTACAGAACAAGCCAGACAGCGTGCTCTCGATAACGGTTTAGATCCCACTCAGGTCGAGGTGATTGGGCTACCCGTTTCTCAAGCTCACACCCGCGTTCCTGGTGATCGCATCGAGTACTGCCGGCAGTTCGGTTGGCCAGAAGATATGCCTATCGTTCTATTGGTCGGCGGCGGGGAAGGCATGGGGCCACTAAAAAGGACGGCGATCGCGCTTTCGAGTCTTGATGTCGAATTCGGGTTGGCTGTCATCGCCGGCAGGAATCAGGAATTGCTTGAGGACTTAAAAGGAAGGAAGTGGGGGCGACCGGTTTTCATTTACGGATTTGAGAGCAGGCTGCCCGAGATGATGCGGGGTGCCTCAATGCTGGTCACGAAGGCGGGCCCCGGCACGATCAGTGAATCGCTTAACGCGCACCTTCCACTCGTTCTTTACAGTCGGCTGCCGGGCCAGGAGGAGGGCAACGTGGACTTTGTCGTGGAGACGGGTACGGGTGTTTGGGCACCCGGAGCCGAATCGAGTGCCTTGGCTGTACGGCGCATCTTATCCAGCTCCTCCATCCTGACCGACATGCGCAAGCAGTGCGCCAGATATGCCCGTCCTGACGCTGCCGAGAGGATCGCCGATCGAATCGCAATTGAACTCGATAAGCTCGCGGATTAACTTCTTTGAAACGGTTTTCTCGGAAGTCACGTTGACCGATTATCGGCATCGACTAAAATACACGCCAGCTGCCTGGCGTTTTTTATATCGACTGCTCGTACATTCGGTGGGTCTTATAGAAGTCAATGCCGAATTGCTCGATTTCCCGCAGCATGCGTTGATTTTCTTTGCGAATCTGCACCAGGTCCGCATATTGATACTGGCTCTCGAGCAGCGAGCGGATGAACTCGCTTAAAAGGATCGCCGTGCCCCCCATGCCCTGATGTTCTTCGACAATCCCGCCACCGTTCAGGTTGACCCATTTGGTCCGACGAAGTTCGAGCAGCATATGGATCCAACCGAATGGGAACATGCGACCGCCAGTGCGCTGCAGCGCTGCGGAGATGTCCGGGAAACCGAATGCGAACCCGATCAGTTCACCTTGCTTGCGCACGATTTTAATGAGATTGGGATCAGCAAACCAGATCATCTGGCTGACGATATTGTCCAATTCGGCATCTGACAGAGGAACGTTATCTTCAAACACACCCAGGACGCTGTTATACAGCCCTTTAATCTCCGGCGCGATCGCGCGTAATTCGCGTCGGTTGGTTAGACTCACGATAGTCAGACCCTTGCGCTCTGCGACCTTGCGGGCGATCCGGAAGATCCGTTCGGGTATTTCTACCGATCGGTCTGCGAAGCCTGACACAAGATCGCGCAGTGGTTTGAACCCAGCCGCTTCAACGAGGGCCGGGTAATAAGCAGGGTTATAGGGGATGCCGAATGCGGGTCTGTGATCAAAACCCTCGATTAACATCCCCAGTCCATCGGTGGCGACGAATCCCTTCGGGCCAACAATGCGTGAAATACCCTGCCGTCGCGCCCACTCCATACCCGCACCAAAGAGCGCCCGGGATACCTCCTGATCGTCGATGCACTCGAACAAATAGAAGAACCCGGTATGAGTGCCTTTCAACTCGTTGTAGCGGTGGTTGTTCATCACGCATAAACGTCCAAGTGCTAATCCGCTGTCGTCCTCGGCGAGCAGAAATACCGCTTTGGAATGCTCGAAGAAGGGGTTGCGTTTTGGATCTAGCTGATTGCGAGCATCCGGGCGCAAAGGCGGCACCCACTGAGGGATATCTTCGTAAATCCGGAATGGAAGATCAAGGAATTTTCTGACCTGGTCGCGATCCGTTAACTCAACTTCATAGACTTGCATAAAGACCTGCCAATCGGTGTCCGTGGTCTCCGTTTTCGCCGAGCGCTTCGGCTGGAGTGCAGCAAGGCAGGTGCAGTATACTGCATACATATGCGTTCAGCAGGTTCATAAATGTACCGTCCAACTATGATCAAGGAGGATGTGATGGTGGCTGATTCCGATCAGGGCAAATCGGTGGAAAACGAGTTTGAGCGACTGGGAGAGAATTTACGTATGGCAGTCGAACAAGCCTGGCAAAGTGAAGAGAGGAAACAGATTTCGGAAGACTTGAAAACAGGTATTGATGATTTGGGGAAAGCTTTGAACCGGACCGCTAACGAGTTTATCGAGTCTCCAACGGGTCAGAGACTGCGCGCCGATATGGACGAATGGTCGCGACGTGTCGAGGTGGGAGAGGTATCCGAGAAAGTCGATTCGGAATTGGTACGTGTACTCAACCGATTGAATATGAAGCTGGAAGAAGCGATCTCTTCAATGGCTTCCGATAGTGGGGGTGAAGATCTTGACCAGGAAAGCTGAGGCAGTAAGTTGATCGAATCGAGACTGCTTATAGGCAGAAGCTTTATGATCGAGGGAGTCGAAATCACGTCCTTCGCGCGTCTGTTTCAATTCAAGACTCCTTTCTTCGGGTTCTCCTGGTTGAAGCCGGAAAAGTTTCAAGTAAGAGCTCCAGATGGCCGACTTCGATACGTGAATGTGCGTGATCGCACACGTCTTGTGCAGGTTGCGCTGACAATCCTGATAACGTTTGCTGGATGGCTCATCCTCAATGCCACCAACAGCCGGATTGAGAGTTGACTGAATGTCGGAACGAAAGACCCGTGACAAGAAACCAACAACGGAGGTGACTGCGATGGACCCTAGTATTGATTTTGGCAGACAGGCGATTGAGAAATTATTCGAATCAGCAGGGGTTGATAAGGTGTATGGCAAGCCGATCAAGCATGGCGAGATCACCGTCATTCCTACTGCGGAAGTGATCACCGGAGCGGGCTTCGGGGCAGGCTCTGGTTTTGGCCCTCAGGAAGGCGAGAACACAACGGGAGGCGGTTCGGGAAGCGGCGGCGGTGGGCGTTCTTTTTCCCGGCCGGTGGCCGTAATTGTGGCCAGCCCTGAGGGCGTCCGGGTCGAGCCGGTGATCGATCCGACGAAAATCCTGCTCGGTGCACTGACCGCCAGCGGCTTTATCCTGGCCATGATGGGCAGGATGATGAGTCCCCACAAAGCGATGAGGGCGATCAAGGAAGCCTGACTTTTTCTCGAACCAGAATCCGATCTGGCTGATGTCTGCGCACAGCTTGACTTGGTTGGCGTCTTGTAGGAGGTGACTTCATGTTCTGGGGATTGACCGTCGACGAGTGGATACAGGTGGCGATATCTGTAGGGGTCTTTGCGGGTGTGCTCTTGCTGGGTTATCCGCTCCTGAGATGGATCCTGCGGCGTGTGATCGGGAGAGTGACCAGCAGGACGGAAACTGGTTTTGACGATGCATTGATTTCCGCATTACACCCGACCCTTTACTTGCTGCTCGTTGTGCTTGCAGCACGATTTGGAGTCGAGCGGCTCGATTTCCTTCCCATCGACTGGGAAATATGGATCGAAGACATTTTCTTTGTTCTTTACCTCCTGGTGGCCGCTCTGGCTGTCTGGAGGCTGATCGGCGAGTTGTCTCGTTGGTACCAGGACGAAATCTCACACCGCACTGAGACCGAGCTCGATAACCAGTTGATCCCCTTCTTCCGGCGATTGCTGCAAATCATCCTGGTGATGATCGCCCTGATCATCATGCTGAGCCATTTCGAAGCCGATATCACCGCTCTGGTCACGACGCTCGGCGTCGGGTCGTTGGCGATTGCGCTGGCGGCTCAAGAGACACTTGCAGATACCATTGCGGGATTTGTGATCATGATCGATCGTCCTTACAGGATCGGCGATCGAATTGAAATCCAGGATCTGGATACTTGGGGTGATGTTGTCGATGTGGGTTTGCGCAGCACCCGCATCCGCACCCGCGATAATCGTATGGTTATCGTGCCGAATTCTGTGATCGGAAAGAGCCTGATTGTCAACCATTCTTACCCCGACACGACCTACCGGATTCAAATCCACATCGGCGTGTCCTACGGAACCGATCTCGAGCATGCCCGCGAGACGATCATCAATGCGGTTCGCGACGTGGAAGGCGTGCTGGATGATTATCCGGTCGAAGCGCTCTTCCTTGAATTTGGTGATTCGGCGCTGATCTTCCGGGTCCGCTGGTGGCTCGATAGTTATGAAGACACGCGGCGGATGTTCGATCGGGTCAACACCGCGATGTACAACGCGCTGCAAAGCGAGGGGATCCAACTTCCCTTCCCGCAGCGAGACCTACACCATTATTTTGGGGAGGCTGACCCACCCTTTAAGATCGAGCAGGTTCGAAAAACGGATCAAGAGAGCGCTTCATAGCTGGAGTTGGTTGTTTGACGGCTTCTCAATCCACAAGCATCACTATCAGGCGTCCGGGACCATGCACACCGATTGTCAGCGTCATCTCGATATCGGCTGTGCGTGAAGGACCCGTGATCAGGGTGATGCTCTGTTGTCCGGCTAGAGTCGTTTCGCCATGCTCGTTGATCCATTCTGGAAGCGATTCATAAAAGCGATCCGCCGGCACGAGTGCGATATGTGTGGCAGGCAGCAAGGAGGTGAGCGCTGCATTCTCCGCGTCCTGGCCCACGATCACGGTTCCGCTTTCGGCGATCGCCCCGAGACACAGGGTCACGCCGGCTGACGCCTCGTCAAGCCTCGCCAGGGCTTCGCTTCGATTGTCTCCATCACTCATTCCGGGAGAGTGTACGATAAGGCCTGCTTCCTCGAGAGATGCTTTCAGTTCCGGATAGCGCTGAGAAAGTACCGGGTCGAATAGGATCTCGTCTTTTTCCTCCAGCAAATGTCGGATTTCAACTGCGATTCCATTTGATTTGCACCTTCGGAATTCCCCGTCGACGTCTTCCAAAGCGATGCGGAAGCGCGTGATGCGATCCTGTGGTGGGTTCGCTACAGTTGGACGCGGTTCGTGAGGGACCGAGAATGCTTCGCCTATGGGCGTTGATTCACAGCCGTTGTTCCGCTCGAAACGTTCCCTGAATGGGCGGACCTGGAAAGGCGGGAAATCGCGGTAGTGGGTCCATGCATGCAGCGGGCCGGGAAGATTTGAGACCCAGCCTTCACTTGCTGGGAACGATCTTGTGAAAACGGCTGCAGTTTTTATCGCGAACGCGTAGCGCCAGGGCGAATTGTTGACCCAACGGAAGAATTTCATGCCTAGCGAGACGATTAACGGTGGTTTAACCTGCCGTGTGTAATCATCGCGGGCGCGCAGGAGCAGCCTTGGCAGGTCGATGTCGACCGGACATACTTCGCGGCATGCACCGCAGAGGGTTGACGCCTTGGCTAAGTGCCCGTACTTCTCGAGTCCCAGCATGCCCGGC
This sequence comes from uncultured Anaerolineales bacterium, assembly GCA_965603565.1. GTDB lineage: Bacteria > Chloroflexota > Anaerolineae > Anaerolineales > E44-bin32 > E44-bin32. The sequence continues at coordinate 2,169 of CBFDDM010000102.1, read as the reverse complement.
GAAATTACGGATCCAATCGGGCCGGGATAGACGCTTTCATAGCTATGCCCGCCGACTTCCCTGTAGACCGGGCAAACGTTCAAACAGGCACCGCAGCGGATGCACATCAGCGCTTGATGCAAGCGACTCTGGCGCAGCGCGCTGCGCCCATTGTCTACCAGGATGATATGTCTTTCCGAGGGACCATCCTGATCCCCTGCACGGCGGGGCGAGCAGATGAATGAGACGTAGCTGGAGAGAATCTGGCCGGTTGCAGAGCGCGGCAGAAGCTGGAGCATAACGCCCAAGTCTTCCAGGGAACGAACCAGCCTTTCAATGCCCATGACAGCGATATGGACGTTCGGAAGGGTGGTGACCATACGCCCATTGCCCTCGTTTGTCACCAGGCAGATGGCGCCCTGTTCGGCTACGCCGAAATTAACCCCGGAGATGCCGATGCCGGCTTTTAAGAAGTGTTCTCGCAAAGCGCCTCGCGCGGCACGATTCAGCCTGCTTACATCCGTCGTGAAATCGATTCCAAGATGCTCGACAAAGGTCTCCGCGATTTCTTCACGCAGAAGGTGGATTGCTGGAGTGATGATATGTCCGGGGGGCTCATCGCGCAGTTGCACGATGAACTCGCCAAGGTCCGTTTCGACCGGAGTCATCCCTGCGCGCTGGAGAGCTTGATTCAGGCCAATTTCTTCAGTAACCATCGATTTAGATTTGACGATGATCTCGGCGCGGTGTTTAAGTGCTATGCGTGAGATGTGAGCGCAGGCTTCGGCAGCCGTCGAGGAAAAGTGTACATGCCAGCCGTTGGACTTTAGATTCTGGCGGAAATCCTCGATCAATCCGGGCAGGCATTCAATGGCCGAACTTCGGATCCTGTGCGCCCTGACACAGATGTTATCGGCATCGTCGAGAGAGGCGAAAGCCGTGCTACGACCAAGCCCACGCCGTTCGGCGTTCTGGTCGAGGGCGCGCTGTAAATCCTCGTCGTTGATGGCATCCTGAGCCCGCCGTAAAAACTTTGCTCTCATCGCAATCCAATTTCTCGACCGGCGAGCAAGGCAGCGATGTGGATGCAGCGTACGTGGGACCCGCTTCGTCGAAGGGAACCTTCGATGTTCATCAGGCAGCTTACATCGCAGCCAACGATGCCGTCGACGTCTAACGCGTCAATCTCGTGCAGACGGCGCGTGAGCATTTCGTTGGAGATAAGCGCATGATCGACGGAGAACACGCCACCAAAGCCGCAGCATTCTGGGCTGAGCTCGACGACTCGATCGTATCCACTGGCGTTGAGTAATTGGATCGGTTGTTTGCTTATGCCAATCCCGCGCAGCAGGTGACAGGAAGGGTGGTATGCGTAGCGTCGGGCATTGGCTGCGACCATCGGGCTCCAATTGGATTGTGAAACGAGAAACTCGCTGAGTTCGTAGGTGCGCGCAGCAAGTTCCTGCGCCTGCGCTAGCAGAATAGGATCATCCCTGAAGAGTTCAGGATAGCCGTGGCGGATCATGTGTGCGCATGATCCCGAAGGGATCACCACAGGATCTAAGCCGTCAGAAAAAATCTCGATCGTTCGCCGGGCCATCAGGCTCGCCTCGTCCCAGAATCCGGCGTTGAAAACGGGCTGACCGCAGCATGTCTGTTCCCGCCTGAAATTGACGCTGAATCCGGCGTGGTTGAGCACCTCAACGACAGCCTCTCCCGTTTCCGGAAAGAGGCTGTCGATCAGGCAGGTGACGAAGAGCTGGACGTTCATTGTGATGTACCTGTTGTATGCGCGTCGACCATTCACATTTATAATTGTGCCCATTAAAGGGGGAAGAATCTATTTGTCAACATTCACGTGAAAGCAAAAAGCAAGATGGTGAACTGTCGTCTGGTGTCAACATTGGTGAATGAGGTCCGTCAATGAGATGGACTGCGGTCATTTTCGATATGGATGGTTTGATGATCGACAGCGAGCCGATTGCTCTGGAAGTCTGGCGCAAGCTGGCGGGGGAATACGGACGTGAGGTCAGTCAGGAGCTATACCGACAGGTAATCGGTGAGACGCCTGGATACGGCGTTCGTCACCTGCGTGAGGCGCTCAAGCTTCCTTTGAGTGAAGAGGAACTTCTTCATGAGTATTGGAGCCGCCGGACCGAATTCATGTGTCGGAAGGGGGACCCCGCCGAG
>CBFDDM010000101.1:0-11107 GCA_965603565.1 uncultured Anaerolineales bacterium | reverse complement strand
CAGCCTCCAGCGATGCCCTGCCGGAAGTCGGTGTCCGATTGCGTCCAGCTGTACACGCACCGTGTAGAAGATGTCCGGTTCCAGCGGTTCGGGGTGCTCATGGCCATCCCTGTGGGTAAGATTGAGGAAGCCCCGGCTGACGAGCAGAGATGAGCCTGATGGTGACACATCGCAAAGGCGTACGACGATGAGGGCGTTGGGCTTGTCTGCAGCGATTTCCAAACTCACCTCAGGCGAACCCAGGATTTCCATAACCTCCTGTGCGGGTTTCGAATCGAATGTGAGGCTCAGCCCATCTTCGGCGCGCTGGTCGGGCGGGAGGTCGATATAGTCACCATACGGGCACCACACACCGGCTGCGAAACCAGAAAATTGTGAGCTTTTGTGAACAAGCTCGATGTCCGCCGTGCTCCCATCAACGAGCGTGTGATCACCGAGGGCGTAGGAGCGCGGCGAAATTCTTTCGGACGGCCACTCCTTCTCGACGACCCAGTGGCCACTGCGCTGCTCATAATATGAAGCTGGAGGCACGCTTTCTTGAATCCACGCTTGCAGGAGTGGTTCGTCCATGATGCCGGTCTCCCGCCCCTTGAGCCAGTGGTCCCACCAGCGCAGACACTCTTGAAGAAAGCCTATCCTTGGCCCGGGTATGGATGCGTGCGGATAAGCGTGCGACCAGGGTCCGATCAATCCTTTCTTTGGACCTGGAAGGCCGGCGAGGAGTCTGGGGATCGCGTTCGTGTAGGCGTCAGCCCAACCGCCGACGGCGTAAACAGGGCATTGGATATCGGCGTAGTTTTCACAAACCGAGCCGTGCTTCCAGAAGTCATCGCGCCTTTGATGGCTGAGCCATGCTTCGACGTATGGCGGCGTGTTTTCCAAACGATTAATCCACATCTCCCGCCAGCGTTCACCGACGAGGCGCGGATCGGGCGGCATTGCGTTGAGTACGAACATGCGTGATGCCCATTCGAGCATGTCAGAGGCCAGCACACAACCACCACGGTAATGAACATCATCTGCATAGCGGTCGTCCGTCGAGGCTAAACTGATCACGGCTTTCAGTTGAGGAGGGCGACGTGCTGCGATCTGCAGGCCGTTAAAACCGCCCCAAGAAATACCGATGATGCCCACTTCGCCACTGCACCATGGCTGCTGTTCGATCCAGGCCAGCACTTCGAGGGCATCATCCTGCTCCTGCTTCAAATACTCATCGTAAAGGATGCCTTCTGAAGCCCCCGTCCCCCTAATATCCACCCGGATGCAGGCGTAACCATTGCCTGCAAAGTAAGGATGATAGGTTGAGTCACGAACTGCGCGGCCATCATCTTTGCGGTAAGGCAGGTACTCGAAGATCGCCGGGACAGGATGGTCGTCGGCGGTTTCAGGAATCCAGAGCGTCGCTGCCAGTTGTATGCCGTCGGACATCTTGATCCAGGTGTTGTCGATTTTGCGGACTTTGTGAGGAAAGCTTTCTATTCTGTCGATCATTTGACCTCTCGGTAAGGAATTAGATGGATCGGGCCTGGACTTTTTCTGGAAAGTGGCAGGCCACGCGACGGTTCGTGTTGGGAAGCATCCGCAGCAGTGGGATCTCAGTGGAGCAGCGTTCCTCTGCATATTGGCAGCGCGGGTGGAAGGGGCAGCCGGATGGTGGGTTTCGCGGGCTGGGAATTTCGCCCTTCAAGATGATGCGATCCTTTCTTTCATGCAGCTCCGGATCGGGAATGGGGATCGCGGAAAGGAGTGCTTCCGTGTACGGGTGCTGGGGATGTGAAAATAATTCCTGTGTGTCGGCCAACTCGACGACACGACCGAGATACATCACTGCCACTCGATCGGATATGAATCCGATCACGTTTAGATTGTGCGTGATGATGATGTAGGTCAGGTTCAGCCGTTCGCGCAGGTCTTTGAGCAGGTTTAGCACACCGGCGGCTACGGAGACGTCCAGTCCGGCGGTGGGCTCATCTGCAAGCAGGATGTCCGGTTCGAGCGAAATCGCCCGGGCGATTCCGACGCGGCGTGCCTGTCCGCCGGACAGTTGGTGAGGGTATTTATCGGCTTGTTCTGCCGAAAGCCCAACCATCTTGAGCAGTTCATGAACCTTCTGCTGCTCATCCACGGCGATGCCGTGAATGCGGAATGGCTCAGCCAGAAGCGAGGAGACTTTCATGCGCGGGCTCAGGCTGGAGGTCGGATCCTGGAAGATCATCTGCATCTTCGAGCGCATTGGCTGCAGTTCACGTGTGCCGAGTTCGCTGATGTCGCGGCCGGAAACGATGACCTTCCCGAGGGTGGGATCGATCAGCCGGAGTATCGTACGTGCCAATGTTGTCTTACCGGACCCGGATTCTCCCACGATGCCAAGCGTTTCGCCGCGCCGCACCTCGATGTCAACGCCTTCCACGGCGCGGACCTTTCCGGTTTTGCGTCCGAGCAGCTGGCTGAACATTCCAGCGTGATCTGCGAAATGCTTGTGCAGTTCGCGGGTCTGGATAATGGCTGGTTCGAGCGACCGGTCATTATGTTCTTCCGCAGGTGAAAGGACAGCAGCGTGTACGTCTTCGATCCAGTCAACTTCCTTCGACCATCTCCATTCCGGGCTGTACACATGGCAAAGCACCGATTGTCCGTCGACATTCCAGTAAGCAGGCTCAATCTCGTGGCACAGATCCTGAGCAAGCTCGCAGCGTGGTGCGAACTTGCATCCGGTGGGAAGGTCACGCAGGCTTGGAACAACCCCCGGGATTGTGCGTAGATAGTGAGCGTGCTTGCGGTGGGAAGGGTGCGATTGAAGCAAGGCCTGGGTGTATGGATGCTTTGGTTGCTCAAAGGTTCGATATACATCACCAGCCTCGGCGATGTTGCCTGCATACATCACGATCACTCGATCACAGATCTGGGCAATTACCCCCAGGTCGTGGGTAATGTAGAGAATTGCGGTCCCCAATTCGTCGCGCAGTCCGAAGATGAGTTCAAGTATCTGTGCTTCGAGGGTCACGTCCAACGCCGAGGTCGGTTCATCGGCAACGAGCAGATTGGAGTTGCACAGCAATGCCATGGCGATCATGATGCGCTGGCGCATGCCGCCTGAAAACTGGTGTGGATACTCCTTGATGCGCTCCGTTGCGTCGGGGATGCCCACCCGATCGAGCATCTCGACGGCGGTCCGGCAAAGGTCGCGCTCCGACCGTTTTCGCGAGGCGGGGGAGTGAGCGCGTTGAGCCTCGACCATCTGCTGCTCGATGCTGAAGACCGGATTGAGGCTTGTCATAGCGTCCTGGAAGATCATCGACATATCGCGGCCGCGATAGCGCCGCATTTGTTCCATATTCAGTCGGGTGAGGTCCTCACCATTGAGCAGGATTTTACCGTTGCTGATCTCTCCATTTGGTGGGAGAAGACGCATCACCGCGGAGGCGATGGTGCTCTTACCACAACCTGATTCGCCGACAAAACCGACGATTTCCCCTTTATGGATCTCGAAATTGGCACCGCGAATCGCGGTCAGAATGCCTTCACGCGTGTGGTATTTAACTTCCAGGTCGCGGACTTGAAGGATGGGGATCGCCATCAGATCCCCCTTGAACCGGACAGCGCCGGGTCTAGCACATCCCTCAGGGTTTCACCGAATAATGTGAAACCTAATGTGGTGATGACCAGCGTGAGACCAGCCCAGGTGATCGGCCATGGAGTCTGGCGGATGAAGTTGAAGCCCTCTGCCAGGATCACACCCCATGAAGGTGTAGGAGGTCTGACACCCAGCCCGAGAAACGAAAGACCGGCTTCGAACGTGATCACCACAGGCAGATCCATTGCCACCAGGATCAATAATGGTGCAATGATATTGGGCAGGATGTGAAAACCCAATATGCGGAGCTGATTAGCACCCAGTGAGCGCTCGACCTCGATATATGGTTCTTCCTTGGTCCTCAGAACCTGGGCGCGTGCGATGCGAGCGTATCCGGGGGTCCAGGTCAGACCGATCACAAGCACAACGTTGACCAATGAAGGGCCCAAGAGGGCTAAGATGGCCAGAGCGAGGATGACCGATGGGAAAGCCTGGATGCTGTCCAGGAAGACCAGGATGATGTCGTCGACCCGGCCGCCTGCGTAGCCGGCGATCAAGCCAAGCGTGAGGCCACTGATCAGCGCGATCGAGACGGAAGGCACGGCGACACCGAGTGCAATTCGTGAACCGTAGATGATGCGTGAGAGCAAGTCGCGTCCGAGGTGATCGGTGCCTAACAGGTGCGCGCCGGACGGCGCCTGAAGCATGCTGGGGATATCCTGGGCGGCGAAGTCGTAAGGCGCGATCAGTGGAGCGAAGAGTACCATCAGCATGAAAATCAGAACGATGAAGAAGCCTAATGCACCCAAAGGGCGCCGCAGCACATCACCCAGGACTGGGATGCGGTCGAGGAATTTCTGCAGCCGATTCGTCTGTCGGGCTTTAAATTCCATATCAGCTGCGCGCCTTTCCCAGCTGTATACGCGGATCCAGGTAGGTGTAGAGCACGTCGGCGAGCAAGTTGGCCGCGACGAACAGGAACGCCACGACCATAACGCCCGACCTCACCACGGGATAATTACGAGCCTGGATGGCATTGTAGATCAACGTGCCCATTCCAGGCCGGGTGAAGATCAACTCGACGAAAACCGCGCCCGCCATCAGGTTGCCTACACCCAATCCGAGCACCGCCACCGTAGGGATAATGGCGTTCTTAAGCGCAAACCGGTAGTAAATCTTATGGAGTGGGATACCGGCTGCCATTTCGGCGCGGATATAAGTTTGATTTAGCACCTCGAGAAGGCTGGCGCGCACCAGGCGAGCCAGGTAACCAACCCAGGTGATCGCCAGCGCGCTGGCGGGGAGAATCAGGTGCTTGGTGTAATCCCACAAATCGCCTGTCTCACCTAATCCTATAGCTGGCATCAGCTGGAACTTGACAGCAAAGAGCAGCAGCAGGAATAACCCCCCGACGTACGATGGCACGGTGATAAATGAAATCGAGATGATGGCAGTGAATCGGTCGAGCCAGGAATCCGGGTGGGTGGCTGAATAAACACCCAGCGGGATACCGATAATCCCAGCCATGGTCAGACTTGTCCAGGCCAGGATCAGTGTGTGGGGGAGTGCGGCGCGGATGAGTTCACCGATCGAGCGGCCGGTGAAAAGGTCGGTGCCCAGGTCGCCCCGCAGCAGACTGCCTATTGATAACCCGATCTGGGTCAATAAAGGTTTATCGAGATTCATCGCCGACCGGATCTTTGCGATCCGCTCCGGGTTCGCACGCGGCCCCAGCAAACTTTTAGCCGGATCGCCCGGAACGATATGGATGAGCAGCGTCAGGTATACCGTGACCAGAACAAGCACCATAATGGTCATGAGCACGCGCTTGAGCAGGTATGCTCGCAATTGAAACCCTCTCTGGTTTTTGAATGGACTGTTGCGACTTCTATCCCGCTAAAAAACCACTTGCTGGGGCCCGCGCGTTTGCGGGCCCCAGCTTACCACTTCATGTCTGGATACAACGCGCCCTTATTCTGCAGGCATAAAGAATTCCACCTGCGGTTTGCCGTTGGGCGTTGTGGCCGGGGAGATCTCCGGGTTGTAGCCGTATACCCGAACGCCGTGAGTGACAAACAGCGAGTGGGCGGCTTCATCCCAGATTTTCTGCATCTCAACATAGAGTTCGTGACGTTCTTCGGGATCGAGGGTGACCATGGCTTCCCGGTGAAGTGCGTCATATTCTTCGTCACACCAGGAGAAAGCGTTCCAGACCCCTACCTGGTCGCAAGTGAACCACATTGTCGCCCAAGCCGGGTCGTTTTGCATGGAGTAACCGCCGATTGAGAGCTCGTTATTCTCAGCTGCTTGCTCGCCAAACGTGGTCGTCCAATAGGTGCTGGAGTCCATGGGATTGAGTTCAACATTTATCCCGACTTCGGCTAAGTTCTGTTGGATGATCTCAGACCAGATGCGATCCTCGGTAGTGTCCTGTAAATCTAAGCGTAGGTCAAGCGAATCCAACCCCGCTTCGGCCAGAAACTCCTTGGCCTTCTCGACGTCGCGTTGATAGCACGGTGCATCCTCCCAGTGGCCGACGAGCCCGGGCGGGATCAAGGTGCACTCACGCTCGACCTTGCCCATGTAGGCGGCCTGGATGATGCTGGGAACGTCGATACCATAGATGACCGCCCAACGCACATTTGGATCTTCAAGCTTGGGGTGCTGGACGTTCATGCCGATCCAGGTATAGCGCAGGGAGGGTTTTGACCAGACTTCGAAATCAGGGCTTGCTTCGAAGCGTTCGACGGAGGCGATGCTGATCAGACCAAAGTCCAGATCTCCCGCTTCCAGAGCCACTTCGCCGGCTTTGTCATCCTCAATCGGTATTAGGCGAATCTCATCCCAATAGGGTTCTTCACCCCAGTAATCCGGGTTCTTTATTAGGATGACCATCTCCTGCGGCCGCCACTCATCGAACATATAGGGACCTGTACCGATGATGTTCGTGGCGAACGCCTCGACGCCGATCTCCTCAACGAAATTCTTGGAGATGATGTTGCCGCTGTTGACTGGCATCGTCGAATTCCAGAGCGGTGCATAAGGTTCGGTCAGGTGAATGACCCCGTTGTATTTGTCGATCACTTCGACATGGTCCAGAGTAGCCCAGTCATCAGCATAGTCTGCGGCCAGCTCGGGATCGATGAAGCGTTCATAAGAATATTTGACGTCCTCGGCGGTCAACTCTCCATAACCGTTGTGCCACATGACCCCTTCGCGAAGCTTGAAGCGGATCTCGAGACCGTCCTCAGATTCCTCGATTTCCTCTGCCAGCTGGTTGCAAAGGTCGTATGAGTTTGGACAGTAGCGCACCAGACCGTTCATGACGGCGTTCGAAACGATCTCGTCATTCTCGGAAATCCTGAACGCAGGATCGAGGATCTGGATATCACCATACATGCGGATACGCAGGATTTTCGGCTCGGTTTCCTCCGGCTCAGCCACAGGTTCATCGGCTGTATCGGGTTCCGCGGGCTCCTCTTGCATGGGTTCATCCGCCGGCTGTGGTTCTTCCGTTGGCGCACATGCCCCGAGCAGCATTGACAATGTTGCAAGCAGTGCGACCAGCATGAATAGATTTCTCTTCATTTAAAACTCCTCCATTGCGTGTCATAACCTTGACATGTAGTGATCTCGGTCTCAATTAATCGTGATGCCCTCCTCTCTCAGGTGTTCGATGCTTCCAACCAACCTGACTTGACACGCTCCCCCCGATAGAGATCGACTTTTTCTGGGAGCCTGATATGCCGTTTATAAAAAAACTACCCATCCAATCGATCGGATGGGAGGTCACACTTCAGCAGGGCGATCCGGCAAGAATTCTGCTTTCTATTATTGCATACGGTAAATTGGTATGCAGGGATCCGCATGGTTGCCAGCCATCGACGCGATCTGCCGGAAGCGTTGGATCCAGCTGACATGAATATGCAACTAGCGATGGTTCTATCTTCATAAGTAGTGAGTCTCGTCCCTCTGAGAAATTTCAATAAGAGATCAGGAAACCAGAACTATGAAGCCACGATATCCACTGACAGCTGCGGCCTTTCACCTCATCAGCTGGACCGTCGGGAAACATCAGGCTGCTTCAGTGGAGTCGATTAGAAATTGTTCAGGATACAAATACTAAACCGGTATGCCAGTATACTGGCATACTAGCACAGTATACTGCAACCGTCAACCATGTTTCGTCGATCTATTTTTGTGCGTGGATAATCGATGTTATCGGGATGAGGCGCTTGTCGCAGTGGTTAGTTTAAGGGGCGTGCCCGGAGATATCGAGGGTTTTGTAAATGCAAACGGAGGTTCTTACTCAAACATGCGCTCAATCGCGTTCTCGGCGGTGATCAGGATGTGTTCCTTAATCGCCTCGACGGCCTGCTCGATGTCTCCGGAGTAAAACAGGTCCAGCAATTCCTGGTGGGTTTCTTCATAGGTCTCTTCATCACCGGGACGGGTGATGTACATAAAGTAGAGCACCTGCGCTTTCATGCGATTAAGCGTTTCGCTGAGGATGCTGTGCGGAATTTGAGACCACAGGAAGCTGTGGAAGGTGATATCCAGCTCGATGAGGGCGTCATAATCTCCACGTTTATTGGCTGCGCCCATGCGGTGGATGATACTTTGCAGAAAATCGAAGTCAGCCGCTACCAGTCGGTCCTTGAGCAGGCTGGCTGCAAGTCCTTCGAGAGTGCCACGCAACGTGGCTACCTCCCAGAGAATCTGGCGGTCCCAGACCGGGACCAGATAAGCTCCGGTAGGGTCACGCTCCAGCAGGTGCTGCCGTTCGAGGCGTGCAAACGCTTCCCTGACAGGCGTGCGGCTGACATTCAAGCCCTCGGCGACTTCGGCTTCGCGCAGCCGCTGGCCGGGTTCGAAGCGTCCTTTAACGATGTAGTCACAGATGACGTCGTAGACATGATCGGAGAGCTTCGTTTTAGCGGGTTGGATCGACGGGAGTTCAGGCAAACCATCAACGGTTGGCTTTGATTTCTTATCCTTCGGCAGGACCATGCTGGATCCTTTTCAATATAGGAAGGCTGCGCTATCCTGCAGCGTCAATGCGGCGATGTGAATGCCATACAGAGAATAGAATAATTGTACTCCCTTATGATAATTTCGCTTACAGCATTGAAAGTGCTTCATCCATGGCGCGGATGAGGTCCGCGATGTCCTCGATGCCAACGGCATAGCGGACGAGGCCTTCGGGTACACCGGAAGCCTTACGCTGCTCCTCGTTCAACTCAACGTGGCTGGTCAGAGCAGGCGGACCTACGATCGTCTCGACCTGACCCAGATTAGGCGCGAGACAGGCATACTTCAAATGCGGGAGGAATCGCCCGATCGCCTCCAGGCCACCCGGGACCTCGAAACTTAGAACACCGCCAAACCCACTCATCTGGCTTTTCGCGACCTCGTGGTTGTGATGGCTTTCTAAACCCGGATAATACACGCGACTGATCGCTGGATGGTCGTAGAGGTAGCGTGCCATGCTGAGCGCGTTCTCGTTCTGTCGTTGGACGCGCAGCGCAAGTGTTTTCAGGCTGCGCAGCAAGAGGTGGGCACGATGGGGGTCCATGGCGGGACCGGTGAGTTCCCGGTAGCGGTAGACTTTCTCGATAAGTTCATTGCTCCCAACGAGGACACCGCCCATCAAGTCGTTGTGCCCACCCAGGTACTTGGTCGCGCTGTGAATGACTAGGTCCGCGCCGTATTCGATCGGAAGTTGATTGATTGGTGTCGCGAACGTGTTGTCAACCACCGCCAGCGCGCCGACAGCATGTGCAGCCTGGATGAGTTTGCCGAGATCGACGACACGCAGCAGCGGGTTGGTTGGCGATTCGAGATAGAGCAGGTTGCAGCCTGCTTGAATCGCATCGAGGATCGCATCTTCTTCCACCGTCTCGCAGACGGTGCATTCGATCCCAAAGCGGGGCAAAATCTGGGTGAAGTGCAGGAAGGTCGCACCATAGGCGTCACGGATGGTGACGGCTCGATCACCCGGGTTCAGCAATGCGAAAAGTGTTGTGTGAATTGCGGACATTCCGGTGGCGAAGCTCAGCCCGGCCTCGGCCTCTTCGAGGGCGGCTATCTTGCGCTCGAAGAGCACCTCGGTTGGGTTTGAGTTCCTGCTGTAGCTGGAACCCGGGGTTTCTCCCAGGGCGACAGCACGCCAGGTTTCCAGATCCTCGAAAGCGAACGCTGCGTTGGCTACGATAGGCGGCACGATCGAGTGTGACCCTGCGTCGATCGAGCTCTCTGTGTGGACCGATCGGGTGGATGGACCTTCTTTCGCGGTCATGTACTGCCCTCCCAGGGTTTTAACCATCTTCAACAGGTTAAATGAAAAGATTACACGGAGTATAAGTATACTAGCATACCAGTATACCGAAGTAAATAGCCAAACACTTAGGAGCGGTCGCTTAGCGCGAGCATCCCGGTGGAACAAGAACCATCGCTGTGCTCAGCTCGACCGGATGGAAAGACTATTGTATATGGATTTTGAGATCGCAGTGCCATATGCTTATTACTTCGAGGTCGACGGTACCGTCGAGCATAATCCTGGTTTGGCAGCTGATGTGCCTTGAGTATGAGTGTGATATGAAGGGGTATATTTCTATATTATCCAACGGATCGGAAGCTCAATCCTTCGCTATTTATCCTCGTCAATAACTGGCGGATTGATATTATTTAGAAGATCAGGAGCAGTCCAATGGGATTCTGTACTTGGATGCGTTCAGTCTCTGAATTGACTCTCGAACAAAATCTCCATATTATGGAAACAGAATCGAACATTTGTTAATCCCAAAGGATGCCAGCATGCAGTCTGACCGACGCCGCAAGATCATCGAGATCGTACAGGAATCCGGGAGTATGACTGTTGCTGAGTTGTGTGAACTTTTCGATGTCTCTGAGATGACCATCCGCCGGGATCTGCGGGACCTGGATAAAGAAGGCGTTCTGCGCCGTGTGCACGGTGGTGCGGTCAGCAACCTCGGCAGGAGCTACGAACCGCCTTACACTGTTCGAACAACCAGGCATGCCGAAAACAAGGTGGCGATTGGTCAAAAAGCGGCGGAGCTGGTTGTCGATGGGGAAAGCATCGCGCTCGATGTTGGCACGACGACACTGGAAATTGCCAGGGCGCTCAAAGGCAAAAGAAATCTGACCATCCTGACCGCGAGCCTACCGATCGCTAACGAAGTCGTGTCCAACCTGTCGCTAAACTCGGATGTGAGGTTAATCCTTACGGGAGGCATCGTTCGCCCCGGAGAGCTTTCGCTCATCGGGCATATTGCCGAACACACGTACAAGGATTTTCACGTGGATAAGGCATTTATCGGGGTTGGAGGTCTGAGCCTCGAAGATGGCCTCACAGAATACAACATCGAAGACGCACGTGTTAAGAAGCCCCTGATCGAACATGCCCACCAGCGCATCGTCGTGACCGACTCCACAAAATTAGGGCAAACGACCTTCAGTGCCGTGGCTCCCTTATCTATCGTCGATTCACTGGTCCCAGACTCCGGTATCTCC
>CBFDDM010000100.1:0-11316 GCA_965603565.1 uncultured Anaerolineales bacterium | reverse complement strand
CTGAATCAGCTGAGGTAGCCAGCGCGGCGGTGAGCATAGTCGACAACGAGTTTCAACCGGCAGAGATCAGCGTCTCGCCCGGAACGACCGTGACCTGGACGAATGAAGGGTCGCTCCGACACACGGTGACGGATGACGGAGGCATGTTCGACAGCGGCGCCGTAAGCCCGGGTGGAACCTTTGAATTTACATTTGAAGAGGCCGGTACCTACCCGTATCACTGCACGTTTCATGGGGGCCCAGGGGGCGTCGGGATGGCCGCTGTCATCACTGTGGAGTGAGCGTTAGGCTCTGATACAGAACCACAGTCTAGAAATCGCAATACAAAAAGCTGGCAGCACCAAGGCTGCCAGCCTTTCTTCTATTTTGAACTACGAGTTTATCCGCGGATGTTTGCAATGATTCCTGAAAGCATCGAGCGCACTTGCTCGATCTCGTCTTCATTCACGGTGTGGGGCATGCCGTCGTAAATCTTGAATTCAACCTCTCCGCCCATTTTCTCGAAAACATGCGCCGTTTCACGCTGCAGATCGTCCGGGATCCATGGGTCGACGTCGCTTCCGCCGATGAAGACCGGTGTGCGCTCCAATGAGCCTGGATACTGGCGTGGCGTGCCAGGCGGTCCGATCAACGCGCCACTGAGCACGAACAATCCGCCGTATCGCCGGGCGTTGCGGGCGACGTACTCTGAAGAAAGACAGGCGCCCTGCGAGAACCCGCCGAAAACGATCTGCCGATCCGAAAATCCGGCGTCGTGCAAATCCTGGACGATCGAGTCGATTTTCGAAAGTGCCGAAGTGAGATCGGGTTCGTTTGCCTCGATCGGACCGAACGCGGACTGCGGGTACCAGCGGAACTGCGCCGCCTGTGGAACGACGTAGTGGATGCCTTCCGTCCCCAACTCCTCGGCGAGCGGGATCATGCTCTCGGCGCTTGCGCCGCGTCCATGAAGCAGGATGACCGCAATTCGGGCTGACTCCCGGTCTGCGCCGGCGGAGAGCACCGGATGGTTCTGATGGATGTCTGCATTCATATCGATTAAGCCTCGATCGGGGTCAGGCCGGCCTCGATCTGCTCGCGCCGGTTCTCGAGGAAGGGCGGAAGCACCAGTTTTTCACCCAGCGCTTCGGGATCCTCGTCGATGGCGAAACCCGGACCGTCGGTGGCAATCTCAAAGAGGATCCCGTCCGAAACGCGGAAATAAATCGAGTTGAACCAGAAGCGATCGATCAGCTGGCTGACATACAGCCCATCCTCGATGATCTTCTCGCGCCATTTCTTCTGGTCCTCAATATCCCTGACGCGGAAGGCGACATGGTGCGTTCCACCGGCACCGAGCCGTGCGCGGAGAAGATCCGGCTGTTCAAGCAGCCAGATCTCCGTCCCGGGGCCGCCTGCCTGATCCGTTTTATAGATCGCCGCCTCGGTTTTGCCGTCGATCCATGTCGCTCGCTCAATCTCTTCGAAGCTCAAGATCTTGGTGAAGATCGGGGCGAGTTGACCGAACGAAAAGACAGAGAGGACCACGCTGTAAAAACCGCGCAGTGTGTACTCATTGGGAATATCCGCACGCGGCCAGATTTCACCATCGAATGCAGCGCCTTCATCATTCACCAGCAGTAAACGCTGGCCTTCCGGATCTTCAAATGGTAAGAGTTCGCGACCGGCAAATGCCTTTATTCCCCCGTGCTGGACGCCCAGGTCGTCGAAACGTTTGAGCCAGAAAACGAGCGCCTCGCCGCTGGCCACACGGAATGAAGTGCCGGCAATGCTGTCCGCGCCGCGCAGATCTTCCCCAATGTGCGGCCAATCGAAGAAGGTCATGTCCGTGCCTGGTGAACCCGCCTTATCGGCGTAGAAGAGGTGATAGGCGGAGACATCGTCCTGATTGACGGATTTCTTAACCAGGCGCAGCCCCAATATCTCAGTATAAAACTTGACGTTTTCAGCAATCTTCGCGCTTACCGCGGTCACGTGATGAATTCCGTGTAATTGCATCTCAATTTCCTCTACTGCGCTCGTCTCATGATTTATTAGATGTGCTGACCGACGTAAAAGTTACCTTTTTTGTCCACTATTTGTTAAATGTATATCAAAGGCCAGGCACACTGTCCAGTGTTCACGGATGTGGGTGTTGTGATGATCTGCATGATATGGACCAAGCGCGCTCCCATGCCACCACTGCAGTGGAATATCCGGGATTGTTTTTCCTGTCGAGATCGAAATCATTTCAACTCGATGGGTGATCCAAGTCAGCTGTTCGTCCAGGTATTTGTCATCGTCTATTAATCCATGATTGTTATAATTTTCACAAATAGATATCGTGGAGGTAAACGATGAAGAACTATCCAGAACATTTGGCAAACATCAAGCGAACGATGGGTGATCTTGGCGAAGGCATCCCGGAAACCCTGCAAGCCTTCATGGGGCTGCATCACTCTGCCGCAGCGGACGGCGTCTTGAGCGGCAAGGTAAAAGAGCTTATCGCTCTCGCCATCGCGGTCAATGTCCGCTGTGATGGTTGTATCGCATTCCATGTCAACGACGCGCTTGAAGCTGGGGCTACGAGGGCAGAGATCCTTGAATCTCTAGGGGTAGCCATACTCATGGGTGGCGGACCAGCCCTAATGTACGCCGTCGAAGCGCTGGAGGCACTCAATCAATTCGAGAAAGAACTTGTGCCTGCTTGAGCCATGTAATTGCAAATCCCGAAGTTCAGGTTGATCGAAAGGGCATGCGGCTGCCATCACTCCGGCAGCCGCATGATCGCCTGATGCGTGTTTGCATATTGAGGTGATAATGCATCCGGGTCTCCTGGCTAACTCAAAATAGAGCGGTCTAATCAGCCAAACCTGGTCAGGTGGCTATGGTTCCTGATGGCCTCCCCTGATATCTTCAAAGGGAGCCTTGTCCGGCGCCCTGAACAGGTGTGTGATGTACCGCGAGGGCCATTAAAAGTAAAGATGAATAATGTCTTGTGAAATATGTCACAAATTGCCTACCGATCTGGATCAACTTAGTTTTATTATATGTTTGAAGGTTTTTTGAAGTAATCACTTAGGGGTGGTACATGCTCTATAAGACGATCACCAAAGATAATTTCCGGCGCATGATCGAGGGCCTGATGGAAGAGAACGATGTCTTCGGTCCAAAGTGGCGTGATATGGATGCGAATGGAAATAAGGTCTATCGCTTTCTGAAGCTGAACGATTTCGACGAGCTTCAGATGGACTACACCCGCACCTATTCCTCGCCGAAGAATTTCTTCCTGCCTTTCAAGGAAACATTGGCGACCTATGATCTCACCAAGCAGGGTTGGGAACAGGATATCCGTTACCGTGTGAACCCACGCGTGATTGTGGGCATGCGAGCGTGCGACATCAACGCACTGCGCAAGCTCGATGAGGTCATGATCAACAGCGCTTACCCGAATCCATACTATTCGGCTCGCAGGCGAAACACGATCATCATCGGCCTGGATCACGAACCGCTGGAAGACTGCTTCTGTCATTCCGTCGGGGCGGATGTCGTATTCAAGGGCTTCGATCTATTCCTAACCGACATCGGTGATAAATATTTTGTAGCGGTTGGATCAGACACCGGCTACCGCATGCTGGAAACCTACGGTGGTGAAGAGGCGACCGAAGCGGAACAGGACTTGTTTAAGTCGGTCAAGAAGGAGATCGAGTCGAAATTCAGGACGCAGGTCGACGTGACCATCGTTCCTGAGCTTATGGACCTCGAATTCGAATCGGAGGTCTGGGAAAAATGGGGCGACAAGTGTTTGAGCTGTGGCAGTTGCGCGATGGTCTGTCCGACATGCTACTGCTACGGCGTGCAGGAATGTGTCGACCTCGAGTTCGAACATGCGCATAAGCAGCGCTTCCTGTACTCCTGCAACCTGCTTGACTTTGCCTCGGTTGCCGGCGATCACAACTTCCGACCCGAGCCGCATATTCGACTGAAATATCGTTACTACCACCAGTTCCGCGGGTTTGTAGAAGCGTTCAACCAGTCGCTCTGTGTCGGCTGCAACCGCTGTGGTGTCGCCTGCCTGGCGGGTATAAGCCCCAAGGTCGTAATAGACGATTTGAACGAGACGGAGAAACGATGACATTCAAGATCCCCCGTTACGATATCAACCGAGAGCCGTTTATGTCCGAGGCTCCGGATTTCAATCGCAAATCCAAGCTCATGCAGACCGAGCGAGCGCACCGAGCGCGTGTGCTGGCCGCGATCCCGCTTACGGAGCATGAGAAACTTTTCCAGATCCAGATCATGGACCCCAAGATCCGACAGAATTTTCACTTCGAACCGGGCCAGTTCATCATGCTGGATATCCCCGGCTCCGGGGAGGTGGCGATTTCGATCTCGGGTCCCAGCGCAAACCATGAGTTTATTGAACTCTGCATCCGCAACGTCGGCACGGTGACAGGCATGATCCACCGGCTGCAGGCAGGTGCGGTCGTGGGGATTCGGGGACCTTTCGGGACGCACTTCCCGATGCGCAAGATGAACGGCTCGAACGTCCTGTTGATTGCGGGTGGATTAGGTTTGGCCCCGCTGCGTTCGGCGATCTACTGGGTCAACGAACACCGCAACGACTATAAAGACGTGACCATTCTTTACGGAGCGAAGGAGCCCGACCAGTTGCTCTTTACCTACCAGTACGAGGAATGGCGCAAAGTATACGACATCAACATGCTCACGATCGTTGAAGAGCCGGACGAGACCTGGGACGCGCCGACCGGATTGATCACTGATTTGTTCGATGGAGTACCTGTGGATCCGGATGACACCTTCGCGGTCGTTTGCGGCCCGCCGGTGATGTTCAAATTTGTTTGTGGATACCTGAGCGAGCTGGGCCTGCCAAGACAGCGCATGTTTGTATCGCTCGAACGCCGCATGCACTGCGGAATGGGCAAATGCTGCCGCTGCAACGTGGGCTCGACGTTCACGTGCCTGGATGGACCGGTGTTCGATTACTGGAGCGTGATGAACTTACAGGAAGCGATTTAGACATGTGTGTGGGTAGCGTTCGCATAACGATGGATAAACGAGAATGAAGTATCTGGGTATAGAACTGCCAAAACCAAAAGTCGCCGTCTTTGGCTTCACCGGTTGTGAGGGCTGTCAGCTGCAGCTTTCTAATAACGAGCAGAATTTGAAGGACCTTTTCAACCTGATTGAGATCATGGAATTTCGCTTGATCTCTTCGGATAAACATGGCGATTATGACATTGCCTTTGTTGAAGGCAGCATCACCACAGACCACGAAGTAAAAGCGCTCAAGGAAATCCGCGAACAGGCCAAATTGCTGGTCGCGATGGGAGCCTGTGCGTGCCTTGGCGGTGTAAATAACCTGCGTTCACGCTTTGAGGAACCCGAAGTCATGGCTGAGGTATACGGTGAGCACAAGCTAGAGACTGGACCTGTACGCCGTGTATCTGATGTGGTTGCGGTGGATATAGAACTACCAGGGTGCCCTATCTCGAAAACAGAATTTGAGTGGCTGGTGCGGGAGCTAATTCTTGGCATTGAGCCGCAGTTCCCGCGTTACTCGGTTTGTGTGGAGTGCAAGCAGCGCATCAATACGTGCGTCATGGACATGGGCATCCTTTGTTTGGGGTCCGTGACTATGGCTGGCTGCAACGCGGTTTGCCCGCGCAACCGGGCGGGTTGCTGGGGTTGCCGGGGTCCTGCGGAGGAAGCCAATTACGAATCGTTAGTCGAGATCCTGCGTGAGCACGGTTTCAGTGACGCAGAGATCGCAGAGCGAGCCAGCTTTTTCAACGCGTTCGCTGGCAATAAAGTTCTGCCACTACTGGAATAAGCGGCACACAGTAGTGAGCCGGTATATTGAGAGGGTTTTATGAAGATTGCAATAGATCAGCCCGTCCAGATCGAGGTCGAACACCTCGCTCGCGTTGAAGGGCACGGTAATATCAAAATACAGATCGAAAACGGTAAGCTGGCCGAATGCACCTGGGAGGTTGTGGAGACCCCCCGATTCTTCGAGAAGATGTTTCAGGGCATTTCGATTGAGGCCGCCCCGCTTCTCGCAGCGCGGGTGTGCGGCATCTGCTCGATCTCGCACGCCTTGGCAAGCGCCCGCGCGATTGAACGCGGCCTGGGGATCGAGATTCCTCCCATGGCTGCAAATGTTCGACGGTTAGCCAAGCACGCCGAAACCCTGCAGAGCCACGCACTGCACCTATTTTTCCTGGCAGCGCCTGATCTTCTGGGTGTAGGCAGCGTGATCCCGCTGATCGAAACCCATCCGGAATTAATCCAGATTGCCACCCGCATCAAGGGCTACGCCAATCAGGCCTCCGATCTTTTCGCTGGACGGACATCACACCCGATGGTGTTCAAGATCGGCGGCACGACTCAGCGGCCACGCCGATCACAGATGCTGCGCCTGCACGCGGAGCTGGACGACACGATCCCACTCCTCTGGGATGCGTTAGAGGTCCTTAAGACCTTCGAGCTGCCCGACTTCGTGCGGGAGACCGAATACATCTCCTTAGCCGGGGATGGGACCAATTATCCATTCGTCGGTGGCGATTTGATCTCGAGCGATGGGGTGCGCAAATCTGAGGACGACTACCTGGCGATGACGAATGAGTACATTGTGGACCATTCGACCTCAAAGTATGCTCGTCTGAGCCGCGATTCTTTCGCAGTTGGCGCATTGGCGCGCTTCAATAATAACTACGATGGTCTGCATCCCACCGCCATGCAGGTTGCCGAAGAATTGGGGATGAAACCACGTATCGACAATCCCTATTTCCACAATCTGGCCCAACTGGTCGAGTGTTTCCACGTCATCTACGAATCCAAGGAGCTGATCGGCGATCTGATCGACTCGCGTGATTATGACGTTGCGGCACTATACGAATATAAAGAATGTGAAGGGGTGAGCGCAGTGGAGGCGCCGCGCGGCATCCTCTACCATTACTACAGGATCGGCGCCGACGGGCTGATCAAGAAGGCCGATTGTGTGATCCCTACCGGCCAGAACCACGCCAACATCCAGCATGATTTGGAGGCGCTCGTCCCGAAAATGGCGAATGCCGGGAAGAACGAGGACGAAATTCGATTGGCCGGCGAGATGTTAGTGAGAGCTTATGACCCCTGCATCTCGTGTTCGGTTCACTAAGCGGCCTGTATTGTCTGCTCGATGATCTGGAAGCCAATCAGGAAGACTGTCAACAGCGCCGGGTCTTCGCCCGGCGCTGTTTTTGATTGTCGTCATCTGTGATTGCTGATCATGCCAGAGGTTAAACTGGCATGATCCGGATCGTCGCAAACGGTCAAACCCTGATCCTTCGACCGAAGAGCAACGACAGCACGAAGAGCACCAGGAAAATATAGAATAGGATTTCGGCAATCGACGCGAACGTGCTGGCGATGACGCCAAATCCAAACAGTGCGGCCAATCCGGCCAAAATCAGAAATGTGATTGTCCAACCAAGCATAGTCTCCTCCTAATAGTATTATTCGGTTCCGACGCCTTTATTGTGACAATCAGTTCTTGCGAAATACTCGCTGAGCGATATTCAGTTCTTGCCTTTCTGGAGTATGTATCTTGAAGGTAGCAAAAGAGCTATGCATTAAGATTAGATAGGCTCGATGAGACTGCATCGATTTGCAAATGGTTGGATGTGGGGAGAAAATTATTGGGGAATAAAGCGATAAGGAACTGGATTGTCATTGCGTTGAGTTTTGTCTTCGCGATTGCGATGGTGATCTTCATCGCCCGTAATAGAGCTTTGATCGAGGGCATCATCCACCGTTTGGGTGCATTCGGTCCGATTTTGAGCCTCGTGCTCTATGCGGTGCTCGGTATGTCGCCCATCCCTGCTGATGCACTCACCCTGATCAATGGCGCTGTGTTCGGACCAGTCTGGGGCGGTCTTGTCGCCTGGGCAGGTACGACCCTGGCGGCGCTTGTTGAGTATTACATGGGCACGCGCATCGGCAGCGCGGCTGAATTCGAACGGCGCAAGAATGAATTGCCGTTGGGTTTGGATAAACTGCCAGTAGAGTCGATCTGGTTCTTAATTGGCGGGCGCATGCTTACCGGCGCGGGCTCGAAGATCGTCAGCTTCACAAGCGGGATCTACCGGGTTCCGCTCCCTCGTTATTTATGGACCACAGCGCTAACCATGCTCTTCGGGGCTGTTCTATTTGCTTTGGGTGGGTTCGGGCTCCTTAACATCTTCTGAGCTTTGAGCGATCTCGAGCAAAGGAGTTTATGACACTCCACTACTGCTCAAACAGAATGGGAAGCAGTTCAGGCGCAAATTTCTCGACCAGCATATGATCGATTGCACCAGAGGCGCAAATTGCTCCATACAGCTCCGCACTGGGGCGCTTTGAGCGTTGCTGCGTCTCCCGATCAACTCCAAATAATCCAAACCGAAAGCGCGGGTCGTAACCCTCACTCCACTCAAAGTTATCTACCAGGCTCCAATGATAATAGCCGCGCACGTCGATGCCTGCCTCGATTGAACGCCATAACTGGTGGAGATGCCCGATGATAAAGGCAGGCCGATAGCGATCGTTCTGGTCGGGGATGCCGTTTTCGGTGATATACATCGGTAGGTCATAACGGGCGAGTGTGTTCAACGTCTCGAATAATCCCTCTGGGTGGATTTCTCCCCATTCACCCGGACCTTTCTGGATGCCGGGTTTGGTGCCGTAGTGCAGGATATCGGACTGGCTTCCAGGGAAGATCCGGCGAAGCGCATCCCAGATCTTTATGCCTACCCGGAAACGTTGGTAGTAGTTCACCCCCAGCCAGTCGAGCGTGCCCTTTGCTTCCTCAATACGATAATTTCTTCGGAGCGGGACGCGCAGGACACCATCGGTGAGGGCGTCGAGGAAGAGATGGTTGGAGATGCGATTGATCAATCGGCTGAAGAGCCTGTCGGTGGGAAGCCAGAAACGGTGCGGCCGCCAGATGACCATGTGCTTGGCGATGCCAACCCTCGCTTCGGGCTGAATCTCGTGGATGGCGTGGTAGGCAGACGCATGCGCCTGGATCATATTTCTTCCCGCATCAAGCGCGCCTTGAGGGCTGCGCTTGCCCGGCGGCCATGAACCAAGGAAGTACCCTTGCGCTATGAGCACCATTGGCTCGTTGATCGTGCACCAGAAACCTACCTGATCGGATAGCGCCGATACGACCTTGCGGGCATAGGTCTCGAACCATTCCGGGCTTTTGTCGTTCTCCCAACCGCCCAATGCCGCGACCCACAAAGGGAGCGTGAAGTGGTGAAGCGTGACCATTGGCTCAATGCCGCGATCGATCAAGCCGGCGATCATCTCCCTGTAGCGATCGAGAGCGTCTTCGTCCCAGGTGTCCGGTGTTGGCTGCACGCGGCTCCACTCGATCGAAAGCCGATGGGCGTTGTGATTCAGCTCGACCATGCGGTCGAAATCCTGCTCAGCGTTCCGCCACCAATCACAGGCAAGACCGGATTTTTGATCCTTGTGAACAAAACCGCCGCGCTGTTCGGCTGCCCACCAATCGTTGTTGGATTGATTACCCTCAACTTGATGGGAAGAGGTCGCCGTCCCCCAACGGAACCCGGGTTGGAATTCGAAGCGTTGATTTGTATTGGACATATCCTTCCTTTGCATTTAACCTTTTAGTAGGACTGGTGCTGACCAGCAGAAAGCGAGCACAGACTTGGACTCGAAACACATCCTCATCATGACGGCGGATGCCGGTTTTGGTCATCGTCGAGCTGCTGAGGCAGTCGAAGCCGCGCTGATCGAGTTGTACGGTGATCGATGTCAGGTGGAAGTGATTAACCCACTTGATGAAGCCGATGCTCCCAATCTGATTCGCCAGCTAGAGGAGGGCTACGACGAGATGGTTGTCGAGGACCCGGCCCTCTATACTTTAGCGTACCATGCCCTGGATGTGCCGGTCGTCTCCGACCTCGCAAAAGCGGTCGCAACGCGGCTCCTGGATGAAGTCATGCTCGGGATCATCCGGCGAAATGAATACGACGCGATTGTCTCGACTTATCCAACCTACGCCCAACCAGTCGCCCGGGCACTGCGTAAGACCGAGCGAGATGTGCCGCTTGCGGTCGTGATTACAGACCTGACCGATGTTCAGCGCATCTGGTACAGTCGATCGGCAACCTTCCATTTTGTGCCGACTAAACATATCCGGCAGCAAGCATACGAGAACAATATCCCCGCTACCCAGGTACGCGTCACGGGATTGCCGATCCATCCTGAGTTCGACAGGGAAACCCGTGACCAGAGGGAACTCAGGGAAGCGTTAGGGTGGGACCTCGAGAAGAAGACCGCGATCATCGTCGCCAGCATCCGCACACAGCAGATGGCGACGCTCAGCCGTATGCTGGACCGGGCGGACATGGATCTGCAGCTCGCCGTCGTTTGCGGTGGGGACCGGGAATTGTACGAGACGCTCAAGTCATCCGAGTGGCACGGACCGGTCCAGCTCTACGACTGGGTCGAGGAAATGCCGCAGCTGATGAAAGCCTCCGACTTTATCATTTCGAAGGCGGGAGGGCTGATCGTGAGCGAGGCGTTGGCCTGTGGTTTGCCGCTGATCATCCCGGAAGCTTTACCCGGTCAGGAAACGGGTAATGTTCGTTATGTAGTGGAAAACAAGGCGGGAGCGTGGGCGCCTGGACCCGCTGAGGTGCTCGTTGCGGTGCATTCATGGTTGAGCGGTGATCCACCCCGGCTCGAGCAAATGCGCGCGAATGCGATTGGGTTGGGCAAGCCGCGCGCCGCCTACGAGATCGCCGAGCGTGTCTGGGGTATGGCTTGAGCGAGATCGGGCTCACGCCACGACCGATCAGTTGGGCTGTTTGGTGATGGCTGTTCTGATGGTTGAAAAGATTTTCCTAAAGAATCGCAGAATGAGATAGATCCCGAGTGGGATGATGAATACGATTGGCAGGAAGATCGCCACGGGGACATGGTACCAGCGCACGGGACGCGCCTGTCGATCATCCGGAACCGTCAACGCCGGAAGGTAGACCATCAAGCCGTAGATATATACCCACATCCCGACCCCTGCAAGGTCCTCCAGGTTCACAACCGAATCGAGCGTAGTTTCCGCATAGAGACCGGTCAATCCGAACAGCAGCATGACCTCCAACGGTTTGAAATCGTAGCGATCCAAAAGCCAGGACCAGCAGATGAACCAGGGTATGAAGGCCAGCACGCTGTTTGAGATCACCTCGAAATAATTCGTTGAAACGGTGATACGGGCAGCTTCCGATGCCGCGCCGTAGAAGGGGGCCAGGTTGGTCAGGG
>CBFDDM010000099.1:0-11567 GCA_965603565.1 uncultured Anaerolineales bacterium | reverse complement strand
AGTTCGCGATCCGCGAGGGCGGTTTGACTGTCGGCGCAGGCGTGATCACAGAGATCCTGGAATAGGTGATCTATGGCCAAACAGAAGATTCGAATTCGATTGAAAGCGTACGATCACCGTGTGCTCGACCAATCCGCAGCCCGGATTGTCGAGACGGCAGAGCGCACTGGAGCCCGTGTAGTCGGCCCCGTTCCGCTGCCAACGAAGATCGAGCGCTTCACCGTTCGGCGATCTACGTTTATCGATAAAGATTCGCACGAGCACTTTGAGATCCGAACGCACAAGCGCCTGATTGACGTGCTTGAGCCTGATACGAAGACGATCGACACACTGATGCGGTTGAACCTGCCGGCCGGTGTGGATATTGAGATCAAGATTTAACAGATGAACTAGTCGGCCACACCAGGCATAAACACTTGTGGCCGGTCCGATGCGAGACTGGGTAAGCGCACGGATGGCGGGTGAAGCGAGACTACCGACTTCATAGCCACCAAGCAGACTGCCCGGTGTTCGGGGATGATGCAGCCGAAGCCCTGGCTGACAGTCCTGTCAAGAGATTATCTATAGGAGACAAGGTATGAAGGGGCTTATTGGAAAGAAAGTCGGCATGACCCAGTTGTTCGACGAGTCGGGTAACCTGATTCCCGTGACGCTCATCGAGGCTGGGCCGTGTTATGTCACCCAAATCCGCACGCTGCAGAGCAATGGCTACCAGGCTGTTCAGCTCGGATTTGGTGAGGCCAAACCGAAGAAGCTCACCGGTGGACAGCTCGGGCATCTAAAACGCAACGATCTGCCTCCTTTGAAGCACCTGCGTGAATTCCGCATCAAGAAGCAGGACGAGATCAACGAGGGCGATACGCTCACCGTCGATGTCTTCGGTGTCGGCGATCACGTCGATATCACCGGTGTGAGCAAAGGTAAAGGCTTCGCAGGCGGCATTAAGCGCCATGGGTTCCAGCGTCAGCCGGTCACCCACGGTCAGTCAGACCGCACCCGTGCGCCAGGTTCGCACGGTTCGACCTCAACGCCCGGCCGTGTGTTCAAGGGATCGCGCGGACCCGGTCACATGGGTTCGGTGCGCAAGACCTCGCAGAATGTCCGCATCGAATTGGTCGACCCGGAACGCAATCTACTGGGTGTCAGCGGAAGTGTCCCCGGTGCGCGCGGAAACATCGTTGTGATTAATGAAGCACGCAAACAGTAAGTCTGACGGAGAGATTGAGCGATGAAAGTAGACGTAATGAACATGCAGGGTGAGAAGGTCGACAGCGCCGATTTGCCGGCGGTGATCTTCGAGGCGCCCATAAAGCAAGATCTCATGCACCAGGCGCTGGTCCGTCAGATGGCAAACGCCCGTGCAGGGACACATAAGACGAAGTCGCGTGGCGAGGTGCGCGGTGGCGGTCGCAAACCATGGCGCCAGAAGGGCACCGGTCGAGCGCGACACGGCTCACGTCGTTCCCCGATCTGGGTCGGCGGAGGCAAAGTCCATACCCCACGCCCACGGGATTACAGCGTCAAGATGCCGCGCAAGATGCGCCAGGCGGCGCTGCGGTCAGCGCTCTCTGTGAAGGCAGCCGAGAAGTCGATCGTTCTGCTCGACGTCTTGAGCGCCGAGGCGCCGAAGACCAGGGTCATGGCGGAAGCGCTGCAGAAATTGGTGGGTGAGTCGAGCGCGCTGGTGCTGATGGCCAAGGACGATGTGAATGTTGTGAAATCAATTCGCAACCTGCCAGACGCAAAGACGCTCTCGGCTGAGTATTTAAACGTGCGCGATTTATTTGGGTACGAACGTGTGATCATGCCGCTTGACGCGCTGGACATGATCCAGGCGTACCTGGGAGCGTAGGAGGTAGAGATGCCTACGATTTATGACGTAATTAAACGTCCGATTATCACTGAGAAATCGGCTTATCAGAGCGGAATGCTCAACCAGTACGTCTTCGAAGTGCACCAGGAGGCGAGCAAGCAGGATATCAAAGAAGCAGTCGAGATCCTGTTTGATGTGACTGTGGAGAAGGTCAATGTTATGAATCAGCCGGCGAAAGTGGCGCGCAGCTTGCGCAACCGCCGCTGGCAGATCCGTCGGTCGAGCTTCAAGAAGGCGATCGTTACGCTCGCCCCCGGCGACAGCATTGACGTGTTTGAAGGGGTAGCCTAATGCCGGTAAAGAAATATAAGCCTACATCTCCTGGTCGCAGGGGCATGAGCGGCCACACATTCGAGGAGATCACTCAAGATAAACCCGAGCGCTCATTGCTTAAAAGCAAGAAGCGCAGCGGCGGCCGAAATAACCAGGGGCGTATCACGGTCCGCCACCGCGGCGGTGGCGCCCGGCGCCATATCCGCAAGGTGGATTTTAAGCGGGACAAGATCAACATTCCTGCCAAGGTCGCCACGATTGAGTACGACCCTAACCGCTCGGCGCGCATCGCGTTGCTGAACTACGCCGACGGCGAGAAGCGCTACATCATCGCGCCGCTCGGTTTACAGGTTGGGGACACCGTCGTCGCTGGTGATGGGGTGGATATCCGCCCGGGCAACACGCTGCCGCTTGCCAACATCCCTCTGGGCACGACCGTGCACAATATCGAACTGCACGAAGGCAAGGGTGGTCAGTTGGTGCGAGCTGCTGGCGCCTCGGCGCAGCTGCTGGGCAAGGAGGGCGCATATGCCGCCGTCCGTCTACCCTCCGGCGAGGTCCGCAGGATCCGTCAGAGCTGCACGGCGACGATCGGCGAGGTGGGCAACCCCGATCACGCTAACATCAAGCTGGGCAAGGCTGGCCGCAATCGCCACCGTGGTTTCCGACCGGCAGTACGTGGCTCCGCGATGAGCCCGCGTGACCACCCACATGGTGGTGGCGAGGGTCGCTCACCGATCGGCATGCCCAGCCCGAAGAGTCCGTGGGGCAAGCCCACTCTGGGTAAGAAGACACGCAATAACAAACGTACGGAAAAGTACATTATCCGTCATCGTTCAAAGAAGCGCCGGCGCTAGGCCTGCGCATAGGACGACGGAGGTAAAGTTATGTCACGTTCATTGAAAAAGGGTCCTTACATAAACCCGAAGTTGTTGAAAAAAGTCGAAGAGATGAATGAGCGCGCCGAGAAAAAGGTGATTCGCACATGGAGTCGCGCGAGCACCGTTTTCCCACAGATGGTCGGTCACACGATCGCCGTGCATGACGGTCGGCGGCACATTCCGATCTACATCACGG
This sequence comes from uncultured Anaerolineales bacterium, assembly GCA_965603565.1. Taxonomy (GTDB): domain Bacteria; phylum Chloroflexota; class Anaerolineae; order Anaerolineales; family E44-bin32; genus E44-bin32. The sequence continues at coordinate 8,344 of CBFDDM010000099.1, read as the reverse complement.
AGAACATGGTCGGGCACAAGCTGGGTGAGTTTGCGCCCACCCGAACCTTCCGTGGTCACGTGATGCGCGATCGTACGACACGCACACGGGCGGTGGAGGAATGATGGATATTCTTGAAGCACGCGCGACGGCACGCTTCATTCCGATGTCGCCTCAGAAGGTCCGGCTTGTAGTGGATCTGGTGCGGGGACTGCCGGTGACCGAGGCGATGGACGTCCTTCGTTTCACGAACAAGGCGGCCGCCAAGCCCGTTTATAAGGTCATCCGTTCGGCTGTGGCGAACGCTGAAGAGAACCTCGGTCTGAGCCGGGATGAACTCATGGTCGATGAGATTTTCGCTGACAAGGGACCGACCCGTCACTGGCGTCGTTTTGGCGCACGCGGCCGTTTCAAGCCGTTGAAGCGTCGTTATTCTCACATCTCGGTGATCCTGCGCGAGCGCGCGCACGAGAGTATATAGGTTTGACACATTCTACGGGTTTCGAACCCGGTGTTGAAAGGCTTCGAAAGGAGTAAGCATGGGGCGCAAAGTCCATCCAATTGGTTTTCGGCTGGGGGTCAATAAGACCTGGGATTCACGCTGGTATGCAGAGGCGGACAAGTATGCCGATCAGCTGCACGAGGACCGCGCTATTCGCGAGTTGATTAACGAATCGACGCCGCGTGCCGGGATCTCGACGATTGAAATCGAACGTTTCCCGAGCAGTGTGCACATCACTGTGCATACCTCCAAGCCTGGCATCGTTATCGGTCGCAAGGGTTCCAATGTCAAGGAACTCCGCCGACAGATCCAGGAACTGACCGGGACGACGGTCAAGCTGGATATTTCCGAGATCGAGAATCCTGATCTGGATGCGAAGTTGGTGGCGGAGAACATCGCCAATCAGCTGGAGCGCCGCATCAGTCACCGCCGGGCGATGTCCCGGGCCGTGGGTCAGGCGATGCGACAAGGTGCCGAAGGCATCAAGGTCATGTGCTCCGGGCGGTTGTCCGGGATCGAGATGGCGCGTCGTGAGTGGCAGATGGAAGGCCGTGTCCCGTCGCAGACGCTGCGTGCGGATATTGATTTCGCCGTGGCGGAGGCGCTGACGACGTTTGGGCGCATCGGTGTTAAGGCCTGGATTTATAAAGGTGAAATTCTTACTGAGGACGAAGAACAGCAAGAGGCGATGGACGTCTACGTCAGCGAGTAGGTCGACACAACGGCGTAAAGACGTCTACAACGAGGTGCAAGTATGTTAATGCCAAAAAGAGTTAAGCATCGAAAGCAAATGCGTGGTCGCATGAAGGGCAAGGCGACGCGTGGCAACGATATTTCTTTCGGCGATTATGGGCTTCAGGCTCTTGAGCCGGGATGGATCACCGCCCGTCAGATCGAGGCCGCCCGCCGTGCGCTGGTACGTTTCATGCGCCGCCGCGGCAAGGTTTGGATCCGGATCTTCCCGGACAAGCCCGTCACACAGAAACCTGCTGAGACACGCATGGGTAAGGGTAAGGGCGCGGTAGACCACTGGGTCGCGGTTGTGAAACCAGGTCGTCTGCTGTTCGAGATTTCGGGTCTGGATGAGGAAGCGGCGCGCGAGGCCATGCGCCTTGCATCCCACAAGTTGCCGATCAAGACCAAGTTCATGGTCAAAGATAGCTTTGGAGGGTAATCGAGATGAAACCAGCAGATATTCGAGAACTCTCCGACGATAAATTGAGGGCTGAGCTGGACGAAGCCCGCGAGAATTATTTCAAGCTGCGCTTCCAGTTCTCGACGGGTCAGCTGACCGACTACAACCAGCTGAAGAGCGCCCGTAGGGAGATCGCCCGTATGGCAACGATCCTGCGCGAGCGCCAGCTCGAAGCCAAGCAGAAGGAAAGTGCATCATGAAGAACACCCGACGAAGAATGACGGGTGTGGTCACACGCACGAATTCGGAAAAGACCGTAACCGTGCAGGTCGACCGCACCTCTCGCCACAAGCTTTACGGCAAGGTGCTGCGATCGAACAAGAATTATCTTGTGCACGATGAAATTGGGTGCCGGCTCGGCGATGAAGTCTTAATGGTTGAAAGCCGCCCGATTTCCAAGCGGAAACGCTGGGTTGTGGAGGAGATTCTCCGCCGCCAGACCGAAGCGGAAGTGACTGCGCAGACCGTCGATGTGGCAACTCAGATCGAAAGCGACGTGGAGGCGCAAGAATGATCCAGCAGGAGAGCCGTATCAAGGTCGCCGACAACACCGGGGGTCGCGAGCTGCAGGTCATCCGCGTCACCGGCGGGTCAAAGCGACGCTACGGTGGCATCGGCGACATCGTCGTGGCTGCCGTGAAAACCGCCACGCCTCACGGCGCGGTGAGCAAGAGTGATGTGGTTCATGCCGTGATCGTGCGCACCAGCAAGCCGATCCGGCGGGATGATGGCACGTATATCCGCTTCGATGATAACGCTGCCGTTATCCTCGACACGGACGGCAGGAACCCTAAAGGGACGCGTATTTTTGGCCCCGTCGCCCGCGAACTGCGGGACAAGGGGTTTACCAAGATCGTCTCCCTCGCACCGGAAGTACTTTAGGAGGTATGGAGCGATGGGAAAGAAACCAAAGATTAAACGTGGTGATACCGTAAGAGTTATCAGCGGAAGGGATAAGGGGACCGAAGGTGAGGTCATCCGGGTACTGCCGCGCGACTCAAGAGTTATTGTTCAGGGCGTCAACATTCGCAAGAAACACCAACGCCAGGTCCAGGCCGGTGGGCGCACGATGAACCCGGGCATCATTCAGTTTGAGGCGCCTGTAGCACTCTCGAACGTGATGCTGGTCTGCCCCAAGTGTGGCGAGACCACACGTGTTGGTATCCGCCGCGAAGATGGCGAGGTCACGCGCTACTGCAAGCAGTGTGGCGCGGAGATCGGATCCTGAGAGGGCGGGGAGAAATACAGGTATGGCACATTATTTGAAAGAACGTTACGAAAAAGAGATCGTCCCGGCGTTGATGCAGGAATTCAACCTCGACAACCGCATGCAGGTGCCGAAGTTGGATAAGATCGTCGTCAACGTAGGTGTGGGTGAAGCGCTGGAGACCGCCAAGGCGTTGGACGCGACGGTGGCTGATATCCGTACGATCACGGGCCAGCAGCCGGTGGTCACAAAAGCGCGCAAGAGCATCGCCAATTTCAAGCTGCGAGAAGGAAGTTCGGTCGGCGTGAAGGTGACGCTGCGTGGACTGCGCATGTGGGCATTTTTCGACCGCCTCATGAACGTCGCCCTTCCACGTACGCGTGACTTCCGCGGCGTATCGCCGGACAGCTTTGATGGGCGCGGCAACTACACACTGGGTGTGCGCGAACAGTTGATCTTTCCTGAGGTCAGCTATGATGATATCGACAAGATCCGCGGCTTCGAGGTTACGATCGTGACCTCTGCGCCGGATGATGAGCAGGGGCGTCGTTTGCTCCAGCTCCTTGGGATGCCATTCGGGAAAGGTGATATATATGGCTAAGAAGAGCATGATCCATCGCGAAAAGCGACGAAAGTATAAAGTGCGAGAAGTCAATCGTTGCCGCATTTGTGGGCGGCCGCGCGGCTATTATCGACGCTTCCAACTTTGCCGAATCTGTCTACGTGAACAGGCATTAGAAGGTAAGATCCCCGGCCTGAAAAAGGCCTCGTGGTAATCGGAGATTCGGGAGTTTGATATGAGTGTCTCAGATCCTATTGCTGACTTGTTAACCCGCATCCGGAACGCATTGATCTCCGGACAGCAGGTTGTGTCGATTCCGAGCTCGAAGTTGAAAGTTGCGATCGTCGAGATCCTCAAGGAAGAGGGTTTCATCGATGATTTCGAGGTCGTGCAGCTGGAAGGGCGGCCGCATCAGACGATCCGCATCCAGCTTAAGTATGTGGGTAAGCGCCGAGAGCGCCGTGCCGTGATCAATGGGCTGGAGCGGATCAGCAAACCCGGACGCCGGGTTTATGTTGGTCGCCAGGATATCCCCTGGGTGCAGTCCGGTCTAGGGATCGCGATCATGACGACCCCGAAAGGTGTCATGACCGGTGTGCGCGCCCGCCAACTGGGCGTCGGCGGCGAAGTGCTCTGTGAGGTTTGGTAAGCAAGAGTTTCTCGGGCCTGTGAGCTGCAGCCGCGCCGCAGGGTGCGGCAGTAGGCAGCCTGAACGTTTGAGCCCGGGAACATAAATGGAGGAAGATGTGTCGAGAATAGGACGCATGCCAGTAGAAATCCCGGACGGGGTGCAGGTCGAGGTCAAGGGCTCGAAGGTAGTTGTAAAGGGTCCCAACGGTGAACTCGAGCGTGAATTCCGCCCGGAGATGAAGATTGAGAAAAGAGACGAGACCGTCGTCGTGGAGCGTCCCTCAGACGCACCGAAAATGCGCGCACTGCACGGGCTGACCCGCTCACTCATCAACAACATGGTGGTCGGTGTGAGTGAAGGGTTCTCAAAGACTCTTGAAGTGCAGGGTGTTGGCTATCGCCCCGAGCTGCAGGGCAAGGATTTGATCCTGCATGTGGGCTACTCGCATCCGGTCCAGGTGGAACCGCTTGACGGGATCGAGTTTGAAGTCGACACGAAAGCGCGCACGATCGTCGTCAAGGGGCCGGATAAAGAAGTCGTCGGCCAGGTTGCCGCCGATGTTCGCAAGGTTCGCCCCCCCGAGCCATATAAGGGCAAGGGTATCCGTTATCAGGGTGAATACGTGCGTCGGAAGGCTGGTAAGGCCGGCAAGGTGATGGCGTAATCATGGCAAAGAAATCAAGAAATGAACGCAGACTGCGCAGACACCGGCGCGTGCGCCGCAACGTGGAAGGCACTGCCGAGCGCCCACGTCTGAATGTGTACCGCAGCCTGAACCAAATATATGCCCAGGTCATCAATGACCACGAAGGCAGCACACTCGTTTCCGCCTCGACGGTGGAAGATACGTTGGCTTCGGAGCTCAAGGGTAAGACCAAGACCGAGCAAGCGCGCATTATCGGCGAAACCGTCGCCAAGCGCGCCGCTGACAAAGGTCTGAAACAGGTCGTTTTTGATCGGGGTGGGTACAAGTACCACGGTCGAGTCCGCGCACTGGCGGAAGCGGCACGTGAAGCCGGACTGGAATTTTAGGGTCGAAGGGAGATCTATCGGTGAGAAAAGGCTTTCGAGATCGAAGGGATGACCGAGAAGAACTCGACGAGCGCGTGATCGACATCGCGCGTGTGGCCAAGGTTGTTAAGGGCGGCCGCCGCTTTGCGTTCCGTGTTTCCGTCGTGGTTGGTGATAGCAATGGGCGTGTCGGTTTGGGTGTCGGTAAGGCGCGCGGCGTGCCGGATGCAATCCGGAAGGCAGCGGATAAAGCCCGTAAAAATATGGTCGACGTTCCGATCATCGGAACGACGATACCGCACGAAGTGACCACCAAACACAGCGGCGCCCAGGTGCTGCTTAAGCCGGCTTCGCCCGGTACCGGCGTGATCGCCGGTGGCGCCGTACGCGCCGTGCTTGAGGTTGCAGGTGTGCGTGACATCCTGACCAAGTCATTGGGCAGTGCCAACGTTTTGAACGTGGCGCGAGCCACGATGAAGGGTCTGACAAGTTTGAAGTGGATCGAGAGCGAAATGGCGGAGCGTGGCAAGGATCGTGAAGAGCTGATGCCATTCTGGGAGCGGGAGAGCGATGGCTAAGAAGAAGGTATTGCGTGTGACTCTCGTCCGCAGCCCAATTGGCTATTCGCTGCGCCAGAAACGCACCGCGCAAGCGCTGGGTTTGAAGAAGCTGCACCAGACGGTGGAGCAGCCGGACAACCCGCAGGTGCGCGGCATGATCGATCGCATTCAACATCTGGTTGAAGTTGAGGAATAGGGGCGACGATGAAATTGCATGAATTGAAACCCAGACCGGGTGCCAAGAAGTCCCGCAAGCGTGTGGGGCGCGGCATATCGGCAGGGCAGGGCAAGACAGCTGGTCGCGGGACCAAGGGCCAGGGTGCCCGAGCAGGGTCGGGCGGCAAGCTGTACCACCAGGGCGGTAATCTGCCGTTCTTCCGCCGACTGCCCTTCAAGCGCGGTTTTACGAACATTAACCGCGTGGAGTGGTACGAGGTAAATCTTGAAAATCTGGATGGTTTTGCTGAAGGCAGCGACGTGACCCCGAACACACTGGTTGAAGCGGGGGTCCTGCGGGACGCCGAGCAGCCGGTTGTGCTCCTGGGCAATGGCGATGTTGAAGTGAAACTAAACGTGCGTGTACACCGGATTTCTAAAGGTGCGAAAGCTAAGATCGAGAAGGTTGGCGGCACGGTTGAAGTCCTGGAGCACGAATCTTGACGGTTAAGGTCGAAAGGAGCCGAGGCGAATGAGGCGCTCAGCCTGGCGATTTCTATTCATCTCTTCTGATATACGGAATCGGATCCTGATCACAATTGGGTTGTTGATCCTGTATCGATTCGTAGCCCATATCCCGGTTCCCGGGATTAACCGCGTCGCAATCGAGGGTGTGCTGGCTGGTTCCGGACAGGGGCAGACCTTTATCGGGCTGCTGGACTTGCTTTCAGGTGGTACTGTGTCCAACTTCTCGGTGCTGGCCATGGGTGTTTACCCGTACATCACCGCCCAGATTATCCTGCAGCTGCTTGTGCCGATTATCCCGGCATTGCAGCAGAGGATGGAAGACGATCCACGTGAGGGGCGAAAGTGGCAGGAGAAATGGACGTACTACCTGGCGGTGCCGATGTCGGCACTCCAGGCGGTGGGGCAGATCCGCATCTTCCAGCAGTACGCCACCGGGTTTGGTGGAAGCATTTTGAATTTCCCGTTTGGGATGAACCTGCCAACCTTCACGACGATCCTGACGATGACGGCAGGTACGATGTTCGCCATCTGGCTGGGTGAGTTGATCTCCGAGCACGGTATCCGCAACCAGGGCCTCTCGCTGATCATTTTTGCAGGCATCGTTTCGGCGATACCCACCAACCTGGGTCAGATTTTCATGAGCGAAACGCAGGTCCTGCCGCTGATCCTGTTTGTCACATTCCTGCTGATCATGACGATTTTCGTGATCGTAATCGTGCAGGAGGGGCGCCGGAACGTGCCCGTCATGTATCCTGGGCGCCGCGTGGGCAACCGCATGTCGATGCCCGTAAAGGGCACGCTGCCGTTGATGGTCAATATGGCAGGCATGATCCCGATCATCTTCGCCCAGTCGCTGCTCACCTTCCCGGCTGTGCTGGCACAGTTTTTTATCGGTTCGCAGACTCTGTGGGTGCGCAACGTCGCCATGTTTTTCCAGAACACGTTTGGCGGCTTCAGCAACACCTACTGGATCATGTATTTCCTCTTCGTCGTCGGGTTCACGTTCTTCTATACGGACGTGCTCTTCACGCAGCAGAACTACGGTGAGAACCTGAAGCGCTCCGGCGCGCAGGTCCCCGGTGTGACGAAGGGCGCGGCGACGCAGCGCTATCTAACCAGAGTCCTGCGGCGCATCACGCTGCCGGGCGCGATTTTCCTGGGTCTGGTCGCGATCATGCCTTTCCTGGTCGGCTTGATCTGGCCGATCGGGGGGTCGAACACCGGCTTGCTGCTGGTCTCCTCCTCCGGTCTGCTGATTGTCGTCGGCGTCGTGCGTGACCTGTACCGTTCGATCGAAGCAGAGCTCAAACTGCGCGGCTACGACCAAGCGGTGCTGGTACGTTGATACAGGGATGAACAATGGGAACCTTCCTGGTACTTCTTGGTCCACCCGGTGCAGGCAAGGGGACGCAAGCCAAACGCTTGGCGGCGGAACTGCAGATCCCACAGATTTCAACCGGTGATCTTTTCCGGGAGCACTTGAAGAAGCAGACCGAGTTGGGCCAGAAGGCGAACGAGTACATTAGCAAAGGTGAGTTGGTTCCGGATGATGTCACAATTGCCATGGTCCGGGAGCGGCTCTCAAAACAAGATTGTGCGAACGGCGCGATTCTCGATGGCTTTCCGCGCACCGTTCCACAGGCTGAAGCGCTGGACGAAATCCTTGTTGAACGCGGCGAGAAGCTCACTGCGGTCTTCTGTATAGAGATCTCAGAGCAAGAGCTGCTCAAGCGTTTGACTGGACGGCGGGTTTGTCGTGAGAATGGACACATCTTCCACATCGATTTCAACCCACCGGAAGAACCAGGTGTGTGTGATCATGATGGTTCCGAGCTGTATCAGCGTGAGGACGATAAGGAAGATACGGTTCGAGAGCGCATCAGGGTCTACAGGGAGCAGACGGAACCTTTATGCGGTTATTATAAAAGCTGCTCCAAACTGGTGGAAGTAGATGGAGAGCAACGCATCGAGGAAGTGACTGAAACGCTGCTATCGGCGATACGGCAAAGGCAG
>CBFDDM010000098.1:0-11609 GCA_965603565.1 uncultured Anaerolineales bacterium | reverse complement strand
GGGTGGGCGGTTGATTGGTGTGATCCCGGAGATTTTCAACACACCAGAGCTGCTGCATGAAGGTCTCGAGGACCTGCAAGTTGTCGAGTCTATGCACGCACGCAAGGCGATGATGGCAGAATTGGCAGACGCGTTCATCGCCCTGCCCGGAGGATTCGGTACCCTGGAAGAGTTGTTTGAAATGCTCACCTGGATGCAGATCGGTTTACACACAAAACCGATCGCCCTGCTCAATGTGCGCAGATACTTTGATCCGCTGATCGATTTAATGAAACACGCCCAGGAACAAGGATTCATCTACCATGAGCATCTTGAGCTTGTGCTTGTTGATGATCGGCCAGATGAATTGATCGCAAGAATAGAAGGTTTCAGAATTCCAGAAGGATTAGATCGGTGGGTGCACCGGAGGGAGACATCATGAATGCAGCAGAGTATTTTGACCATTGGATTAAAGTATGGCGAGACTTGATGCGGGCAGTTTCAATGCTGAGCGATGAGCATTTGACGTTCCGTCCCAGCGAGAATTATCAACGCACGCTCGGGGATATCCTGCGCCATCTGATTAACCTGGAGCAGGGCTGGATTCATTTTGTCATCCGCCGGGAGATCGACGCCTGGCCAGAGGAGAGGACCGATCTTCAATCCGTCGCCGAGCTCAAAGCGGAGATGGAGCGTGTGCATGATGAGACGATGGATTACCTTCAGGAACTCCCTGCCGATGACTTTAATCGCATCGTGCAGGTCCCGGATGACGGCACACCGAAATTAGCATGGATCCTCTGGCATGTGCTCGAGCAGCAGATCCACCATCGTGGCGAGCTGTATCTTTGTTTGAGTTTGTTGGGGATGGAGCGGCCGAAGACGGATAGACCCGGCTAACTGATCGAGTTCAAAAAATGGTTTCTTTGTGAGGGCGGGGCAACCCGCCCCCATGCATTTAAGGGATTATTTGAACATGCGGGACTCGCGATCCGAGTCATCCTTGGGCAGCGCGCTGCTGCGCTTGCGGCGATTGCGTTCTTCATCCGAGAAGTAACGCTGCCAGCGCGCCGGAGCATCCGGCGATTCGGCGCCATGGCGGGTGTGCCGGGCGCGCACACGGCAGAGCACGGGTGTGTTCACACCTTCGCCAGCGATGATCACCTGACCTTTAGTGAGTGCGGGAAGTTCTCGCAACAGATCTCGCCCGACAGTTTCGACGCTCTCTGCCACACGATTCTGATCGATCGGGTTGACGATACGCAGCAAGCACTGCGTATTGCATTGGGAAAGAACATCCGGGTCCAGCCGGCCGGGTCTCTGGCTGATCAGGCCAACCGCGACACCGAACTTGCGCCCTTCCGAGAGGATGCGTTTGAGAATTCCAGTCGACACAACATCGGCCGATGCCGGGGCGAAGTGGTGAGCTTCCTCCAGCAGAATGAAGACCGGATAGGGCAGATGGAGTTCGTCACCCTCGGCTGCCTGCCCCTTATCTGTCTGGGAGCGAGCACGGAAAGCGCGCCGCAGAAGCGTGGCGATCATAACCTGCTGCTCACGCTCGTCTATTTCATTAAGCTGCAGGACGGAACAGCGACCGGGTTGAAACAGCTCGGTGAGGTCGAGCGCTTTGAAATCATCAAAGATCATGGAGTGCTCGATCACGCTCTGAAGCCGCCAGATCAACGCTTCTGCGGTGCTTGAATAACGATCATCGCTTTCTTCGGATTGCTCGTCCTGGCCCTCGCCGAGCTGCCGCAGGCGGATGAGCAGTTCGCCGATCGTCCAGCGGTCCGGCGCGCCTTTTTCGCTGCTGCTGTAAACACGCACGTCGCGCACGGCACGTCGCAGCAAGTACTCCATCCGTTCACTCAAATTGGGGAGCAGGTAGGTGAGGTCCGAGAGAGTCAATCCGGAGGTGCGGACTTTCACGTCGCCTGGACGGAAAATGCGCACCTGCGGTTCGAAATCCTCCGTCGTGAATTCTGGGTGGCCCATCATCTCCGCCAACGTGTCATACTCACCGTGTGGATCGACGATCAGGACAGCCCCCCGGTTATAAGGTTTGAGCATCTCCTCGATTAGGACCGCGGCAAGATAGCTCTTGCCGGCACCTGTGTTGGCGATGACAGCCATATGCGTGCTCGTAATTGCGCGGAGGTCGATAGTGACAGGTACGCGATCGGCATCACGGCTCAGCAGCGAACCGATGTGCGCTCCGCCGATTTCAGCCGTGCTTTTCTTGGTGAGCACAGCTGTGAGCATCTCGTCGGATGCCAGGTAGACAGGCCGACCTGTGCGTGGTGGGATTCGAGGATTAACGAAATCACCAATGCGCTCATCGTAATAACCGATCACGCTTGCGCTGAGTTCGTAACGCTCATGTCCCTCGCCAGGGTAGCCAAACAACGCAGAGACGTCGTCAGGGTCCAGATCGGGGTCGGAGAGGAAGGTGTCCGGATAGATGCGGATAGGGTTGCGCGCGGTTATGCGGCTGATGATCGAGCGCGCGACCCCATCGAGGGTTGCCTTATGGAAAACATATTCCCCGACTTTAAGACGATCCTGCTTATCAGGTGAGATGAATGTAAATTCGTGTTGGGATTCGCCCGGCCCCTTCGTACGCCCGATGGGATGGATATCGCTCATGCGTCACCTCCCAGAGGTGCTACCCGGGCTTGCCAGAGCAGGTCATCTCGCAGGAGCGCGAGCAGGCGCTCCTGCGCGGGGAAAAGGATGCCGAGTTGATCGATGACAAGAAGGAGCAATTCCTGGGTGGTGCTTGCCCGTCGCCTTATAAGGAGTGGAATATAGCCCAGATGGAGTCGATCGTTGTGGACATGAAAATTGCGTATTTCGTCGACGCCGAGGCGGTGAACACGCGCATCCGGATCAGGGGTGAGCGTGGGTGGCGTCTGGCTCACGATGCCATCAGGGTGAGATGTGCCGACGGCGACGATCGAGATCAGCACAGCGCGCTCTTCAAGAAAATCGGGGCTGAAAATTTCGAGATCACTCTCGGGTGATAGCCGTGGGCCCAGCCGACCGAAATCGGGGTTGAAGAGCTGTGTGTTGAATATCAGCCCGATCATGCTGGATCCCTCGGGTAAGTCAATCGATACAAATTGTCCGATAGCAAAGTCCCCGGGTTCAGGGGGCGGCTCGATCTCGTCAGCACGGTAGATCTGGCACAGGTATTCCAGGTGGTCGTTCGAGTGAATTATCTTCCCGAGAAGCATATTTGATCCCTCGTCACGTTGAGATTAACACGTTGGGTTTCATCACCGCCGCCCACGCTTGCTGATCGATTTGCGCGAGAAGCGCAGTTTAAGGCCGGCCTGGGATGCGAAACGCTGAACCATGCGGTAAAAGCGCTGGCGATCCTGGGTGTCGATCACGGCCATCGCGTCCGCAGTTTCCAGTGCATAGGGATATCCGGTGCCGACGACACATTCGGCGCGCAGCAAGTTGAGCACGCGTTCGTACTCGCCGGATTCGAACAGCCAGCCGGGGAACTCGACCCGCGCTGGAGGCAGATCGGCAGTCGTTTTCAGGTAGCAAAAGCAGACTTTTTCGTAGTACTCATTCTCAAGTAAGTTATCATCGCGTGAGCAGATGAAAATCTGTGAGCGATCACCCCACTGCATCTTGCTCTGCAGCAAGTGTGCGTCCGTAATCTGCCCGCTGTGACGCGTGCCGGTGAGGTGTGAAATCATATCGATAAGGTCATGCGCGCTCGAGTAGTCGACAAAACCGATGATTGGCACCCGTGACCGATCTGAAGCATCAAGCAGCGCAAGCACGGCGCGCGTATATTTCGCTTGAAGTTTTGGCTGCATGAGCCCGGCGAATGAGAGAATCAAGGTCCCATCAAACAGTGCCATCGGCTTCGGCGATCTTTCTGCGTTTTCCCGCAGGTAAGCGGCCAAGCGGGAGGCCTCCATTTCGAACCGCCGGAGGTTAACGACTGAGCTGCCGAGCTCGTCTGCGTTCTGATCGCTCTCCGATAACTCAATCGGCGAGAGCACCTCGACAGCGATGTCTTTTGAATACTCTCCACCGGGGTTATGCATGTTTTCGAACCAGCCGATCTGAGCCAGGCCGATCGGAATGGAAAGATCCTTTGTAGGGACAATTTGAGAGCCATCGACCGCAAATGTGGGCACGCCCTCGAGCACCTGCCTTGCCCAGTGACGGGCTTGCTGGTGATTCGACCAGCGTTCATCAAAAGGCACGATGAGGTCGTCATAGCGATCAAACTCCTCGGTCGGGCGTGCGCCCGGTCGTTCGATGGCTGCGAGCTGCTTCGTTGCGGTATCCAGGGTCATTTCGCTGATTAATCTCAACGCGGCAGCGAACGCTTCAAGCTCTGCGGACATGGCCTGATCTGCGCCCGTGAAGTGACCTTTCTTCGCAGCAAGTGCAGCCCGGACCTTTTCAGGATGCAGCATCAGCCCACCTCTACCTGACTTGCACCTTGGGACTTATTGACGTGAATGACATGGTGGGTCTCGCGTTCGAAGGTGTCGTCGTGACTGATGACAAAGAGCTGGTTAAAGCCGGTGATCTGCGTGATCTGGCTGGCGAGATTTTCACGGCGTTGATCATCAAGGCTGGATGTGGGCTCATCAAAGAAAGCCACCCGAATGCGTGAGAGTTCGCGCAGCAGCGCCAGGCGTACGGACAACGCCGCCGCAGTCTTTTCCCCACCGGAAAGCTGTGAGAACTCACGCTGCTCGCCGGTTTGCTCGAGGGTGATATTGTAATCGTCATTCCAGATCAAGCGCAGCGAATGATCGTTCATGATCTCACCAAAGATGCGATTGGCCTCCAGCGATATGGTCTGCACGAGTGCGCGGGTGACAAATGGGCCGGCATTGCGGATCGCACCGCGGATAAAGTCGAGCGCCTCCGCCGTCGCTTTACGCCGTGATAACTCCTCTTCAGAATTGGCAAGCATTTCATTTTTAGCCTCAAGTTTCGAAATTTCACGGGCGAGTTGGTTGAGCCGCTTGCCGGATTCTTCGATGATCGCTTCCAATCGAGCCAACTCTTTGGACGTGTTGATCACCTCTGCTCGGACCTGCAGATGGCGCGACTCGTCGAATGATTCGCTGGCACTTTTGAACGACGCTTTCTTCTCCTCTAAGTTCTCTTGTGTCGCAAGAAGGTCCGTGGAGATCGAATCAAGGCGCGTTTGCCTTTCTTCCAACAGCTCAGCGACCGAGATGTTCGCGATATAGCTGCGGTAACCTGCCTGGGTGTCCTGTCGCTGCCCCTGATAGAGGGAAATCTGAGCATCGAGAGATTTGTGGGATTCCAACGCGTCATCAAGCTCGTTCAAGTCATCAGTCAACTGCTGCAGGTTAGCTTCTAGTTCGTCTTCCTGGCTTGTTAATTCCTCACGTGATTCAAGCTCAACGCTTAACAACGCCGATTTCCCCTTTGGATCGCCAAGTTCATCGAGCGCGGTTCGAAGCTCGGCCAGTTTCGCGTTCCTCCGGGGCAGCTCATCGATCCGATCGCGGCGCTCTGAAATCTGTGCTGCTAAAGCCTCAAATTCGCTCTCGAGCACATTTAATTGTGTTTGGTCGGAAAGAGCTTCCAGCTTGGTGTCCAACCGTTCTACTTCAGACCGCTTCTGTTCGAGAGCATGCATGGCGGTCTCGATCTGAACATCAATCTCTCCGAAGCGAGCACGATGGGCATCCAGTTGGTCGCGGTAGCCTTCAAGAAGCTGCGCGCGATGCGCGGCGTCGAGAGGTTGGTGGCATACCGGACAATCGGCTTCATGGCTCTCATCCAGTGCGGCACGGTGCTGCTTGATTTTCTCGAGTTCAGCTTCGAGTGAGGCACGCTCAGCATCAAGCCGGGCAATTTCTAATTCCAGTGACTGTAAATCCTGGTGCGCCGCTTCGCGCTCTTCCTGCAGCGCCTGGCGCTTCACAACATCGCTGCGCGTGTCGGAAAGGTCTATCTCAAGCGATGCGAGTTTACGCTCCTGATCCTCGATTATTGAACGCTGCGCATCCAGCTCGGCGACACGTTTCTGGGTCTCCGCGAACTGCGCGGTTAATCGCTCTTGTACTTCGATCTGTGATTCTAGCTGTTCAATCTGCTGCTCTACTTGTTGCAGCCTGGTAAGCGAGGCGTTGATTCCCTCCAGGCGCTGCCGCGTCAAGGCGATTTCTTTGTCGAGTTCGCTCTTGCGTGTGTGCAGTTGATCACGTTTCGAACGCTGCTGCTCAAACTGCGCCAGTTGCTTTTCTGCTTCCAGGTAGGTTTCGTACGCCTGACCGGAGACCTCGACTTGCTGTGCTGCCTTCTCGGATTCAGAGACGGTCGTCTGGACATCCTGCTGCTGGACAGCCAGAGCCTGGACTCGGGCTTCAAGTGATTCAACCTCCCTTTGAAGTTTCTGGAGCCGCTTCTGTTCTTCATCCAGGGCAGACTGCTGGTGCTCGAGTTCTGTAAGATCGTCTCGAAGTTTTTCCAGAGTTTCTTGCCTGGATTCGATCTCAGCCCGCAGGGTTGCAAGCTCCTGCTCCAGGGCAGGAAGCTGCTTTAGTTCGCCGGTCAACTCTGCGATTTCACGGCGAAGACTTTCGGACTCCTCGGATACGACGCGAACCACATCTCGTAGTCGTGTCCAGGCTTCTTCGTACTCATCGACTTGAAGAAGTGGGTCGAATTTCGCTTTTCTCTCCGCCGGTCGCTCGAGAAATGCCGCTGTCAACAGTCCTTGTGGTACGCCGATTGAATCTTCGAAAAGTGCGGTGAGATCAGCCGAGCTGTCCACCCCCAGGTGATCTTTGAGCCAGGACACAACATCCGATTTTCCCGTTACGACTCTGGCATTGAGCTCAGGATCAAAGACATAGATCGAGCTTGCGCCCACGGTTCGCACGATCTGGTATTCCCGTTCGTCGAGCACGTCGACGAAGGAGACGACGACCTCGCCGCTTTTCTCGCCTTCTCGCAGGAATTGATTTTGTGTGTAGGGCAGCGAATCGAACAATGCGAAACCAATCGCTTCGAGGAGGGTGGATTTCCCGGCGCCATTGGGGCCGCTGATGGCGTTCACGCCGCGCGCGAAGGGGATCACGCCACTATTCGCGTGGCTCTTGATGTTATGGAGTTCCAGTTTAGTGATCCACATTGTTCTACTCGCTCTCCTGACGTTCGATTTCGTGCCGGACAGTTTCGGCGATCTCGAGCGGTTCATGTTCGGAGAGCACGAGCGATTTCACTTGTTGAATCAGGTTGGCCCATTGCTCTGCATGCCCCCGGTAGCGCGAGTCCTGGTGGACGAGGTCCACTAGAATCTGGTGCTCCAATTCCCTGCGCGAGAGATGTTCTCCCATTGGCAGTTCGAATGTGGTTGGGCGTGTGTGATTTTTAATTCTCACGATCAGGGGATCGAGAATCTCGCCGACGAGCTCCTGGATGCTGGTCAGGTCCAGTGCGCTGCGCTCGAACCCGAGCACGCCCTCCAGACTGATTTCGATTACAGGTTGGTTGGCTGATTTTCTGGCTTGTTGTTCGATCAAGAACGCGCGCAACCCATCGCTGAGCGACTGTTGGTCACGGTACAACTCGACGTCGAATGGCCAGCGCAGAAATCTGCGCCTGGGGCTGTCGATGTGCCTGGCGATGTGCTTGGGTTGTTTGTCTGCCTGGATTTCGACGTGATAGTAGCCGCCGGGCCAGAGCCGCTGGTCCATTGCAGTCGTCTCCAGAGAGCCGGGATTATAGATCCAATCGGCGCGCTCAAAGGCTTTGTGCAGGTGGCCAAGCGCGAGATAATCGATCCGATCGGACAGAGGATCCACGGCGGACTGCGAAATGCCGCCAGCCATCACGGGCATCTCGCCCTCAAGTCCAAAATGTGCGAGGACAATGGTGAAATCGACGCTATCCTTAGGAAGATTCTCTAATGCTTCTGGAAGACCACGCAGAGCGACTTCGGTCGACGCGCCCAGGTATGGCAAACCCAGGACACGCACCGGCCCGATATCGATATATCCGCCTTGGATACCGTCCCATGGTTCGAAATGGATCTTTCCGTCGGTGAATATCGGAGAGAGTAGTGACAGGTACTCGCGCTCGGAGAGATAATCAAGCCAGGAGACATGATCCACATAGCGCGCTCGATCGTGATTGCCGACGATCGAGATAACAGGGATCTGCGCTTTTTTCAGTTTGTCCAATCCGAATACCGCCTGGAGCAGCGTTGGGGGATCGATGGCAGACTTATGGAAGAGGTCTCCGCTGATGATCACAAAGCTGACTTCCTGCTCAAGAGCGAAGTCGACCGATCGGTGGAAGGCGCGGCCGAAATCATTGAACCGATCACGGCTTCCATACTGCTGGTAGCCCAGATGCAGGTCAGAGATGTGCAGGAATGAAAGTCCCATTGAGAGTCTTCAGCCTTTTAAGAATCGGATCGCTGGGGTCAATGCCAAACAAGCACGGACCATAATGTTCCCAGAAATGTCACTTGAGAGAATAATGCGTTCTTTGCTGGTGTTTCAATGAGTTTAATGAACCCTGACTGGCAACATGAGGATCCGGCTGTTCCTCATGGAAGTCTAGCTGTGAACATCGTCCGTTATGATACCAAGTTACGCAGCAATTAGATCTCCCTGTCCCGAGAAAATCCGCTCCCGATCAACATCGATTGACAGCGGATCTCATAGTTGCTGGCATGGGAGGATTGCATTATACGGTCCAACGCGCTAAAAAGCGGTCATCGCTAAAGGTATAAGGGTCGATACCTGAAGAGAGAGTGTGTGGATATGAGAGTGCTCATCGCAGGTGGCACTGGTTTTATCGGTCGTCGCCTAACTACAGCCGGGCTCGAGCGCGGATGGGAAGTGCACCTGATCACGCGCAAGCCCGGGCAACCGATCCCGCAGGGCTTGGCAGCGCTGGGCGTCCACCTGGTAGAAGGGGACCTAAGGGACGCGCAGGGCTTGCAGGATCTCTTTTCTCAAGTTCGACCAACTCACTATTTTCACAATGCCGGCTGGTATGAGTTGGGGATACCGGGAAGTTCGCGAGAATCGATGTGGTCGGTAAATGTGCAGGGACTGATCCATGCGCTTGATGCCGCTGATCGGAGTGGTGTCCAAAAAATCATCTTTACATCCAGCACGACTGCGCTGGGGGATACTAACGGCGAGGTTGTGGACGAACATTTTGTGCGCCAATCGGAGCCCAGAAGTTGGTACGAACACACATTGTACGAGGCCTTTCAGATCGCAATGAATAGGATCGAAGCCGGCCAGCCAATCGTGATCGGCTCGCCGGCGCAGGTCATCGGAGCTGGTGATCATTCCGCATTTGGGATCATGCTGCGCTTATTCTTGCGCAGGCTTCTACCCCCGACACTGTGGGCTCCGCAGGGGACGTTTTCGTTTGCCCATGTCGATGACGTCGCTTCCGGACTCATTCGCATTATGGAAGCAGGTCGCATCGGGGAGAACTATTTTATGGCGGGCGGCGTCATGACGAATCGTGAGATGGTTGAATTCTGGAGTGAAACGACCGGGCGCATGTTCCCGGTCGTGTGGATCCCCCGCAGCCTGGCGATGGCGATAGGTCACCTTGCGTCACCGCTTCTGCGGCTGGCCGGACAGCCAGCTTTCATTTCACCTGAAGTCGTGCGCAGCAGCTATGCTTCCTTCCAATATTCAGATGCGAAGATCCGTAATGAATTGGGAGTGTCGCTGCGGACCGCAAAACAAGGCTGGGAAGCGACGATCGAGGCAGAACGCGGTTAGAAGGTGGCTAACTCTTCTTGGGATGCCGCCGGCAGCCAAACAGAGAACTGCGTCCCTTTTCCAGGGACACCCTCGCTTGTGACATGAATATGGCCTCCATGGCGCTTGGCGATCTCCTGGCATATCGCCAGGCCAAGTCCGGTGCCCGGAGCGCCGGTCTGCCGGCTGGCTTCACCCCGGAAAAAACGCTGAAAAATTTCGGATTGCTCGTCGTGTAGAATGCCTAATCCCGTATCCTCCACATCAGCAATAATCCAATCCTGATCATCCACGCGAACATGTCGCGAGCGCAGTGTGATCTTTCCGCCTTCGAGTGAATAAATCATGGCGTTGGTGAGCAGGTTGGTGAAGATCTGGCCCAGCAGCCGCTCGTCGCCCAGTAAGGGAGGCAGTGTGTCTTGGGCTTCAAACGTTATATCAAGGCCTCTCCTGGATGCCAGTGATTTGCGATCTTCAACAAGTGAATCCAGCAGGTGATTAATGTCCACATTGGATTTGCGCAATGGGGTCGCGCCCACATCAAGCCTCGAAAGCGAGAGCAGGTCATCGATCAGATTTGCCAGGCGATTGCTCTCGCGAGATAGCGTTTCCAGATAACGGGTGACCTTATCTTCATCCTTCACGCGCTTGAGCAAGTCAAGGTACAGTCGAATATTGGTGAGCGGTGTGCGCAGCTCGTGAGAAACATCGGAAACGAACTGAGTCTTCAGGCGATCGACTTCCTTCAGCGCGCTGATATCGTGCAAGACGCTGACAAAATTGATAATCTCTCCGCCTTGATCTTTGACCGGCGTGATCGTCAACGCACCGTCGTACGTGGAGCCGTCCCTGCGCTGATTGAGCACCTCGCCTTCCCAGACATTGCCCTGATAAATCTCAGCGTGAATTTGTGCGTAAAACTCGTCGTCGTGCTTCCCGCTTTGCAGAAGTGAAGGGTCACGGCCGAGGACTTCCTCAGCCACATAACCATTCAGGCGTTCCCACGCCGGGTTGACAAACTGGATCTTGCGATCCGCATCGGTGACCATGACGGCGTCACCGACGTGCGTGAGCATCGCATCCAGTCGATCGCGCTCGGCTTTCAATTCTTCCTCAAGCTTGATGCGTTCCGAGATGTCGGTGACGAGACCGGTCAAACCCCGCGGTTCGCCGCTCTCGTCACGAATGACGCTGACTCCGACGATGGCGGGTATCTTCCTGCCTGAAGGGGATGTGAAGACGGTCTCGAAAATATCGTTTTCCGGCAGCTCGCCTCGTAATCGTTTTTCTAAATTTTCGAGATTGTTCTGTTTGATATCTCCGGAGAGGTAATTGGTCTCAAAAAACTTCTGGCCGATGAGTTCCTCGACGGGCACCTCGGCCATTTCCGAAAGCGCTTTATTTACATACAGCAGAGTTCCATCGATGTTCAACTGGAAGATGCCCGCCTGAGCGGTCTCAACCAATGAGCGGTAGCGTGCCTCTGAAAGAGCCAGGTCGTGTGTGCGCTCTTCGACCTGGAGCTCGAGCCGCTGTGCCTGCCCTTCGATCTGCCCGTACAGGTGTGCGTTTTCGATAGAGACGGCAGCCTGTGCGGCGAATGCTGAAAGCAAATTCAAATCGCCCGGGCCAAACGGATTATCTAATCCAAGGCGGCGGACGGTCATGGCGCCCATGACACGGTGGCGGATGGCGAGCGGCACAATGGCAAGGCATTCGGCCTCATCTTCGGGGGTACCGGGGACTTGAACGCCGCGCGGATCCTCGCCCGGGTTGTTGATGATCAATGGTTCGCCGCTCTGGACAACATGTCCGGTAAGTCCTTCGCCAAGGCGCAGCGGGAACTCCATTATGGCCTCGGCGTTA
>CBFDDM010000097.1:0-11621 GCA_965603565.1 uncultured Anaerolineales bacterium | reverse complement strand
GTGAAGAACTTCTTCGACACGCTGCGTAGTCGTCAACTGCCTTTTCTGTTGGTAACCAACAATGCCACCGCATCCCCAAGCTCCGCAGTAGAACGCTTGGCCAGTGTTGAAGTGGCCATCAAGCCTGAGGAGGTGCTCACTTCTGCGCTTGCCACCGCTGCATATCTAAAGACCGTGTTGCCTGCTGGTGCCAGCGTATACCCCATTGGAGAACAGGCAGTCCGGGAAGCGTTGATTGAGACCGGCTTTCAACTGCTCGACGAGCATGACTCAGCCAGCGCGGTGGTCGTTGGGTTTGACCGGGAGATCAACTGGCACAAGATGACGCAGGCGGCGCTGGCCATCCAGGCCGGAGCGCTGTTCGTCGGTACCAATCCTGACGTGAGTTTCCCGATCGAGGGCGGGCAGGCTCCCGGGAACGGTGCCTTCGTGCTGGCCATTGAAGCCGCCACTTCAATTTCTCCGGTCATTGTCGGAAAGCCCGAGCCCTTGCTCTTCGAACAGGCTGTGGAACATCTTGGTCTTGAACCGGAAGAAACAATCATGCTTGGTGACCGGCTGGAGACCGATATCCTGGGGGCACACCGGGCGGGGATAGCCACCACGCTCCTGTTGACAGGCGTTACTCCAAGAGAGAAGCTCGAGCAATCTGAAATCAAACCTGATTTCATCTTCGAGGACCTCACCGAACTTACTGCCGAGCTGAAGGCAGGTATGGATTGACTACGAAACCCCTGATTTTTGACCAATCCTTCGCCGAACTGGAAGACTATTTTAAAGGTCTAGGTCAACCTGGCTACAGAGCTTTACAGCTCTGGGAAGGTCTCTACCAAGCGCTCGTCACCTCGCCGGCTGAGATCTCCAATCTCCCACAGGACTTACGCGAACAGCTGTCCGATGACTTCCAGTTCAGCGCCTTCGAGCAGAAGACGGAACTCTTTTCTCAGGATGGTTCGACGAGAAAATATTTGTTGGAAGCTGACGATGGAGCGCTGATCGAGGTCGTGCTGATGCGTTACGAACGAAGGCGCACCGCGTGCATTTCAACTCAAGTGGGCTGCGGAATGGGCTGTGTCTTTTGTGCTACCGGGCAGATGGGGTTAACGCGCCACCTGTCACGGGGTGAAATCATCGAGCAGGTGCTGATGATCGAGCGTGAGCTCGCCAAAGCAGATGACCGTTTGACAAACGTGGTCGTGATGGGCATGGGCGAGCCATTTCATAATTATGAAGAAACATTGGCCGCGATTGAAATCCTCAACGATGCGCGCGGCTTTAATTTCGGTGCCCGCCGCTTTACCATATCAACTGTCGGCTTGATCCCGATGATCGAACGGTTCATCGAGGAGGACCTTCAGGTCAACCTGGCGATTTCACTTCATGCTGCCACCCAGAAACTGAGAGACCAACTTCTGCCTATCAACGCACGCTACCCGCTTGACGAGTTGATGCATACTTGCCGCCGCTATGTTCAGAAAACCGGGAGACGCATCACTTTCGAGTGGGCCTTGATCCAGGGTGTCAACGATACTCCCGAACAGGCTCGTGCACTTGCTGACCTTGTCGCAAATATCAACTGCCACGTAAACCTGATTCCGCTCAACCCTACGGATGGTTATTCAGGTGACCGGACCGATCCAATGGTCGTGGAACAATTTCTCGCTATTCTTGAAGAGCGCGGCGTGTCCGCCACAGTGCGCGTGCGCCGCGGGATCGACATTCAGGCTGGCTGTGGACAGCTTGCCACAGAGCACGACGAAAAATGAGCCCAGATCACGCCTTCGAAGAGCGATCACGATCGAATCCCCGTGTAAGTCGCTGAATCTTGTCATTTAGGAATCCGAACGGTATGATTAGCAGGATGGCTCAAGAAATAATCTTAGCGCCGTCCATCCTCTCTGCGGACTTTCTGCACCTTGGAGATGCAATTAAGGCCTGCGAGCACGCTGGTGCGGATTGGTTCCAGATTGACGTCATGGACGGCCATTTTGTCCCCAACATAAGCATGGGTCCGGTTATCGTCGAGGCCTGCCGCCGGGCGACCGACCGCATGCTCGACGTGCATCTGATGATCTCCAACGCGGATGCGTATCTTGAAGATTTTAAGCACGCTGGCGCCGACTCGCTCACGGTTCACATTGAAGCAAGCCCGCATATACACCGAACGATCGACGTTATTCGGAAGCTTGACTGTCAGGTTGGCGTTGCACTGAACCCGGGGACTCCGCTCAGTGTGCTTGAGCAAGTGCTCGATCTTGTCGATCTGGTGCTGGTGATGACCGTGAACCCGGGCTTTGCAGGGCAATCTTTCATCCCTGAGATGACAGAGAAAATTACAACGTTACGAAGCCTGCTTGACACCCGCGGATTGGAGACGCATATACAGGTCGACGGAGGTATCGGAGCGAAGACTGCACCGTTGGCGGCAGATGCCGGAGCGAATGTGTTTGTTGCTGCAAGCGCCATTTTTCAGCACCCCGGTGGTATCGAAGCCGGCGTGAAAGAACTGCGTGAGGCGCTGACGTGACTGCGCTATTAAAGCAACGAACCGCCCTGCGGCGGCCCTTTGCTCGAACGACCACAATCTGGTCGGACCGAAGCTTAAACCTTCTCCATTCGCTTGATGCACTTTGTGCAAAGCGTCTTCTTGACAACACGTCCGTCTTCCATGACCTGGACCTTCTGAAGGTTCGGTCGGAATTTTCGCCGAGTCGCTTTCATCGAGAAGCTGCGTCGATTTCCAAATTGAGTCGTCTTTCCGCAACGTTCGCATTTAGCCATGTCAGGCTGATCCTTTCGTACCTGCGTGGTGTTATTATATGCAACCGAGGATCATACCACAGCAAGACTGACCTATCAATGCAAGAGCCAGAAAGCGGAGATAATCGTCATGACAGGTGAGACCACTGTACTGGGGACGATCTCGATCTCACCCAAAGCTATAGCCACCATCGCTTCCCATGCTGCCGTACAGTCTTATGGCGTAGTAGGCATGGCATCCAAGAATTTCGTCGATGGTCTGGCACATGCGCTGGCTTACGACCCCTCTCACGGGGTCGAAGTCCTGGCGAGCGAGAATGAAATCCAGATCGACCTCTTTATCATAGTAGAATACGGCACCCGCATCTCTAGCGTTGCCACCAGCGTCGCAAATTCCGTCCGCTATCACGTTGAGCGTTCGCTCGGGATGCCCGTGAGCGCTGTTAACGTGCATGTGCAGGGTCTGCGTGTGAGCAATACCGACTGAACGCATCAATGGAGTCATGATGACTGAGGCAACCAGGACAATTGATGCGGAAACCCGCAAGCGCCTGACCGAGCGCTACCGCACCGTCGATGGTCCCACGATGCGCAAGCTGATGGGTGCCAGCCTGGAATGGCTGCGCACCAACCAGCAAATCGTCAACGCACTCAATGTGTTCCCTGTACCGGATGGTGACACGGGCACGAACATGGTTCTCACGATGCAATCTGCTTTTGACGAAGCCGCGGATCAGGGTGAGCGCTCCATCGGACGTGTTGCCCATGCCGTAGCGCACGGTGCCCTCATGGGGGCGCGCGGGAACTCTGGCGTCATTCTTTCGCAGCTGTGGCGAGGCTTTGCGCGGGCTCTGGATGACCTCGAAGTCATGGACGCTAAAACGCTCGCAAACGCGCTCCAGGAAGCACGCCAAACCGCCTACAAAGGCGTTGTCCGCCCAGTCGAAGGCACGATCTTGACCGTTTCTAAGGACATCGCGATCCGGGCCCAACAAGCGGTTGACGATGGATTAACTTCAGCATTCGAACTGCTCGAAGCCGTCGTCCAGACTGCAGATAAATCCGTCAAACATACCCCTGAACTGCTTCCTGTTCTAAAAGAAGCCGGCGTGGTGGACAGCGGTGGTAAGGGACTTTTCTTCATATTGGAGGGCATGTTGCGCTCTGCATATCGTCAACCATTGGATCAGCCACTCACAACCGTTCAACCGCTTAGCGCGCTTGCCCTCGAGGATGCCGCTCACGCTGTCGAGCCCGGTCAGGATTGGGAAGTCGTCGTGGATTTCCGCCCCAACGGGCAGCTCAACATCGACGATTTTTACACCCATCTCGAAGATCTGGGCACTTCTATCCAACTGGGCGAAGGTGACGGGATGTACCGCATGCACATCCACGTCGCTGATAAAGATGAGTACAAACCAATCGAATATATACGCGAGCTCGGAACAGTAACCAACGTCGCCATCGAAAACCTGATGGTTCAGGTTGAAGCAGGTGCCGCACCGTCCGCCATCGAGGGTCTTCGTGTGCAGCCGGTCGAACCTGGCCAGATTGCCGTAGTAACCGTCGCTCCAGGTCCCGGTATAGCGCGTGTCTTCTCGAGCCTCGGCGTGAACGCCATTATCGAGGGCGGGCAGACGATGAATCCGAGTACACAGGAGATATTGAACTCATTTGAAGACCTGCCGACCAACAAGGTCATCATCCTTCCAAACAACAAGAACGTCATTCTCGCCGCGCAACAGGCGACCGAACTGACTGTGAAAGACGTCGAGGTCGTTCCTAGCGTCTCCGTTCCCCAGGGCATCGCTGCGCTCTTCGCATGGGATCCGGCAGGCAACTTCACAGAGACTGTTGAAGCGATGCGTGAAAATATGGAGGATGTCCAGTTTGCCGAGATTACGACAGCCACGCGCAGCGTCGAAATCCAGGGGGTCAAAGTGGAGAGCGGGCAGGTCATCGGCTTGCTGAACGGCAAGTTGACAGGCTCTGGCGAATCGCTAGGCGAGATCCTGATGGAGATCCTTGATAAAGGCGAGGCTTCCAGGCATGAATTGATCACGCTCTATTACGGTGAAGATCTATCAGTGAGCAGTGCGAATCAGCTTGCCGATCAGGTTCGTGAGGAGTATCCGAGTCTGGAGATCGAACTTCACGAGGGCGGCCAACCCCACTACCAGATCATCCTATCCATTGAATAACATACCGATGGTACGCATCGTCACTGACGCTTCCGTTCGATTCACACAATCGAATTTTGCAAAAGCACACGATATTGTCGTAGCACCCCTCCACGTGCGCTGCAGCAACCGGCATATACCCGATGGCTCCGGGACAAATCTCGCCAGCGTCAGGCCCATGTTGGAGATATGTGGACCGGATAGCGAGATTGAGAGCCCGAGCGTCGAGACATTCGCCACGATCTATAACAGACTGCAGTCTGAGACTCACCAGATCATCTCGATCCACAACTCAGCGGGCCTGTCGAACACGTACCAGAACGCGCTGACTGCCAGCCAGCAATTCCGGGGTCGCATGGATATCCATGTAATCGATTCGCAATCCGTTTCGATTGGTCTCGGCTTTATCGTCCAGTCCGTCGCACAGGCGGCGCTGCGTGGCGAAGGCATCGATGGTCTCGTGCGGCTCATTCGCAGCATGATTCCGCGCCTATATATGGTCATCTTCCTCGACGACCTTTACTTTCTCGAGCGCAACAATTTAGTCAGCCGGTCGCAAGCAATCCTCGGTAACATGCTCGGCATCCTCCCATTCTTGACCATGGAGGATGGCTCGCTGATCCCCATGGAAAAAGTGCGCCTGCGCGTTCGCGCCGTCGAGAAATTAATCGAGTTCATATGTGAATTCTCGGGTGTCGAGCATCTAGGGATCCTGCAGAACCGTAGCGAACCGGACGAGGAGAGCCTGGCCGTTCACGAACGCCTGCGTGCCTTTTACCCCGCCGCGCCGATCACATCGGTGTGTTATGGCAGCATGCTTTCCACCTACGTCGGGTACAACGCACTGGGCGCCGTCGTGCTCGAGTCGCAGGAGGAGATGCTTTGAGCGGTCAACCACGCGTAGGCATCGTCACCGACAGCACTGCGGATATTCCGTCCCACCTGCTCGGCTCTCTGAAGATCGCCATGGTGCCGGCACTCTTGATCGTCGACGGTCAGACATATGTTGATGGCGTCGACCTTACACGCGAAGAGTTCTACCGCCGTTTGCCGTCGTTTAACAGTCCACCAACAACAGCCTCCCCCTCCCCGATTAAGTTCAAGGAGGCTTACGAACGGCTGCTAACCAGCGGCATCGAGAATGTTCTCTCGATTCACATCTCATCGAAACTAAGCGGCATCATCAACGCTGCACATCAAGCCGCTCAAGAATTCGGGGATCGGGTCAAGATCTTTGACAGTCAGCAGCTTTCGCTCGGGCTAGGTTATCAAGCTATCGAAGCTGCGGTTGCGGCGCTCAATGGAATGAGTATCGAAGACGTATTCGAACGTACGCTTGAGATCAAGAAAAACGTGCGTCTCCTGGCGCTGATCAATTCGCTGGAGTACCTCCGGCGGAGCGGCAGAGTGAATTGGCTGCAGGCCAGCATGAGCGAACTGCTGCAAATCAAGATGTTGCTGACGATTAAAGACGGCCTGGTGGAATCTTTCGGTCGTGCCCGGACTTTCGGTCATGCGCTGGATGCCCTCCGTCGTGAGGCTCGATCATGGGCGCCGATGAGCCAACTGACCGTCATGCACTCCGGAATCTTTGAACGCGCCTATGAACTCGCCGAGGAACTCAGCGCGCTGAGTTCCTCACCACCGATGAAAGTTAATGTGACTACGGTAATCGGTGCCCATGTCGGACCGGGATCGCTCGGGATAGCCGGTCTGCCCCGGTTATAACTCTGGCACTTTTAATCCAAGCCACTTATAGTTAATGCCAATGAATAATTCGCTGACAAAACTCTCAAAGTTCCTCAAATTGGAAGCCGAACGCGGCTTCGACAACCGCGCCGTTGTAGGCGGATTACAGAACATGCTCGAACCATGGAAGGAGCAGGCAGGAGAAGAGAACTTGCCTGAGACGATCATCCAGGTTGTCGAGTCACGCTTGCGTGATTACAGTCGGCTGACCCCGCTCTCAAGAAAAGAGACGCTCCAGGGCCTATGGAACCGGCTTGTGGAAAGCTACCCGGATCTTCCTTCGGATATTTTCAGCTCGGCACCACCGATCGATGCAGATGAGTCTGAAGAACAACCTTCCGAATCATCTGCGGATCGAAGCGAGGCTACAGAGACTGGCGTGGCGGGTTCTGCAGGGACAGAAGAAAAAGTGTCCGGGGAGCCCGACCCAGAACGGGTAGAACCTGAGAAAAAAGAGCAGGTCGAGCCTCAGGGACCGCCAACCGAACTGAACGCACCACTCACAACCATCCAGGGTGTCGGTCCAAAGACCGCCAAGACATTGAGCAAGCTCGATCTTGAGACTTTGGGCGACTTGCTCTGGCATCTACCCCGCAGGTACGACGATTATTCACAGCTCGAGACGATAAACCGCTTGTGGTATGGGCAGGAGGTCACTGTCATCGGCACGGTCGAAACCTCGGATCTGCGCGAGGTTCGCGGCGGGCGCATGAAGCTGACCGAGGCCACGATCAGCGATGGAACCGGTTCATTGCGGGTGACATGGTTTAACCAACCCTGGATATTGAAGAAGCTTAAGCCAGGCACGGCGATCGTGCTCTCTGGCAAAGTTGACCAATACCTCGGCCGCCTGACGATGAGCAATCCGGAGTGGGAGCCGCTCGAGCAGCGTCAACTGCACACAAACCGCATTGTGCCGGTCTACCCGCTTACCGCAGGGGTCTCCGGCAAGTGGCTGCGCCGGGTAATCAGCTCTGTGGTCGACCGCATAGCACCGCGAGTTCCCGATCCTCTTCCAGAGTCTGTGATCGAGTCTGCCCAACTCACCAGGCTCCCGCGTGCACTCAAACAAGCGCATTTCCCCGATTCGTGGGAAGCCCTTAAGGACGCTCAGCACAGGCTCGCCTTTGACGAGATGTTTATGCTCCAGCTCGGCGTCTTCCGGCAGAAGAAAGAGTGGGAGCAGCTGGAAACCGAGCCGCTGAGTGTAGATGACTCCTGGATGGAGAACTTCCTCGCCGGCCTGCCCTATCAACTGACACCTGCCCAGCAGCGTGCCGTAGCGGATATACGCACCGATCTAAGCTCCTCCACACCAATGAATAGGTTGCTGCAGGGCGATGTTGGCTCAGGCAAGACTGTTGTCGCCGCCGTGGGTGTCGGCATCGCAAAAGCGAATCGGGCCCAATCTGCACTAATGGCACCGACCAGCATCCTTGCAGAACAGCATTACCGCACATTGATCGATCTGCTCCCCTCCACAGCAGGAATTGAACCCGATCGCATCCGGTTGCTCATCGGGGCCACACCCGAAAGCGAGAAGGAAGAGATCCGCAGCAAACTGCAATCTGGCGACATCGATCTCCTCGTCGGCACGCACGCCTTGATCGAGGATCCGATCCAATTCAAACGGCTTGGCTACGTGATCATCGATGAGCAGCACCGCTTTGGCGTGGAACAGCGCGCCCGCTTGCGAGATAAGGGCGATAACCCGAATTTGCTTGTCATGACAGCCACACCGATTCCCCGCTCGCTTGCCCTGACGATTTACGGGGATCTGGAACTCACCGTATTAGATGAAATGCCCCCCGGCCGCCAGGCAGTCGAGACGCGCGTCATGTTCCCGCGGGAACGCAGCCGCGCCTACAACTTCATCCGCGGTCAACTCGAAGAGGGTTTCCAGGCCTTTATCATCTTCCCCCTCGTCGAGGATACGGATAAAGTCCAGACCAAGGCTGCAGTGGACGAGCATGCTGAAATTCAGCAGGACATCTTCCCCGATTTCAACGTAGGCCTCCTGCATGGCCGGCTCAAACAGGAACAAAAAGACACCACGATGGAAGCATTCCGGAGCGGTGAGCTGGATGTGCTCGTCTCGACCTCTGTCGTCGAGGTCGGCGTGGATATTCCAAATGCGACCATTATGCTCGTCGAAGGAGCCAACCATTTTGGCCTGGCGCAACTGCACCAGTTCAGGGGACGTGTCGGGCGCGGCTCCATCCAGAGCTACTGCATCCTGATCCCGGATGAGCCCGACGACACGCAAAACGAACGACTCAAAGCCATGGCTCAAACCACCGACGGTTTCCGCCTGGCAGAAATGGACCTCGACCAGCGGGGTCCCGGCGATTTCCTCGGGACCCGCCAATCCGGATTCGCAGAGCTGCGCATGGCGCAGCTGACGGATATTCGATTGATCGAAAAAGCAAGGAAAGAGGCTCATCGCGTCTTCAGTGAAGACCCTGAGCTGCAAGCGCCAGAGCATCAACTCCTCGCCGGGGAGTTGGAACGTCTCTGGACGATTGAAAAGGGAGAAATCAGCTGATGATACGCGCCGTATTTCCAGGCACATTCGACCCGATCCATTATGGCCACATCGATATCGCCCGGAGAGCCATCCGCTTCGTGGATGAACTCATCGTGGCGGTATATGACAAACCGCCAAAAAATGTGATCTTCACTGCTGAAGAGCGCAAGGCGCTCGCCGAAGAGACCTTCAAGGATGACCCGCGCATTGTGCCGCGCATCTTCAGCGGCCTGATCGTGGAATATTGCCAGGAAGTCGGCTCTGAACTCATTGTGCGCGGCTTGCGCGTATTCTCGGACTTCGAGCATGAGTTCCGCATGGCGCTCACAAACCATCGCCTGGCTCCCAATATCGATGTTGTTGCTTTTATCACCAGCGAAGAGCATAGTTTCCTCACGGGCAGCACCGTAAAAGAGGTCGCCTCGCTCGGCGGCGACGTCAGCGGCTTCGTCCCCCCGCATGTGGAGAAAGCTATTAAAATGCGTTTCGAAGAGCTTGGCGATGACGGACCAAACGTCGTGCCCATGACTTCATTGAGGGATTGAACGAAGTTGCCCCAAATTATCCTTTGGTGTACGCTTCGGCCCAAACCTTGCACCCTGGTGGAGGGGTCCCTCTAGCGATTGAGATGGACCGGAGGAAGTAGTATGGACATCCTACACCTGGTGGATCGGCTGGAAGAGTTATTCAACGAGAGCAAACCGATCCCCCTGACGCATAGTGTCATCGTGGATGAAGACCGCATGCTGGAAATCATCGACCAGATGCGCATCTCCATTCCAGAAGAGGTTAAAAAAGCGCAGCAGGTGCTTGCGCAGCGTGATCGCGTCCTGGCCCAGGCTCAAGAAGAAGCGAATCGGACGGTAAAGATAGCCAAAGAAAAGGGCGACGAGATCATCTCCCGTGACGCCATAGTTGACGGCGCACAAGCACGCGCTGAACAGATCCTCGCTCAGGCCCGTGCGGATGCAGAAGCGCTGCACATGGAAGCCGACGAGTACATCATCGAAGCACTGGGCGCACTCGAGGCCGAACTCACCCGTTTGCTGAATCAAGCTCGCAACGGCATCGCGAAATTGAACGTGGAAAAACAACGCTTTACTGAGACGGCTATCGAAGAACAGCCCGAGGTCGAAGAACAACCTCAATCCACGGAAGAACTCTAATCGAACGTAGTCATAATTAATTACGGCTAGGCGTTTGCCTGACCGTATCTTTTTTTCTATCTGGGGGAGCTATTCTTCTTCCTTTGCAGTTCTTTCCACCCGCATCCCAAATGAAGCGTTATCACCCTGGGTCCGATCACGCACGGTCTCCACGAATTTCCGGAAAAGCGGGTGCGGCCGGTTGGGCCTGGAAAGAAACTCGGGGTGAAATTGACTCCCTAACATGAACGGATGATCACGGTACTCAGCGATCTCAACCAGGCGACCGTTGGGTGACTGGCCCGAGAATTCCATTCCGTGCTGATTGAAAATCTCCCGGTATGTATTATTAAACTCGAAACGATGGCGGTGGCGCTCATGCACCAGATCATTGCCGTAGGCGTCGTCAGCGACGGTCCCCTCCAGGATCCTGCAAGGATACAAGCCCAACCGCATCGTTCCACCCATCTCACCAATACCGCGCTGCTCAGGAAGCAGGTCAATCACCGGATGGGGTGTGTTGCGGTCAAATTCCGTCGAGTTGACATCCTCGGTCCCGAGCACATGCCGGCCAAACTCAATCACCATGACTTGCATGCCCAGGCATAATCCCAGGTACGGGATTTTGTTTTCGCGCGCATAGCGCGCTGCCTGGATCTTGCCTTCGATGCCGCGCGAACCAAATCCACCTGGAACGATAATGCCGTCAGCTGCTTCCAGTTCGCTCTGCCCCCTGCCTTTTTCCAGCTCGGCGGAATGGATCCAGATGATCTCCGCTTCGACTCCAGCTGAGAGTGCCGAATGGGTCACAGCTTCGCGAACACTCATATAGGCGTCCTGCAGTTCGACGTACTTCCCAACGAGCGCGATGCGCACACGCGGGCGTTCGGTGCGTTCCTGTGCCACCAGGCTCTGCCATTCTCTCCAATCGGGCTTCTGCCGGGATTCGAGGCCGAGCCGTCCGAGCACAAACTCACCCACACCTTCTTGCTCGAGCAATAGTGGGACCTCATAAAGCACTTCTGCTGTCGATAAGGGAATCACAGCGCGAGCCTCTACGTCACAGAAAAGGGCGATTTTCTCGCGCAGTTCCGCTCCCATGGGGTGATCGGCGCGCGCCACGATGATGTCCGGTTGGATACCTATCGATCGCAGCTCGCGCACAGAGTGCTGCGTCGGTTTGGTCTTGAGCTCGGCCGTTGCGCCTATATAGGGCAACCAGGTGGCATGGATATAAAGCGTGTTCTCGCGGCCCACGTC
>CBFDDM010000096.1:0-12193 GCA_965603565.1 uncultured Anaerolineales bacterium | reverse complement strand
GAAGCATGACGATGATTAAAAAACTGAGGAAAGGGGCGATGAATCCGAGCGTGACTTTATATACGCTGCGCACAAGGCGCTCGCGTCGCGCTTTTTCGACCTCATGAAAGGTCGGATTACTCGGGGCAACTTCTTTGAACACCCTGTCCACGCTGACTTACCTCATCGCTAATTCGGTCGCTTCCCTTGTATTCCTTACACGAAATATGCCAGCCGGGGTTCCCATCTCAATTTCCAGCCCAAATTCCCGAAACCACTGCACGAAATCGTCCTTCCAGAAGAAGCCGTACGAGTTGCGCGAACTGCGGATTAGCATGTCCAGGTAAGGATTGACATACGGTTTGATCGGTTGGGCTCCGAAAATCAAGCCCTGCGGCCTGACGACCCGAATCATTTCCCGCACGACATCCTTCGGTTCGGCGGCCCAATGCATAACCAGCATCGAGTAACATGCATCGAAGCTATCGGGCTCATACTGCAGAGACATGATATTGCCAACTTCAAAATCGGGGTGATTCTCCGGGGAAACTTCAGCGTGATCACCGTCAAGTTCATCCAGATAGGTTTCAAACTGCTTCCTTGCCAGTTCGACCATATCCGGGACGAGATCAACGCCGGTGATATCTACCTTGCCGTTTGTGTAGAGCCAGATTTCCGCTGTTTCGACGCCATTGCCACACCCCAGTTCTAGCAAATGTTTGCCCTGCAGCCATCGCAATTCGGATTTTGGCAGATTATCGAAACTGGCCTTGCGGATCGCAGAATACGTTTTGCTGCCCAATAACGTATTGAATTTTTCAACAAGCCGCTTTTCGTCACGGACAAAAATATCTTCCACCTCGCGATAATCTTCACGCAGCCGTTCGAGGATATTTTTATGCATGCCCTCTCCAACGAGTGTAAGCTCGTGGATTCTCTTGGGCACCTGCGAGAGAACTTGATCCAATGTCGGAATCTCGGTTTCAGGATTGCGCCGATAGACTCCGTCTTCATGGATGACCGGATTTTCTCGATCCATCGACATCAGTATGAGCATTTCACGCGTATACTCAGAATCAATAAAGCCGAACTCTGCCAGAATATCACCATACGCGCGTGGTTCCTCAAGGTAATCAAAGAAGCCAACATTTTCGAGCGCATTCAGGATATAAAATCGAAAAATCAAATCCCCCTTTCGTCCGGCCAACATCGCTGGACCGATTGCCGACAATATCCTCAACCAGGCTCTGATTCGTCGCACGGGTCACCTCGAGACTTCGGTATTTGGAACCAGAGTATGTTCGCATGAATATGGGTTTTCGCCAAATCGCGCTTGTAGTTGGTCCTGGAATGAGCATCTCTGCAGGCAACCCGAATCATGACAAAAAGCCGACGGGCGTTTGATAGATATGAAAAAACGAACTCTGCCAGCAGGTCAGCGCGTGCTTGCGCAGGCATTTTGAAGGCTCGCTGTCCCCCTAATATGGCATGTTGTGGGATCAATCAGAGATCAGCAGAGTCCACGCTTTCTCGATGTCAGTTTCATGGGTAAGAAGCGGCAGCGTGATGGTTGCCGTTGTCCCGTGGCCTAATCGGCTTTCGAGCTCGATTTCGCCGGCCATCAAACCAACAAGATGCCGCGTGATGGCGAGCCCCAAGCCGGTGCTCTTCAGCGTCCCGGGCACTGGTTCAAGTTGATAATATGGCTCGAAGATGAACTTCTGGTATTCGTAGGGGATGCCCTTGCCCGTGTCCCGAACGACAATCTGCCAATGGCGCTCATCCGGACGAAGAATGCGCAGCTCCACCAAGCCAACCGGCGTGTGATTGATCGCATTGGTGATCAAATTCTCGATAATCTGCTTGATGCGTTCTTCATCACACACCATAAGTGCGGGTAGATCAGCTGAAAGGACATATTGAAATTGCAGTCCCTTGCTTTCCGCCAGGGATGATAATTTTTCGGCCTGAGTATCCAGGACCGCCCTGATTTCAATTGGACAAAGATCCAACGAAAGCTCTCCGGCCTCAATCTTGGATAGGTCGAGGATGTTATTGATGATCGTCTTTAACCTGCGGGCGCTGCCTACGACGAATTCCAGCGCTTCCCTGAGTTGTTGATTGAGTGGTCCGTATGCTTCTCGCAATGCCAGATCCGCAAAAACGATGATCGAGCTCAACGGCGTACGCAGCTCGTGGGTCGTACGTGCGGTGAACTGCGACTTCATCTCGCTGGCTTTCTCCAATTCGAGATTCGAGCTCATCAACCCTTTCGTCGCTTCACTCAACGCTCTGCGCAAATCCCTTGTCGAAAGCTCGGTGGTAATTGCCACGACCAGATAGGATAGGACCACGAGGATAGTCGTGATCAGTTCGGCCATCGCAGTTGGCAATTCCACACGGTTAAGATCGAATGTAATCAGCACCTGTGAAAGCAGGTAAAGCGCGCTTGCAACGCCGGCTATTTGAAAACTGCGGATGGGCGGCAGGATCATTCCCGATGTGATAACCAGCACCAAATACCCTGGCACGAGAAACCCCATAAATCCATCCACCAGCATAGCATTGACGAAAATGACGACAATCAAGTAGGTAACAAACAGATGGCTGCCGGCATCCGGACGCCCGCTGAGCGCAAGTTTTCGAGTGAGGTGAATGATGGGAAGAATGCCGATAAATAAAATCACCGCTGCGAGCAAATGCCACGAGAATTGGAATAGGAGGAATATGCTCGTAAGAATGATGAGGCCGATGGAGTAGTATGTGGATCTGGTGCAGACTCCGAGGACCAGCCGCTTTCTGCGGCTGATCTCCATCTGTTCATACGGCGATAGGGTTGAAAATGGGTCCGCTTGTTCCACCATCGATGACTTCTTATTCTCAGTTTCGAGCTATTGCGAGATAGGGTTGCAAGAAATTTACAAACTCATCGACTTCGATAGGCTTGGCAAAATAGTCATCGCATCCAGCCGCGAGTGCTTTCTCGCGATCGCCCACCATTGCGTGAGCGGTGAGCGCCAGGATGGGGACATCTTTAAACCGTGGGTTGCTTTTAAGCGAACGCGTAACCTCCCACCCGTTCAATTTGGGCAGGCTCAGATCCATCAAAATCACATCGGGCTGCAGTTCGTAAGCCAGACGGATTCCTTCGTGTCCATCCTGGGCAGCATAGACATCTTCGATGCCCAACATCAACTCCAGAATCTGCTGGATAACAGCGATATTCGCT
Organism: uncultured Anaerolineales bacterium; assembly: GCA_965603565.1. Lineage (GTDB taxonomy): Bacteria > Chloroflexota > Anaerolineae > Anaerolineales > E44-bin32 > E44-bin32. Next base: position 8,985 of record CBFDDM010000096.1, on the reverse strand, counting down.
TGCTCATCCTCAACGATCAGGACGCTCAACCCGCTGGAATTCAACTTTGTTTCTGGTTTAAGTCTTACTTCCGTTGTCGTTTCCATATTTGTTGCCTCAAACCCTTGATACCAACGAATCGTCTCACTTCCTCAGCGCTATGGCAGCGCTGAATGTTGCAGTATGACCGCATCATGCGCCCATACTATTGCAGAATCCATGCCAGCAGCACGAATTCACAACCCGCAGACTTAAGGGTAGTGGTTTTCTTTATTCGTTTATATAGGAAATGGGGGCAGAACAACCCAGGCTTATGGCTTGAGAAATGCTTACCAGTTGTTGATCGATCGTCGGAGGCCTGATCAAAGAAGGCTATGTGGGGTCATCCAGCCCGGTCAGTTCAAGACTGATCTCCCACAAGCGCCGCTCGGCTTGCTCGTCGTAGCTATGTGGTGCGGCGGGGATCGATTCACAATCCACGAAGTATTTTCCGGTCACGCCCTCTACTTCATCGGCTGACGCAAGGTAGACCGGAGTTTCAGCGCCCTCTTCCGGTCTCTTGGCGAAAAGCCGCATAAGCGGCGCGACGATCGTTCCGATCAGTCCGTTGTCCGAGGCGATATCTGTTGCAATAAACCCCGGGTGAAGCGCGTTCACAGTCACCCTCGAAGGATCCAGACGGCGAGCGAGCTCTTGGGTAAATAAGATGTTTGCCAATTTGGATTGACCATACGCCTCAAAGGGACGGTAACGCCTCTCGAACTGAATATCATCGAAATGCATTTGTGAGTTTCGATGAGAACCCGAAGATACATTGATAATCCTCGCCGGTGTGCTCTTCTGCAGTAGATCCAGGAGCAGCAGAGACGTTGAAAAGTATCCCAGGTGATTCAGAGCAAACGTCATCTCTATGCCTGTGCTGTTCTCCTTACGGGTTAAAAAGAAACCGCCGGCGTTATTGATGAGCACATCAAGGCGTTTGTAGCGATCTTGTATATGATCCGTAAAACGGCGAATATCCTCCAGATCCGCGAGATCAACAACAGCGTAATCAACCACGGAGTTCTGAGTTCGCTCGATGATCCACTCGACTGTTGCGGCACACTTCGTCTCACTTCGACTGGCGACGATGACACCGGCGCCCAACTTTGCGAGCTCGAGTGCCACTATACGACCAATGCCCGACGTCGCTCCCGTTACCAGATGAATTTCACCTTTAAGCCGCTGCTGACCCATATGATACTCATCTCCGATACTTTTCAAAGACATCCCTCGGGGCTGCAATTTGACCGAGGTTTCGCAAGTGGCAAAACTGCAATCGAGCGAACTTTCTATGTTAATTCTATTTGATTTGTTCAGATCTTCACTAATTATGCATGAGTTCGAGCGGCCGGATAGAACTTGCAGCACTTGCGCCGTGTTTAGAAAAGCTTCTGTGTCCATCCCGGCCACCTGCGCCGGGATGACGAACGAGGATGTAGACTGCTGACGATCGTAAATTTCTCATAACACGGAAAGAATGTATCATAAAGGCACCCGTGGATTCATGAATTCTGCCAAAGATGCGTGCCGAAGCAAATGAGAGGTTATTCTGATGTCAGATGCCCTGCTAATGTGGGTAGAGATACTTTTCAATATCTTATATCTGCTGACGATCTTCGGGCTCATTTTCGCGATGACTCGCCGGCTCGGAAAAGTTAAGCCCGAAGATTTACGTGTGGCACGCTACTTCATCCTGGCGTTTAGCCTGCTCGCGCTCGGCGATACGGGACACGTCGGGTTCCGTGTCTGGGCGTACGCGATCGGTGATCTCGAAGCGACGATATCATTACTTGGAATAGAGTTCGGACTGGTAGGACTCGGCGCGCTTTCCACCGCCATTACGGTGACAATGTTCTATGTGGTGATGCTGCTCATATGGTCCTCGCGCTATGAAAGACGGCTTGGTCCAATTGGGGGCATCCTGCTGGCCGCAACTCTGATGCGATTCATCATCATGGCTTTTCCACAGAACCAGTGGAACCTGACCGTCCCACAGCAGCCCTGGTCGCTGTGGCGCAACCTCCCACTTGTTGTGCTTGGACTCGGCGTTGCCTACCTGATCCTGCGTGATGCCGTCCGCGAAAAGGACCGGCCCTTTGTCTGGATCGGCGCCATGATTCTCGTATCCTACGCCTTCTATGCCCCTGTTATCCTTTTCGTTCAGCGCGCCCCGGCCCTGGGGATGCTCATGATCCCCAAGACGCTCGCATATATCGCCATAGCGGTGATCGCCTACCGATCGATCTTCCAGAACGCAGAGCCTTCGTTGAAAGAGCCTGAATATAGCTACGTCGAACGATAAATTGCAGGATCAACAAATCCGATCCGAAACGTCGCGGCAGGCACTTCCCCAATACCGGCTTCTAATTCGCCCGGTTGCCGCCATGTTGATCTCGTTCGTTATGAAGACGAAGCGCAATTTCCGCGACGACGCTCGAGCGCTGCTCGCCGGTGTGCACCCTGCTCCCACCGTATCAGGCCATATCCCGCAAGCACCGCCAGAAGGGCTGGTTCTAATGGTGAACCATTACAACCGCCCCGGTTTCCAGGCCTGGTGGATCGCGTTGGCAATTTCATCTGTGCTTCCATTTGATCTGCATTGGGTGGTCACATCCGGTTGGGTTTACGACGATCGACTGCGCTCGTCCACCATAACGCCAATATCGCGCTGGCTCCTACGCCGGATTGCCCTTGTATATGGCTTCACATCCATGCCGTCGATGCCGCCCAAAGCAGAAGAAACGGAAAAGCGCGCCGCGGCGGTGAGAGCGCTGATCCATTACAGCAACACAAGAACACAGCCGCTCATCGGACTTGCGCCCGAGGGTTACGATTCCGGCACGGGACAGCTGCAGCGTCCTCCCGAAGGCGCCGGAAGACTCCTGGCGCACCTTGCCAAAAGCGGCATCAAGTGGCTGCCGGTCGGCGTATATGAACAAGCAGGGTCACTTTGCATTCATTTTGGGCCGATCACGGCTCCCCTCTTGCCTGACCGAAAACAATCCGATCTAGACCACGCTGTCGCGGATCAAGCGATGAGGGCAATCGCGGCATGCCTGCCCAATCGACTGCGCGGTCCCTATTCCATCACCTGAGGTTCAGCATGCAAAAACGTGCGACAACTTTCGAACTCATCAACCTGAACACCTATTGGGTTGGCCTTTCCTTTATGTGGAACAGTCTGCATGTTCTCATCCTCCCAGCGGTCCTACTTGAGTTTGTCGCCGACGCCCGCAAGAACACGGTGCTCGGGCTGCTGACATTTACCGGGCTGATTGTCGCCATGCTCGTTCAACCGCTTTCCGGATCACTCAGCGATCGCTGGGGTTCGCGCTTCGGGCGCCGACGACCATGGATCGCTTTTGGAACGTTGTTCGATTTGTTTTTCCTGGCAGTTCTGGCGTATGCCGGCGGCCTTCCGCTTCTGGCACTCGGCTATATCGGCTTGCAGTTCACCTCCAACCTGGCGCACGGCCCTGCTCAGGGGCTGATGCATGACCGGGTGCCGCTCGACCAAATGGGAATGGCCAGCGGCATCAAGAATCTCTTCGATATGGCCGGCCTGGTGGTCTCCTCGCTGCTTATCGGGCGCATCCTCACCATGCAGAATGTCCCGCTCGCTTTCGGCACGGTAGCGGCATTTCTTGTACTCGGCAGCCTTTTCACGCTCTTCGGCGTCCGTGAAAAGCCGCATGGAACAGAGCAATCCACTGAAGAACGGCAACCGTTCGATTTTGCGTTTGGGGCGCTTAAGGACCGGCAGGCCTACCGCCGCTTGATCCTCTCCAGGTTGCTTTTTCTTACCGGTGTTTACGGCGTCCAGACCTTCGCGCAGTACTACATTCGCGACACCCTTGCAGTACCTGATCCGGTCAAACTGACAGGAGATCTGCTGGCGACGATCGTTCTTTCTTTGATCGGTTTTTCGCTCGTAGCCGGTTATGTATCCGACCGGTTCGGGCGCAAGCCGTTGCACATCGTCGCAGTGCTTCTGGTCGCGATTGGCAATTTGCTGATGATGCTGGCCAACAGTGCCACAGCCATTTTGATTTTCGGAAGCGTGATAGGTGCAGGCATCGGGCTGTTTATAAGCGCCAATTGGGCGCTCGCGAATGACCATGCTCCGACTGGTGAGGGAGGAAAATTTTTGGGCTTGACCAACCTCGCCACCGCAGGTGCGGGTGCACTCAGCCGCCTCGCAGGTCCGGGTATCGACAGCCTTAACGCACTAAAACCCGGCGCGTATCTAGGCTATGACGGCCTGTTTATTCTCGCCGCCGCAGTCGCGCTGCTCAGTTTGTGGGCGCTAAAATCAGTGCCAGAGGTCCATAAACAACCACCGCAAAAGGGGGGAAAATAAAGCTTACAATTGGCTTGCTCCACCCGGGATCTTAGTCTATCTGAAGCGGCTCGGTCTATAATCATTCAAACAACCATGGAGGCTCAAGGCAGTTAAGAGACCGATTGATGAAAACCACGAAGATCCTCACAATAATCACATGCACGGCCGCACTCCTGGCTGCTTGTGATGCCGCGCCTGCGGTCGAACCAACGCTCGATCCTGCCGAGACTGCCGTGTCAGCTGGTGAATCTACCACGCTGGCCTCCTCCGACACGCCGTTTGAATTGCCGCCAACATGGACACCAACACCCAGCGCAACGCCCCGACCGTTAACCAACACACCCTCTCCAGCCATAGATACCGCTACCAGCGCACCAATTCAAGCCCTGGAGACTTTCACCCCGGTGCCGGCAGATATCGTCACCCCCGCCAGCATCAATCAGAACTGGCAAGGATGGAAGTGGATCGAATCGACCAACGCGAAACTCCGTGTCCCTGATAGTTATCAGGTTTTCGATTTTGGCGAGGGCATGGGTGAACTCCTGGTGGCGATGCTCGAAGGGCTGATGGAAGGTTTTGGCGAGACGTTTGAGGGTCTGGAAGATATAAGCGGCGAGGGGCTTCAAATCGCGCCAACCGAAGTCGGTTTCACCTCCGAGGAACTCGAAGGCGCTTTCGATTTCGACTTCTTAATTGCTTTCGATGATGATTTCATCACCAGTGTCGTGTTGGCCAGCGAGCCCTCCAACCTGACGCTTGAGTTTGCGATGCAGCAATCACTGCAGAATATCGAGGGTGACTTCCGCGTGCTCTCGAGACAAGTTATTGAAGAAGCTCCCTACGAAATGGGGCGCTTCATTATCGAAGTGCACGATCCCGAGCAAGACCGAGATGGCCGGCAGCTTCTCTACATCATTCTCCACGAGGGTCAGGCATATTCACTTGGGTATCAAACGCTGAGGTCGAAATTCGAAGCGGAACTCCCAACCTTTGAGAAAAGCGCCAGCACGTTCACGATCAAGTGATCCGCCGCTTTCCTGAATCGAAGCGTCTAGCCTCCCGTCCTTCATCATTTTCCAGGCAAACCACACTCTTCTGGCAATCGAGGCATTAACGGTAGCAACAGGCCTATTGCCCATCCAGGGTTACCTGCCACCTGGCCAGGTCCCAGTTCAGGCTACGGAATAGGTCCGAACCCGTCTGATACCGGATTAAAGCCGGACAATAATCGCTTAAATTGGATACGACTTCCCGAGGTTAAACTCCGTTCGCCGAGCCTGTTGCATTACTGTAACGGGCTCGTGATAGCCATGTAATGTGGCTAGCTCAGAATGGAGCATATCGGTGAAGGCTTTTATAAGCCAGATCCGGTGCTAACAGGTCGCTCGTTTGTACATAAAAGTCATCCGGGAACAATTTCGACCTGTGTGACGTCCTGAATGAGGGAGTGATGAAAGATGAACGTGGAACCGAACACCTTATTGATCATCCAAGCGGTATTTGCAATCTCAGTGATGCTAGGAATTCTTTCTCTGCTATATTGGGTGATTGAAAATCCTATACTGAAGGATGAAGAGATGCGCAGCGTGCTTGAACAATCGCGCTCAATGCGGGCAAACGCCTTGCGTAAATCCGCCGATCTAGTCAGGCAGGAAAGTGAGCGTCTCTACCGCTCATCCGATCCGGATGGTTACAAAATCTCAAACACTCGGGCGGCATGTCATTGACCTCCCGGAAGGTAAAGACGATGAAGAGGAAATCATTATTCCAGATGCTAAACTCGATTCGACGTAAGCTCGAATCCAGTTATATCCCTAAGGTCTTGCTGCTAATATCCAGCGCGGCTCTCTTTACCGGCTGCCAATTCGCACCTGCTCAGAGAGCGACGCCCACGGGATCACCTGGCGCGCCACCTGCCAGCATTCGTGGTCAGATATGGCTGGACGAATGTCTCTCCGAAGGGATTTGTCCTACCGTCACCCCGGGCACAACACAAAATACTAGTGACGGACAACCGTCGGCCGTTCGAGGGCTGAGAGACCTGGTAGTTTCCCTTGGTCAAGGCCCATGCCCTTCGTTTGGGTTCGCCTCACTTCGAACGGATCAGAATGGAACCTTTAGTTTCTCCGACTTACAGCCCGGGTTCTATTGTGTGACCGCCCATGCCGGCGATGCAATGACTGGCCGATGGCAGCACCCTGATGCTCTGGCCTCCGATCGCTCGACGGCTTATACCATTGCGCTTGGACCTGGAGAGGATCGTCAGGACCTGCAGTTTGTCTGGGTATCCACAGATCAAGTGACACCACCCGTGTCCACTCCGACGTCGACTCCGGCTCAATCATGCACGAACCGCTTCAGCCTGGTCGAAGACGTGACTATCACGGACGGGAAGCGTGTCGATCCGGGCACCAACTTTAAAAAGGTATGGCGCATTCGTAATGAAGGCACCTGCACATGGTCCAGTGCCTATTCCTGGGTCTTCGTGAGTGGCTATCAACTTGGCGCGGAGGACTCGGTCCAGATCCCAGCGCAGGTCGCTCCCGGCGTCATGATGGACATGAGTGTTGACATGCAGGCGCCCGAAGTTTCAGGTACCTATCAGAGCTACTGGATGATGCGCAGCCCCGCAGGTGAGCTTTTTGGAACCGGACCAGCCTTCAACGAACCCGTCTGGGTCGAGATCAAGGTCGGACCAGAGCCCACACCTGTAATTACCGAGTGGAGAGGCGAATACTTCGAAAACCGCACGCTTGAAGGCCGCCCTGATCTGGTCCGCAATGATAGAAATGTGGATTTTGACTGGGGGCGAGGTGCACCGGCCCAGGGGCTACCCAACGACAACTTCTCAGCACGCTGGACGCGCACCGTCAACTTCGACGCTGGGATTTACCGTTTCTCCGTCGCATCCGATGATGGCGTAAGGCTTTGGGTCGATGACCGGCTGGTGATTGATGAGTGGACCGATTCAGACAGCAATCGGGAATCCGTCGACCTGGCGATGGTCAGCGGGAAGCACTCGATCAGGATCGAGTATTACGAAAGAAGCGGCGATGCGGAAATCAAGCTGTCATGGAAGAAGGTGACGACAGACGACACCAGCCAGTGGGTCGGACGCTTCTGGTTCAACCGCGAGCGTGACAGCAGATGGGCACTGGTCGAGCCAGCTTCGGAACTTGATTTCAACTGGGGTTCCCATTCACCTGCATTGGGCATCCCGGCCGACGACTTCTCGGCCAGCTGGACACGTTCCGTCAACTTCGAAGCGGGAAAATACCGCTTTTCCGCCCTATCCGATGACGGTGTACGCTTCTACCTGGATGATGATTTATTGATTGACGAATGGCATAATGCCTCGGCGTCCGAGACCTACAGCGTTGAGCGGGAGATCAGCGGCACACATCGACTTCAGGTTCTGTACTACGAGAACCGGGGCAACGCCCGGATCGAATTCGAATGGGTCAAAATCGGCCCAGCGAATCGCGCACCCAGCGCAAACAGCGAGGCATATGAAACCTTCATCGATACCGCGATCAGCATTCTGGATCCCGGGGTGCTTGAGAATGATAGCGATCCAGATGGCGACCCACTCATCGCGGTTGAAATGTCAGGGCCAGCACATGGTGAACTGGACCTCCATGAGAATGGTGCTTTCAACTACCGACCTGAAACCGGTTTCTCAGGAGTTGATAGCTTCACCTACCAGGCCAGTGACGGACAGCTCTCTTCCAGCGAGACGATGGTCATCATAACGATCCGAAGCGAAAACTTTCTACCGTCGGCAGTGGACGACGATGTGCAAACCGATGAGGATGTAGTGGTCGACATAGATGTTCTGGCGAACGACCGCGATCTCGCTGATATTCCCATAGAAATAATCACGATTGGAGCACCAGGCAACGGAACTGCCGTCATTGCAGGAAACACTATTCGCTATACACCAGAAGAAAATTATTCTGGTGAAGATTCGTTCACGTATACGATTGCAGATCGGGACGGAGATCGGTCATCAGCAATTGTCACCCTGACCATCGCTCCAGTGAATGACGCACCGCAGGCAATTGCAGACAGCTACAACCTGATGGAAGACAGCAGCCTCACGATCTCCCAGCCAGGCGTCCTGCAAAATGACACTGACGTTGACAGCACGGATCTTAGCTTGATCTTGGTTGAAACGACATCGCACGGTACTCTCGATATAGCCCGAGATGGTTCGTTTGTTTACACTCCACAGCCGGACTATTTTGGAGAGGATGGTTTCACGTATCAAGCCACAGATGGTTCCAAAACGTCAAACAGCGTTCGGGTCACATTGACCATAGAACCGCTTGAAGATTTGCCCGTTGCGGTCGAAGATCGTTACGGCATCCTGGCAGAACCAGAACTAATCGTCGATGCTCCGGGTATTCTGGCAAATGATTTCGACGCGGATGGAGATAATCTTGTTGCGGTGCTGGATCAGAAACCTGCTCACGGCACAATCGATCTGAGTGCCGATGGGAGCTTCAGATATGTCCCCGCAGGTGGGTTTACGGGAAGCGATAAATTTACCTACTGGGTCGAGGATGGAAAGGGCAGATCTTCGAGCGCTCAGGTGTTGATCGACGTTGGTCCATAATACT
>CBFDDM010000095.1:0-12350 GCA_965603565.1 uncultured Anaerolineales bacterium | reverse complement strand
GGGCTGTTCGGCTTCAGCTTCGACCTCGGCCTCTTCCGTCAGCTCGTCTTCGGGCTGTTCAGCTTCAGCTTCGACCTCGGCCTCTTCCGTCGGCTCGTCTTCGGGCTGTTCGGCTTCAGCTTCGACCTCGGCCTCTTCCGTCAGCTCGTCTTCGGGCACTTCGATCTCGGCTTCCCCTGTTTCCTCAGCGATGGCCTCCGCTGCGCGGTTCTCCATCCACTCTAGCTGTTCGTCGTAGGTCACGCGTTTCATGCTCAACGCCATGCGGTGACGGTCGGGCTCAATGCTTACGATACGGACAAGCACGTCGTCGCTGACCTGCACAACGTCCTCAGGCGTGCCTGGCCCGATGATTTCCATCTCGCTGGAGTGGATCAGGCCTTCGATGCCTTCCGGCAGGGTGACGAACGCGCCAAAGTTAACAACGTTTGAGACGGTGCCTTCTACAAGGTCGCCTTCGTTATACTTCTCTTCGATCTCATCCCATGGGCTGGGCTGCAGCGCCCTGAGGCTCAAGCTGATGCGTTCACGTTCGACATCAACGTCCTTGACCTTGACATCAACCTCGTCGCCTACACTGACGACCGAAGATGGGTCTTCAACGTTGTCCCAGCTAAGTTCCGACTTGTGAATAAGTCCGTCGACACCATCTAGCGCGACAAACGCGCCAAAGTCTGTGAGGTTTACGACTGTCCCGGTCACGACCGAGCCTTCTTCAAGTTCCTGCAGCCGGCGGACGCGGCGTTCTTTCTCGGCAGCGCGCGCCGAGAGGATCAGCCGGTTGCGGTTGCGGTCTACCTCGATGACCTTCAGGAGCATCCTGTCGCCGACCATTTCATTCTTGGTTTCGTTCAGGTCGGAGGTGGATTGCGTGCGGCGTGCATTAGGCAAGTGTGAATTCGGCACAAAACCTTCGAGGTAGCCGAATTCGACGACGACACCGCCGCGGTTGCGGCCGATGACTTTAAGTTCGGTCTCCTCCCCTTTTTCGAGCAGCTCCTCGGCTTTATCCCAATCCTCCTGGGCGAGCCCTTTGCTCACCGAAACGATCAGTTCGCCACTGCGGCGTGGCGCCCGCATGACACGTACAGGCAAGCGGTCGCCTTGCTCAAGGTTGTCGAGATCTTTATCTTCTAGCTGGCTGAGGTCTTTCCGAGGCACAACGGCGTCGTGCTTGCCGCCTACGTCGATTAAGAGTGAATCTTCCTCAACAGAGATGATCTCTCCCTCGATGTACTCACCACGTCGTGGTGGACGGTAATCGTATTTTTCGAGCAGTTCTTCCATGGTCTCTGGAGCTTGATCGTTCTCCTCGACCGGGTCCTTTATCTCTGGAATAGGTTTATCCATACTGGTTCTGGTGTTACCTCCTTAAGGTTGTTTTTTTGACCGATTTACAAGACGGAATGACGGCGTGAGCGCAATTATAGTTCTTCAGAATCCATCACGATTTGATGGAAACTCTGACGCGCTTCTTCTTCCGTGATCTCCATGCTCAAGGCCCACTCTTTAACGAAACGCTCGGTCAGACGTTTCAGCGCCCTTGATTCGGTTTCGTTCAAAGTCCGTTCACTTTTGCGCCCCCAGAGATCGCGAATGAGTTTGGCGGTCGACTGCAGCGATCCGTCCAATGTGGCGTCCCGGATGCGTTTCTTGCGTTTCTGGTGAGCTGTTTCCATCTGCTTCGCAGGTTTCTTGAGCAGCCGAAGGATGGATTTCCATTTGGACTGCGAAGCGACGGGCCGGATGCGTTCATCAAGGGTAGTTCCGACTGGAAGCCACAAGGTGCTGTCTTCGGTCTCGATGCGATAGAAATCTTTTTCCTCATCGTTGACCAGTTTGGATTCTATCGCGGTTACCTGCCCGATGCCGTGGGCGAGGTGTACGACCCAATCGCCTGTTGCCAGCTCACCATTCGAGCCTTTTGCCTTGGACTTCGTGGATTTTCCCTTAGGTGCCATCCCCACCCTTCTCCTGGATAATCTGTTTCATCCGCCGTTCTAGATAGCGGACATCGAAAGGCTTATAAACAATTGCGTCGGGTTGGTGTTTCGCAATCCAATTCTTTGATGGACGATCGAGTACCGTCAGAACGACGTAGCCATTATGCTGATCTTCAGCACGGTAAGCGTCGATGATGGCTGCATCTGCTTCTGAGCGGGGGAGATGTTCGACGACCAGCATATCTGGTTTCTCCCGCATCAGCAGTTCCTCGGCGAATGCTCCTGATGAAGCCTCGAGAACGCGCCAATCCTTATTTTCGAGGCTGGCTGCGATCACCTGTCTGAGTTTAATATTTGATTCAACGAGCAATACACTTTTTTCATCCATACATTTGGGCTTCTAACCTGGTTCACCTCTTTCTATTTATGCTGCAGCATTGCAGCATCCGCGATCTTGCGCCAGTTGATAATGAATCAAAGGGAAGGGCCCTTGCTTCCCCGAATCGCGGGCGCCATACCCGGCCCGCTCAATCGCAAGGAGAGCCCTCCCTTAGAACATCGAGTTGACGTCTACCGCTGGGCAGATTGACAATCGGGGAGATCATATGATGATAGGATCTCCGCCTCTAATTGTCAACCTATCCCAGCAACAACCGTGCTCATGCTAGCCCCAAGCTCATGGGCGTTCAGTGGATATTAAGGCTGGACTTCCTTGGCACCCTGATCCAGCATGTCCGCACCCTGTTCAAGCCAATCGGCAATTGCGAGACGCTGTTCGTCTATCGATTTCTTGATTGTGCTTCGCCCAGTCTCAAGGCGATTATTGGCTTCATTTTTAAAGGCCGTCGCACGCTCGCGAATTTCAGCCTGCGTCTCCTCACCAGATTGAGGTGCGGATAGCATGGCGTAAATAAAGCCTGCTGCGCCACCCATCAATGATCCTAAGATGAACGCTCCAGTTGCGTTGCTGCCGTTTCTACGAGTGTTTTCCATTTTGTTCCTCCTTGGGATACCAATACAGGGATCTCACCTGTGAACTTTTTCTATAGTCAGCGTAACGGCTGACATTACGAATAAAAGGATAACGATAGATTCTTAAGGAATCATCGGAATCGACGGCAATAACTATCTAAATTCTTGCGTTGTAGAGAGGTGTCGAGGCACGAGAGGCTCTGGTAGCCCTGGTCAGCATGAACCGGGTAGTATGCGGAGGCTCCAATCCGTCAGCGTCATTTGGTCCGGGCGCAGGGCAAAGCGTGGAGCCGAGGGTTGGTGTTGATCCATAATCGCAGAAACGCGGAGGGTTCCAATCGCCGGGAAACCAAAACGGCCTGGAAATGACGAGCCTATGCCCAGACATCGATGTCTTGAGTCGCCCCGATCAGGCAGATTGATCGTTGATACTCCTGCAGTAATACGCACGTACGTTCTCGTTATCACGTGTTCCGTAGCGGCTACCTGCCGATCTTCCTTACGATTTGAATTTGATTTTTCCCGATTGACCAGGTGCCTGAGTGCCAGATTTGCCATATAGCCCATTCCCAAAGCACCTATCCCGAATAAAAAAGGCACGGCAGCGCCGTGCCCTTGGGATTTTCATCAAAATGTGATGCGGTCCTTCAGGATCCCATGAAGTCGACCAGTTCGCGGCGCAGGCCGGGATGGCGCAGTCGGCGCAGAGCCTGGGCTTCGATCTGGCGCACACGTTCACGCGTGATGCCCATCTTCTCGCCGATCTCCTTAAGGGTGTGCACTTTGCCAGATTCGAGCCCGTAGCGCAGACGCAGCACGAGCGCCTCGCGGTGAGGCAGTTCTTCGAGCACCTCGTGGATGCGCTCTTCGAGTATCTCCTGAACGGTGAGTTCTTCAGGTGCGGGTGCTTCATCATCCTGGATGAAGTCACCGATCACGGCGTCACCGTCCATCTCGGTCGGGCGCTCGAGAGATAATGGGCGCTGAGCGACGCGCAGCATGTAGTCGACGTCGTTTGGGGAGATGTCCAGTGCGGAGGCAAGCTCCTCACGTTTAGGTTCCCGTCCCAGTTCCTGGGTCAATTTGTGGCGTGTGCGCAGCAGGCGGTTGATACGATCGCCCATGTGCACCGGGATGCGGATCGTTCGACCGTGGTCGGCGACCAATCGGGTTACGGCCTGTCGGATCCACCAGGTCGCATATGTGGAGAACTTATGACCGCGGCGGTAGTCGAATTTCTTCACGGCGCGCATCAATCCGACATGCCCTTCCTGAATCAGATCCAGCATCGGCACACCGCGCCCGACGTATTTTTTCGCCACGCTGATCACCAGGCGGGAATTTGCCATGATCAGGTGCTCGCGTGCCGCCATACCGTCCTCGATCAAGGCTTCAAGAAGCTGACGGCGTTCTTCGGAAACAGGGCCGCCGGCCAGTTCGCTGCGGGCGTTGCGACCGCGCTCGATGCGTTTGGCAAGCTCGACCTCTTCGTCGCGCGTGAGCAACGGTACACGTCCGACCGTGCTCAAATATAGCCCGACAGTATCTCCAGAGTCGATCGCCTCGATCCCGCTGACTTCAGCGGAACCGGCCTCATCCGTTTCTTGTTTATCGGAGGCGTCATCCGTCTGCATTTTCTCGCGCTTTGCGCTCAACTCTTCCTCGCCCAAGAACTCGATACCGGCGTTGAGCAGCGCATCATAAACACGTTCGATCATGGGGATAGCGCTCTCCGATTCAGGGAACACTGCGAGGATGTCATCGTAGGTGATAAAACCCTGCTCCTCGCCAAGCTGCAGCAGTTCCTGAATTGCCTGCTGTTCTTCCTCGGCCAAGCTCTCCCACTCGGCGGGATTGATTTGATGTGCTTCCAGAAATTGTTTATCCATCGTCACCTTGCAACAAACCTCCTACCATCCACATGGGATGGGGTGTCTATTATCATCATACAATATCTAGGCTCTCAAAAGGGGTCACCCTGGTCCGGGTTGTTTCTTGAAGAAAAGATGCGAGCCTGAGTATCAACGCTCCCTTATCATAAAAGAAAAGCGTTAATAGATTCTTAATTTTTTGTGTCGGTTTTGCGCTGTTTTGTCAACGTCAGCGACGGTAAAGCGTTGAATTAGCGCCGATTTCTGTGTACTTACCCCTTGGTGATGCGTATGGTTCACGATTCTTTAGATGCAATTCATCCAGGTAAGTTACCAGAACGACTAAAAACTCGTCCTGGAGGCAAGCAACTTATTCTGATTTGAACATATAGCCGACGCCCCACCGGGTTAGGATATAGCGCGGCTCGTCCGGATCTGGTTCGAGTTTCTTGCGCAAGCGGCTGATATGCACAAATAAATCATGGCGTTTGCGCGCTTCATCCGGCCCGTAGAGATGATCGAGCAGTTGATCGTACGTGAGCACCTGTCCATCATTGCGGGTCAGGTACGCAAAGAGGTTGAACTCGGTGGGGGTCAATTCAACATGCTTCCCGTGACTCCAGACTTCCTGAGAGTCAAAATTGATCAAGATCCCTCCGGAGCTTATCTGATCACGATCTTCTTCGAAAAAGGCTTCTTTGCGGCGCAGCACGGCGCGCATACGCGCGAGAAGCTCATCCGATTGGAACGGCTTGGTGATATAGTCATCCGCGCCGGAGTCGAGTGCGGTGATCAGTTCTTCGATGCTGGTGTGCGAGGTTACCATCAATATCGGGATGTTAGACCAGCGGCGAACGTTGCGGCACACCTCGATGCCCTGCATCCCGGGTAAGTTCCAATCGAGCAGGATGATGTCGTAAGATGTCATCTGCAGCAGGTCAATCGCTTCTTTGCCGTTATCGATGATCTCCGTCTGGTAACCGGCCTCGTGCAGGATCGTCTGTATCAAAGATTGGAAATCAGGTTCATCCTCAACGATGAGAACATTTAGTTCTTCCGTATCAGCTTGATACTGATCTGCCACCGCCGGGATCTGCCTGCTTACAGTTTCGGGCTTGGGCTTTTCTCTCGAACGGTCTGGCATGATGGGCAGGGTAAATGTAAAGCAGGTACCCGATTCTTTACCTTTGATCGGGCTTTCCAGCCAGATCTTTCCTCCGTGTGCTTCGACAATCTTGCGCGAAATAAACAGGCCGAGACCCGTACCGCCCTTTTCACCCTCTGCTTGAGTATATTTATCGAAAATCGTATCTTGATCCTCGGGAGAGATGCCTGGACCGTGGTCACTGATCGAAATCTGCATCATGGCACCAACGACATCCGCAGTGATCGAGATCTTCTCGCCGGGTGGTGAATAGCGCTGCGCATTGTCGACCAGATTGATCAGTACTTCTTCGACCCGACCGGGATCGACACGCACACGGGGTGCGTCCGGGGCGATATCGATCTCAACATCAATTTCCTCATGTTTCGCATAAATGCGTTCCAACGCATCGTCAACCAACTCATCGACAGCGACGGACTCGGGCTTTAATCCGAGCCTTCCAGCCTCCACACGGGTAAGTGCCAGACTGCGGTCGACCTGCTGCACCAATTGGTCGGTGCTGCGGTCGATGGCGGCCAGAAAGTCGAGCACCATCTCGTCGCTCCACTGCTTGTAATTTCCGAGCAGTGCGGTGGCATGGCCCTTGAGGCTGGCAAGCGGCGCGCGAATGTCGTGCGCCAGGATCGAAAGCAGCTCAAGTTTCCAGCTGACCCGGATGCGCAGGTCGGTGACATCCTGGACGATGCCGCCCCAACCGGAAGATTTCCCGGATGAGTCCCATACAGGGAAAAGCGTGATTTCGAAGTATTTTGGGGAATTGTTGTCCTGAGCGACTTCAATTGTCGGTCGCTCGTTCACCGATGTTACTGCCCGGCTGAGCGACTGCTGCACGACCTCGGGCTCTATGGAGTTCGAAATCAAGCGACCGAATAGCTCCTGATAGCTCTTGCCAGAGAACGCGCCCTCCTCAAATTGAAGCATATTCTGGAGCGCCAGGTTGGTTTCCTCGATTTCACCATCCTGGGTAACGAGGAAGATGCCCGCGGTCACCGCCTCGAGCAGCGAGTTCATGCGCACGTTTTCCCGGCGAAGGGAGCGCGCATAGGATTTTTGTTGAGTCAGGTTGGTCAGCGTGATCTCGAAAAAATCCTCGTCATCCAGGGTAAGCGGGCTGCCCGAGACCAAGACATGGGTGGTGTTATTTCCTTCCTGGCTGCGAATGCCGGTTTCGCGGTGCCGGATCATTTTGCCCGCTTTAAGATCATCGAGAATTTCCTCTACAAATTCTTCGTCTGTAAATAAATCTTTGAAGGTGTATTGGCCAGATAGCCAATCATCGTATTCATATCCCAATTGGCTGCTGAAGGCGTGGTTGGCCAGCAAGCAGCGCCCTCCCAGATCAAAGATGAGACGCGGGTTGGCAGCATGTTCATAAAGCTGTTTGTAAAGAATCTCTTCATACATAGAGGTGTCCCCTCATGTGGTGAAGGCAATGGGTTATCGCATCCACTCCGGAAAGATCCAATAGCCCATCTCGGACATGATTGATTGAGAAGTGGGGGAAGTGAACGTAAATCTATCTTAATTCTAACGGAGACATTCAAGGATGTCAAACTTACCCGTGAAGACCCTGGCAGGCGCCTTTTCTGCAGAGTGCGTGAGGATTTAAAGAAGGTCATATCGATGAGCATAGACATGCTCGTAAGGTTTGCGAGACCACTTATATCCGAGCGCCATGAGCACATCCGCCGTGGATTGGCCAGCGTTCTATTCATAGCCTGGGCTTAACGAATCCGTGGTGATGACCCGATCATCGTTAATCCTCGCTGCACGCTAAACTCATTATGTGAAGCGCAGCTCCACGTTTTCAGGACAACGGTGCCAGATAGATTTCAGCGAGAAAAGCCAGATCGAATTTAGAGGGGCGCAACGCCATCCTGTGAAAATTGGGGTGTTCAAACTTTTTTAAGGAGGTCATCATGCAGGGACGTGGTGGAATTAAAATCGGCCAGTTCTTCGGCATCAACATTCATATTGACTGGAGCTGGCTGCTCATTTTCTTATTGATTACGTGGAACCTGGCGACGGGGTTTGGTCAGATCCATCCAGACTGGAGCACGACGCTCGCCTGGGGAATGGGTCTGCTGGCATCGGTGCTGTTCTTCTCATCCGTACTAGCGCACGAGATGGCGCACTCGCTTGTCGCTCAGTCTCAAGGTTTGCCTGTTCGACGGATCACGCTTTTCCTGTTCGGCGGGGTATCCAACATCGAGCGCGAGCCGCCTTCTCCAAAATCGGAGTTTCTGATCGCGATCGTCGGACCCGTAACGAGCGTCGTGCTGGGATTAATCTTCATCCTGATCTCAGGGGTGAGCATGGAGGCTGTGGTGTCGACTGGTGGGCAGGGCATGGAGGCTCTGGCGAATTTAAGCCCGTTGACCACGATGCTGCTCTGGCTGGGACCGATTAACTTGATTCTGGGGGTCTTTAACATGGTCCCGGGATTCCCGCTTGATGGCGGCCGCATCCTGCGCTCGATCCTGTGGTCGGCGACGGGCAGTCTGCGCCGGGCTACGCGCTGGGCATCATACGTTGGCCAGGGCATTGCCTGGCTGATGATCGGCAGCGGCATCGCCATGGTGTTCGGCGTTCAAATTCCGTTTTTCGGAAGCGGCCTGGTCAGCGGTTTATGGTTGGCTTTCATCGGTTGGTTCCTGCACAGCGCATCCGTGCAGGGTTATCAGCAAGTTGTTGTGCGCGACATCCTTGAAGGTATCCCGGTTGAACGCATGATGAAGCGCGACGCTCCCAGCGTGAATGGGGATATCAGCATCAGCCACCTCGTCCAGGAGATCATGGACAGCGATGACTACGCATTCGTCGTCATGGAGGGTGGTCAGATGGCCGGCATCGTCACGCTGCAGGATATGCGTAAGGTCGATAAAGATCGCTGGGAAGAAGTCCGGGTTCGCGAGATTATGACACCCCGGGAAGAACTAGAGCTCGCCAGACCGGACGATGATGCCGCAGAAGCTTTGAGCACGATCACCCGGCGAGACATCCGCCAGATACCGGTTGTACAGGATGGCAACTTACTCGGCATCGTTCGTAGACGGGATATCATCCGCTGGCTTCAGATCCACTCGGACGCGGAGATGGCGCAGTAGTCTTCGTCGCCATTCAACAGGGAGCAGTTCGCTTGAGCTGCTCCCTGTCCGGGACTCAATTGCTACAGTCTTGCTTGGATGAGGAGAACGTTCAGTGAAAAATATTAAATTTACACTTCTCGCGGTACTCGGATACGTGCTGTTGCTGGCGTTTGCGGGGGCAGTCCTTTTCGGTTTTGCGCTGATCCCCACCCAATTCTCTGGAGGGGAAGCACAGCCAAACGCAGCGAATCAACCCGCACAGAGTGAGGTCGTCGTCCAGCCGACATTTACCGTACAGGCAGCCAGCGCAAGGCAAGATGACCTGTCGTTGGAACAGAATTTACCATCACTGCAAGGCCTTTACGATCGCGTGGCGCCGGGTGTGGTTAACATCGCGGTGCTGGTTGAGCGTCAGGGCCAAACCGGTGCGGGTGCTGGCTCGGGTTTTGTACTCGATGATCAAGGTCACATCGTGACCAATAATCACGTCGTTGCCGGTGCAGAGCTGATCTCAGTGATTTATGAGGACGGCTTCGAAATGGAAGCCGAGATCATCGGGCTTGACTCGGACAGCGACCTGGCTGTGATCAGGGTTGAATCGCCGTATGAGAACGCTCGCCCGCTGCCCCTGGGGGATTCGGATCAAATTCAAACTGGCGATTGGGCTGTGGCGATCGGGAATCCATTTGGAAACCAGTCGAGCATGACTCTGGGCATCATCAGCGCGGTGGGGCGATCGATACCCACAGGTGTGACGCCCTTCAACATCCCACGGGCGATTCAGACCGACGCGGCGATCAATCCCGGCAATTCTGGTGGTCCGCTTTTAAACCTGCAGGGGGAGGTCATTGGTGTTAATGCGCAGATCGCAACCGGAGGGACGCGTGCCAGTGCCGGCGTCGGGTTTGCGGTGCCCGCTAATCTTGTCCGCAGAGTCGTGCCGGTTTTGATCGAGGAGGGAGAGTATATCTGGCCCTGGCTCGGCGTGAGCGGGAATGACGTCAACTTGCTTCTGACCCAGGCGAATGATTTGACAACCCAGCGCGGAGCCTACATCGACTCGGTGACCGAAGGAGGACCCGCTGCTCAGGCCGGACTGCAGGGCAGCACCGGGGAGGCGGAAATCGAAGGTGTGCCGGTCCCATTGGGAGGTGATGTCGTCATCGAAATGGACGGTACCAGAATCTTCACGTTCAGCGATCTGGCGGCCGGGATTGCCGATCACAGACCCGGCGATACGATACAGCTGAGCGTACTGCGCGATGGCGAACAGATCGAGGTCGAGGTCGAGTTGGAAGCAAGGCCAGGTCAGGGATGATCAATACATAAGTAAAGGACAGCAAGTCCTGTTTGTACAATAGATTAATCAGGAGGCACTCGTGAAGTTATTGAAATCGACACGCAATCTAATCGTTATCGTGCTGAGTCTCATGTTGACGTCCGCTGTGGCGGCGTGCAATGTCTCTTCGGGCGCGTCGCTACCCGATCTATCGCTTGGGGATCTACAGCGTGACACGATTCGCGTATCTGGGATTGGCGAGGCGAGCGGAACGCCGGACATCGCGTTCATCCAGCTGGGGGTTGAGCAGCGTGGTGACCAGGTCGCCAATGTCGTCGATGAAGCCAACCAGGCACTGCAATCGATGACCGCCGCATTGATCGAATACGGCATACCGGAAGAGAATATCCAGACGACGCGTTTCAATGTCGACCAGCGTGAGCTGCGCGATCCCGAGAGCGGCCTTCCTGCAGAAGGCGTGAGATATGTGGTTAGCGCTGCGCAGCGCGTGAAGGTCGAGGATGTGGAACAGATCGGTGCCGTGATCCAGACCGGACTCGATGCGGGTGGGAACAACGTTTTCGGCCTGCAGTTTGGCCTGGCGGACGCCTCCGCGCTGCAGAGCGAGGCGCGCCTCGCCGCGATCGATGACGCTCGAGCGCGTGCCGGTGACCTCGCCGAAGCGCTCGGTGTCGAGGTCGGTGAACCGCTTTACGTGACCGAGATTGGTGGACCGGCGGCACCACGCGTCGAGAGCGCACAGGCATTGGGAGCCGGCGCGCCGCCGGTGGAGGCGGGGCAGCTGACCGTCACCGTGCGGGTTGAAGTGGTTTTCGAATTGGTGCGCTGATCAGCTGATATCATAAAAACACCCCGCCGCAAGTTTTGCATTGCGGCGGGGGGTTTGGTTTTAACCGGTTGCGGCGGGAGCTTAGAACGTAGACATTCTGTATAGATTAATGTCATGCAGAGCCAGATAGAAGCGGGCCGACACGCGGGTCGGCCCCTACGGCTTCCAGGGTAGATTTCTCGGGGTGACCGGATGTGCAAGATCCCCGATCCCTTTGCCCTCATCTGTCATGCAGAGCCAGCGTTTTTGCTTCGCGAAGCATCTTGTTTTTCGTTGATCTTGTTCCGTTTGAATACGACAAACGAGATCCTTCGGCGCCTGCGGCGCCTCTGGATGACATAAAAGCAGTGGGGCGACCAGCCAGTCGCCACTTCTCGATCTTAGGTCGTTTTTCCCCGGTGATTGAGTGCCTGTGTGACCGGGTGGCCCACATTGCCCGATCCCCCAATCACTTATCTCTGCTCACTTCTCCCCCCAACCATGTTTGCCAACCAATGGCACAAATCGCACCGGCCCCAGATCGTTACGTTTCAGCGATCCGTCGGTCTCTTTGCGGATCTGCACGAGGTGCTGGCTGGTGGTGTATTTACCTACCGGCAGCACCAAATGACCGCCGATGGTTAACTGCTCGATAAGCGGATCGGGCACTTCCGGCGCACCGGCGGTGACGACGATACCGTCATAGGGCGCCTGTTCAGGCCATCCGTTCGTCCCGTCGGCATGGATCACCTGAACGTTGCGGATGCCGATCTGTTGTAGTAATTCTTTTGAGCGCTCAGCCAGTGGTTCGTGGCGTTCGAGGGAATAGACTTCGCGAACGATAAAACCCAGGATCGCCGCAGCGTACCCGGAGCCGGTGCCGATCTCAAGCACCTTGTCATCCGGTGAGAGCTTCAACGACTGCGTCATCAGCGCCACGATGTAGGGCTGTGAGATCGTTTGACCTTCAGCGATCGGAAGCGCCGAATCGGCGTAGGCGTGTTCGCGCATGTCCTTTGGGATGAAGAGCTCGCGCGGGATTCTGCGCATCGCCTCCAGAACGCACTCATCGTCGATGCCCCGGTGGGCGATCTGCAGCTGCACCATCTGGAGTCTTTCGTCCTGTCGCTCACCCTTCGGTATTCTGGCCATGATGCCTTCCGGATTTTAATCGCTCGATGATCCGTAGGGGACATTCATGA
>CBFDDM010000094.1:0-12475 GCA_965603565.1 uncultured Anaerolineales bacterium | reverse complement strand
GGCGCCGACGGTGAGAGCATACTTCCACAGGGCGTCCACGTCATCCAGCTCGGGGTTCGGGCGCGTCCACATCTCGCCGGGCAGATCGGGATCGCCCCAGGATGTCCGCAAACGCCCATCTGCATCGACAATTGCAAATGAAACCCTATGTCGCGACTCGATTTGTCCCGCTCGGAAAATTTCGACTATCGCTTCTTCCCGCATGATAGATCGCTTTTCTATTGTGGCCGATTCGTTCTGGAGGTTCAGCGCTGATCAGGAGGACCTAGTCTTGCATCAACTCGTAAAGGTCAAGTAAACCGGTTTGCAACCTTGATAGAGCTGTCTCTTTACGCTGATTTGAAACTTTAAAATCTTCGATGAGCTCCCCAGCGAACCCCATTGCAGCTGTGGTACGATCATCTGCCTTTTCTAGTTTTTCCAGACGATTTTCCACCTTGCGAAGAAATCGAGCCATGTTGTTGATATCGTCCCGATCGACGCGCCCGCCATGTGCACTGATAACTTTATAACCGTCGCCTTCAAGTTTGCGTAGATCATCCAGCGCCTCAAGCCAAAGGTCAATATCGCTCACGCCAAGATAAGGCGGTTCATCCACGGTCACCGCATCACCCACAAAGACGACCGAGGTGGTGTCTTCCAGGACCCAGAGTGATCCGGGTCTGGGACCGGAGCGATGCAAGAAGCGGATATCTTTGGTCCCGAGCTTCAAAATGAGTTCTTGATTGAAGGTTATTTCAGGCAGCGCTGATTGCACACCGGTGACGCGCTTCAGACGATCAGATTCTGCGCCGATGGGATGGGTGTTTCCCTTGAAGGTGTCCGACCACTCCCGAACTATCTCGAGCGTCAGGTCGTGGGCGATTCTGGGCAGGTCTAGCGCTCGCGTCCCTAAAACGCGGTCAGGGTGGGAATCGATCAGCGCAACGTAGCGCACATCGCCGAGCTCTTCGACTTCCGCCAACCACTGCTTTACATCGTCGACCAGCAGTGGAGTGCCAATGAGCATGACTTCATTCTGCGAGGCGATCACGCCCGTCTCGCCCGAAGGGTATTTATCCTCAACCCAAACCTGCGACGCTACCCTGCGCATAAAATCTCCTCTATTTCAGCCAGCTTCATGAATTTGGAAGTGTAAAGAAGAATCTCGATCCTTCTCCCTCTTCGCTCTCCACCCAGATCCTGCCACCATGCGCCTCTACCGCCAGCCTGCAAAAAGCCAGGCCAAGGCCAAGCCCCTTTGGACGATCATCCCCGGTCACGCGTGTGAATTTATTGAAGATCTTATCCAGATCGTCTGCGGGAATTCCTGGCCCACTATCCGCCACACTGACGACCACATTGTCATCCTCAGCAGTTGCTTTTACAGTGATCTGATCGCCACTGCGCGCATACTTAATTGCATTTTCAAGCAGGTTGATTAAAACCCTGCGGATCATATCCACGTCTATCCCGAGTGTGGGCAAACGTGGCGGCAGTTCCATGCGCAGCAGCTGGCCCTTAGCTTCCGCGGTCGGATGTACTTCCTCCACGGCTTCTGCTATCAGCGCACCGATCGAAGCCTGGGAGAGGTTCAGAACCGCTCGATTGGTTTCCAGACGATCCAAATCCAGAAGCGATTCGACCAGGCGTGAAGCCCTACGACTCGACCGCATGGCAATCGAAAGCACCGATTCAATCGTCTCGTCGCTTTCTGGGAGGGTCGCCTGGAGGACATCCAGGCTCGAAATAATGTTACCGATCGGCGAGCGTAGATCGTGGAAAATCATCGAGGTTAAATCCGTGCGCAGCTCAGCCAGTTCGAGCCGTTCGGAAATATCCCTCAGGATCCACTGTAAAAATGAGACTGCGCCGATGCGGATACGCTTCACGTGCACCTCCACCGGCAGATGGCGGCTGGACTGGTTCATTGCCTGGCTGTCGTATGACACCGCTTCAACCGTTTCCAGCTCGTGCAGATCATCTGGCAGACGTTCACGCGCAGCCTCGTGCAGCGAGAAGATATTCTTACCGATCAATTGTTCATGAGTGTATCCCAGGAAACTTTCGGCTCGCCGGTTGGCGTCTGTTATCTGCCCTTCAAGATCGGTAATCAAGATCGTGTCGATGCTGTCCTCGAACAGGCTCGCATAACGCTGGCGAGCAGCT
This sequence comes from uncultured Anaerolineales bacterium, assembly GCA_965603565.1. Lineage (GTDB taxonomy): Bacteria > Chloroflexota > Anaerolineae > Anaerolineales > E44-bin32 > E44-bin32. The sequence continues at coordinate 10,327 of CBFDDM010000094.1, read as the reverse complement.
TGAGTCTGCTCGAAAAGTTGTGCATGGAAGATCGCCGTCCCCGCCAGCCTGGCGATCCCGGTCAGTAGATCGACGTGCTCGGCCGAAAGTGTACCAGTGCTGGGATTGATCGCCTCGAGCACACCAATCGTCTCATTTTGCACCTGAACAGGTACACAAGCCATCACGCGGGTTTCAAAACCCAGGCGTTTATCGATGTCTGGATAGAAGCGCGGATCGGATTGCACATCTTTGACAAATAGCGGCTCTTCGTTCTGCAGGACCCAGCCCGCGATGCCCTGATCCTTCTCGATGTGTGTGCCGACAACCTTATCGGCAGCGCGGCCGCTGGCGACCCGGAACACAAGCTCATCCGACTCATCTTGAACCAATGCGAGCGAAGCGGCTTCAACATCCAGGCTCTTCATCGTCTGTTCAGTAACGCGCTGGAGCACTTCCCCGACTTCCAGGCTCGACGTGATCGCCCGGGCGGTTTCGCTCAAAGCCTTCATCGCCTGAAATTGTCGTCGGCTGACTGCGTAAAGATGGGCGTTGTTAACGGCGATGCCTGCCTGGTCTGCGATCGAGGTCGCCAGTGCCAGATCATCAGGCGTGAAATGATCGGGCTTCCTACGACCGAGCGTTAGAACGCCGACGACGCGATCGCGTGCTACAAGAGGGACGCTGATCGCTGATCGGGTCTCTTCCTCTTGCTGATCGGGTTTCTGCAGCCAGCGCGAGTCGTTCAGCGTATCATCGATGAGCACAGCCTCTCGATTCTCAACCACCCACCCAGCCAGCCCCTGTTCATAGGTGTCTCGGAGCTGTTCTGCCGTATGGTCATGGACCTTTCCGCCATACGCAACCGCGCCTTCCGTCACCTCGCCGCGTTCATCAAGAACAAGGATGCTGCCTGCCGGCGCGCCGACGGCTTCCAGCGTCAACTGCAGGATGCGTTGAAGCAATTCGCGCAGATCGAGTTGAGCGGTAAGCTCACGGCTGATGGAGTAGAGTAGATCGAGCGATGCTTTCGTGCGTTCTTTCAAATCGATGATGTCCACGATCCGGTGGGAACCGTCCTGATGTGTACAAGGAAAGAATTTACGCGGCCGGTTACCGGATAGCTTTGGTGAGTGTCCTTCCAGGCTTCAAACAGGGCTTGCTCTTCGCGTGAATACCTTCGGAATTGATTAGATAATGTTAAACCGATGAACGTTTCGAGTATAGCATAGCGATGGACTGCCGAATGACAGGACATTCGCACCATACGGGCTTGTGCGCATGCCGCTAATCCTTGCCTCTGCGTCCATCCTCTTCGTGTATGAACAGCCACCCCACCATCTCACCGACATCGAAACTGTCATCATCCTGCCAGTCACGCATTGCAGAATAGGTGCGGTCGTAGCGTGAGCTCGTGTCGCCTTCTAGAACAACCCGCGTTGCAGTCTTAATTGTCTGCAGGCGCGCTTGCCAGCGTGCCATATTCTCCGGGGTACTATCCACCCAGCCATGTTGCGCGTCAACCGCTTTGATCACTGGCCCACGCAGGATCCGGTCTCCCGATGGAGCGAGAATGGGAATGCCTATTGAAAGGATGTGCTGACGTAGACGCGCCTCATTTGAAAGGAGTTCCCAGCACTGGGATGCCAGCGATTCGGGATCGCAACGGATGACCTCAGATAGTGTCCCGGAGATTCGCTTGAGCAAGTAGGCCTCAAAAAGCAGCTTAGAGAGCCTTGGCGGTCCGAGCAGTTCAAAGGCGACCGAATCGACCTCATGTTGTTGTTCCAATATACGCATGCGATTAATCGCTGATTCGCGCAAGAACCCGGCGCGATAGCTGGGACCCGTCGCGCTTGCGTCGAGGCTTGCGATCACATCATGGCCCGTATTGCCACCACGCAGTTCGGCAACGACATCCGCAGCGATTTCCTCCGGGGTCACAAATTGCATCTGCCCTAACGTGGTTATTGCCGCGAATTCGCCCAGTGCGAACAGTCCATTTTCCCCGGTGTCGATATAGACTGATTCGAGAAACTCACCCGTTTTCGAGCCGAATGAGCCCTCAGCCTCGAGCGTGGTTGCATCGCTCAAGGCGTATGCTTCTTCTGGCTTACAATCGTAAAGTGGAAATTCACGTCCACCTCCATGCACACGCCCGTACCCGATCTCCTTCCATGCGATCGCCGCCGTCGGCTTGATCTCTTTGACCACCGTAGGACCACCGGGGGTTCGGGCCAACAGGAAAGTCAACATCGTTTGGGCGCCTGCGATCGCCGATTTGGAGAGCAGCACCCTTGAGGGTTTCTCCTCGCCGTGTGTGTACGGGATATTTAATCCCATGCCTCCGGTTCCGCTGGTTCCAACCTTGATATATGCCTGCGTTCCAGCCGCGAGGAGCGCTTCGTATAGAATCTGCACATGGCGGACTAGCTGCGGCACGTACAGCGAGGCCAGCAGGCGTTCAACCTCCTCAGGCCAATTTGGCTGCGATTCCTCCAATATCAGATCTTCAAGCCTGCGCGCTGTCTGATAAATGTTTTGATAGGCAACCGCCGTGGCCGTGTTTACACAGTCTATGACGATGTCTGCTGGTAAAGCCTGCGTTTTTGTTACTTTCCCTGTGATCAGCTGGTAAAGCAGAGCGGAACCAAGGATCTCTTCATCCAATTCTTCCAGGATGTCCGCAACTAGACGTTTGCGCAGAAAAGGATCATCAAGCACCGCCACTCGTGGGTGTACGCCTTCACCAAGCTGCTGCCATTCAGAACGTAAAAGCAAATCTCCCCAGGCGGGAAGAATTTCGGTCTTCGCATCTGGAAACGATTTTTTAAGATCCAGGGCAGCCTTTTCTGCTTGCTCCTGACGGAGCGATGCGACGACAAGCGCGGCAGGTTCTTCAACGAGCAGCTCCCGACATACCGCCATACCTACCAGGCCATAACCGCCAAGCACCAACACGGTCTTATTGTGTATATCCACGCATTTACCTCCAGGACGCTGCATCTGAGCGATGAGCATAGCGCATAAAGATCGGCTGGAAAAGCAAACGCGCCAGCAAGCTGGCGCGCCAAGTTTTTCTCAATAGAGAATCATGACCAACTAGGGGCGGGTTCCCTTAAGCTCTTCACGGAAGAACATCGTCATGACGGCGTTCACCACCGTTACGAGCAAAGCGCCTAACAAGCCGGCCCAGAAAGTATCTATGCGGTAACCGAATTCGGGCCCGATCTGCAAACCCAACCAGCCTGTCAGCCAGAACAGCGCTGTGTTGATCACCAACGTGAAAAGACCCAGGGTCAACAAGATCAGCGGACACGTCAGCAGTTTCAGGATCGGACGAACAAGCGCATTAACGAGTCCGAAGATCAAGCCCATAACCAGATAAGCCCACCATTGGGTAGTCTGGGCTCCAATACCCTGAATCCAGCCAGTGCCAACAGCGAGGTAAATCGCGATCGCGTTGATTGCCAGTCGGATGATTAAGTTATTCATAAGTCTCCTTTGAATCCATGATACCATGTGCGCGCAAAGTGCTAACCACGGGCCTGGGTCAATCCAGAGCGAACATATTGCGACCTATTTATTCCACAAAAATTTCGACGCGCTGCCCCTCTTCTTCATCCACGACATCCACAATCTTGCCGATCATGCCCTGTTCGATCGCTTCAGCCAGGTCTTCCATTACGAGGTGCTGCTCAGCGTCGGGAATAAAGCGGGCGCCCATCTTCATACCTACATTGACCAGACTTAAGGGCAAATTGACCCGCACCGATTCCTTGCCGGTGTGAAGATCCAGCACGCGCACGCGCAACCAGCGCGGCCGACCCTCACTGAGGCCCGGCGTGCGCTTATCCTGTTTTGCCACTGCGCTCAATAAGCGTGTGCCCTCTTCAGCGGTTATTTTTCCCTCTTCAATCATCTTGAGGATCTTCATCCGTTCTTCGATCGACATCATAACCTCCCGGGTTCAGCCGAGGAATACTTCTACGCGTTCACCCGAATCACCCTCATCAACTTCTATGATTATCGGTACTTCTGAGGAGACATTCCCCTCCAATGCGATGATTAATTCGTCGACCATCGTGCGGTCGAGTCCCTCGATTCGGGGCGAAAACCAACGCATCATCCGCGCCGTAAGGCGAAGCGGCAGCGGTAAGCTGATCGCGATCCGGCGCGGCCAGGATTGCTCTCCAGCGTGCACGCGAATATGCACCCATGGCGATTGACTGGTAACCACTGCCAGCATCATGACCAGAGCGCCGACCACGAGCAGCGGCCCTGCGCAAATCCACCATGCGCCTCCGAGCTGCGATAACCCATATCCGGCCGCCGCACCTGCCATGCCGAGTGAAAATGGCACAAACCACCAGGCCCACCATTTCCTTTGTGACCATTCGCGTTTTTTATGCGCCGCCGGCTCTTCCCCATCGATCATCTGTAGAGCCTGATCGGCTTCAATCTCGCCATTCTCAAGCTGCTGTAATATTTCCATTGTGCTCTTATCACTAGCCATCGGTGCCTCGCGTGCGCTGATAATCAATTTCCAGGAAATCAAACTCCGCGCTCTCAAACGCTGTCTACTTTACCTGGTCTCCACCCAGTCTGGACGTTCCCACATCAGGTGCTCACCTGCGAAGCCGCTGGTTCGGGCATGCCGGCACCTTCGGGGCGTTCGCAAGCAAGCCCACGATCAGCATGCCTAAGATGAACACCGGCACGCCCTGAGCTAAACCCATCACAAGCATCGAAAGCACGCTGAAGACCAGGCTAAAAAGGACCATGAATTTACGCCCGAATCGATCCATCATCCCGCCGCCCAGCACGTCGATAAAACTCGCCCCCATCAGATACCAGAAATGGCGCGGGTAATGTTGAACACCGATTTGAGGCGCACCTTACGCTCCACGAGTAAATCCTCACGACCTATTGTTCTTCCTCAAAATCGACGCGATCGATCGACCTCGACATCCAGGTCAGCGTCCTCCGCGCTCGAAAGCCGAGTTCGCGCAGCGCCTCCTCCGCTGCATCATGAGGGTATTCCAGGAGATATCCCCACTGTGTATCCCGGTAGGATTCAAGGGCAGCACTCAAGAGAGAGGCTTCAATCCTTCCGCGGTATTCAGGTTCCACGATAAGAACGATGCGCCAGACACCCGGCTGGCTGGAATGACGTAAACTCACACTGCCAGCCAAATGTCCCTCTTCAACCCACACAAAATGACGGTCGGGACCGAGGGAGAGCCAGCGCTTCGTACCGCGTGGACGGAAGATCGACGACACGGTCGGATAGGGCCAGATCAAGCCTTCCGGATGCAGGCGCTTGGCCAAAGCCCACTGGGCGCGCCACTCATCGACGTTGCGTTGCCTTGTTAGACCAGCATCGACATCATTCAGGGCTCGTGGCGTTCCGTGCGCCGTCCAAACCGTACGCGTCGTCGTGACGGTAAAGGATCGATGATGGTAGAGAGTTAATGCGCGTTCGTTCCCGGCATCCACCTGCAATATCAGTTTGCGAGCACCTTTGCGTCTGGCAAAATCGATGCTGGCATCGACAAGCCGCCCGGCGATTCCCTTGCCACGTTCTTTGGGAGTGACCGCTACGTTTGCGAGCACCCAGCGGTGGCGGAATTGCTCGACGGGCAGCAGGCTTGCGTTGCCAACCAACTTTCCGTCTACCTCCCATACGAAACCATAAGGATGTGCCATCGGCGGGAGGAGCCAGCGGCTGAGCAGCCAGCCAAGCCAGCCGGCTCTGCCGAGCAGACGCATTTCCTGGATCATTCGCCGCCCAGATTCATCAAGGCGCTCACCAAATGCCGTTTCAATCAGTTTTGCAAGCGCGGCCATATCCCGGCGCGCCTCGTAGCGACGCAGGCCTCCATCCGACCATGAAGTGTTAGAAGCGATCGCAGCGGTCAAAGCTCTCCCTCCAGAGCTTTAAACAGGTTCTCGGCCTCATCAACGCTAATCCTGCCGTCCTCGACCATTTTCAGGATCGCCAGCCTCTCTGCATCGCTTACCTCCGGCTTGCTGGCCGCCGAACCGAATTCACTACCGCCAAAGGATACCTTCGGTATGTTGAATTTTCCGAACTTGGCCTCGGCCTTCATCGCCTTGCGTTCCACCTGCTCGGTTTTTCGCTGAGCCCGGCGCACCGCCCGGCGGACGCGCTCACCGATGCGATCGGCGTCGAAGGAATCCAAACCCGCTCCCAGCGCACTGAAGCGCGCTTCCATCTCAGCCAGTTTAGCGTCCACTTCCGTGAGAATATCTCCCACGAAATCCTCCGGTGCGCCCATCTCACGCGTGCCCACGCGCACGCTCAAGTCACCGCCGGCAGTTACCTCGATCAAGCGATCGCCACCATCGATCACAATCTCATCTGATTCATTTCGCTCTAGTCCATGGGGTAAATGCAAGTCCCCGCCAGATTGCACACGCAAGGTGGCGGATACACCTTCAAGCAGCCGGCAGGCCATATCGCCGCCGGCGCTCAGTTCCACCGGGTTGTCGGTCTCCAGCCCAATCGTGGCTGAGACATCGCCCCCAACATTGCAAACAACCTTTCCGAGAACGCTGTCCAGAATCAAGTCTCCACCGACCGATCGAAGGTGGACCGACCCGCCTACATCCTGAATAACCGCATCCCCACCCAGAACGTCGACAGAGAGGTCGCCCGTCGCACCTTTGACCTGCATGTCGCCACCAACCAATTCGAATGAAGCCTGACCGACGCGGCGCAGCACAAGGTCACCACCAACTTTACGGATGAGCACGTCTGCTTGAATGTCCGTCAGGCGTGCATCGCCCCCCACGTTCTCGGCCTCGACCCGCGTTTCGCTGGGTAGGAAGACCAGGCATCCAGAGCGACAACTGAGGCGAAATGCTCCATTTTCTTTCTGGACAGTGAGATCTCCGTGATCGGGCGCCTGGACTTCAAGATTCGAGCCCTCCCGCCCGGATAGACGCAGGTCGCCTCCAATCGCGTCGATTTTTAACAGTGCCTCTTCGCCAACTTCGAGGACAACTTTTTCCATTTCCGCCTCCTCAATCACTCTCGAGAAGCCGCATGGCTTCATCGGAGCTCAATTTTCCGCTTGCCAGATCCTCGAGGATCTGATGCCGTTCCTCTTCATCCAGCCCGGTCGTCTCCGGACCCACCTGGAAGCCCATCGTGCGGATGACATCCGTAAGCCGGGCCCGCAGCGTCGGATACGACATGTCCAGCTCCGGTTCCATGCGGCTCAGCTTACCCTCGCACCGCAGGAATGTCTCCACGAATTCCAACTGCTCGGTCGATAGGCGCCCTAGACGGCCAATATCAAAATAGCCATCGATTGTCGTGTCACAATTGCGGCAATGTAAGCGCGTGATAGACAATTGATCGTGACACACGGGACAGGTCGTCAACATCTGATTCATTCGATCGCCACCTCTGTGCTGCTCGTCAGGATGCTTTCCACACGACCTCAAGATCAACGTGCTGCTGGACCGAGCGTGCAGTCAACTGCATTCCCAATCGCTCCAGCTTCATTCCGGCACGGACCACGAGGACACCTAATGCACTCAAAAGTGTCGTACCAACACGCTCCCGGCCTGCCTGATAAGCGCTCTGTAGCCGAAATAAATCTGCAGCCTCGAGCTCCCGCTCCGAGTCTATCTGACCCATGATCCATACTGCATATGGATTTTCTTTCGGAATCACCCTTATTCTCAAGAAAATGTAATCTTCCTTTAGGTTATTTGCTATTAAATACCATTAACAACTAAAATGTCAATATAGAAATTAATATTTTTAATCTTAATCTCAATTATATTGAAATTTTCCCGCCATCTGCTGAATAAACATCGCTCCACATCTAGACAGGCTCATATAATCGCTGGCCACAGAGCCTCTCACGACCATCTCTTGATAGGATAGGATCGCATCCATCGCCTGCTCTTTGATACAATGGCTCAGTACCTCAATTCATCTGAGAGGCAGATATGCCCAAACTGTTCATTCCGGGCCCAACAGACGTCGATCCCGAGGTTCTCGAGGCTCAAGCACAGCCCATGATCGGTCACCGCTCACAGCAATGCGCTGACCTAATTGCAGACATTCATCCCCGGCTCCAAGAGGTGTTTGGGACCCGATCGCCGGTGTTCATATCGACCTCCTCCGGCACCGGGCTTCAAGAAGCTGCGATGCGCAACTGCGTATCCGGGCGTGTGCTCGTAGGTGTGTGCGGCGCCTTTGCTGAGCGCTGGCACCAGGTCGCCATCGACAATGGCCTGAACGCCGGCCGAATCGACGCTGATTGGGGTACAGCGATCACGCCCGAACAGGTCGAAGCAGCGCTCAAAGTCGGAACTTACGATACGTTGGCGATTGTCCATAATGAAACTTCTACCGGGGTCCAGAACCCTGTCAAGGAGATCGCGGAGAGAGCACGCCAGATCAGTCCGGATATTGTCATCCTCATCGACGCGGTTTCCTCGGTTGGGGGCGTCGAACTACATGCGGACGCATGGGGTCTGGATGTTGTGTTGACCTCCAGCCAGAAGTGCTTCGCTCTGCCACCCGGTCTGGCATTCGCAGCGGTAAGTGACCGGGCGCTGGCACGCGCCGAACAGATCGAGCACCGCGGCTGGTACTTTGACTTCCTGCGCCTGCTGCGCTACCACAAGCGCTCGATGACCCCGGCCACACCGGCGATCTCGCTGCTCTTCGCCCTCGACAAGCAGCTCGACCGCATGCTGGCCGAGGGGCTTAGCAACCGCTATCAACGGCACCTGGATATGGCCGAATACACCCGATCCTGGGGGCAGGAGCATTTCGAGCTTTTCGCCCAAGAAGGGGCTCGCTCCAACACCGTCACCACGATCACCAACACCCAACGGACCGACATCCCGGCCATGAATAAATTCCTGACTGCGCACGGGATGCAGATAGCAAACGGTTACGGACCGCTTAAGAACAAGACATTCCGCATCGGTCACATGGGCGAAACCACAGTTGCCGATCTGGAAAAGCTGACCCGCACGATGCAGAGCTTTTTGAAATTCGAGGATGCTTGAAAGCTGTGTTTAGCCACTTGGACCTGACAAAATGACAGAGACACTCGAAGTTGAACTGACCGGAATGGCCTATGGAGGCGAGGCGTTCGGCAGAGACGATGACGGACGCATGGTCTTTGTGCCGTTCGCACTGCCGGGAGAGCGGGTGCGCGTCCGTCTGCACGATGAGCGCAAACGATGGGCGCGCGGCTACCCGGACGCGATCCTGCAGCTGTCACCACAGCGGATCACGGCTCGCTGCAAGCATTTCAGTGTTTGCGGGGGCTGCCACTATCAGCACCTCGCTTACGAAGATCAGCTTCGCTACAAAAAAGAAATCGTCATCGACCAACTCCAGCGCATCGGCGGCTTCCAGGAGCCTCCCGTTGAAGACATGATCGGCTCACCATCGGCCTGGAACTACCGCAACCATATGCGTTTCCAGCGGTCCGAAAGCGGCCAACTGGGTTTCTATGACCACACCGGCGATGAAGTTTTTGTCGTCGATGAATGTCACCTACCTGAGCAGGACCTGGACAGTCTCTGGCCTGAAATCGATGTTGAGGCGCTCGAGACAGTGCAGCAGGTCGGATTGCGAAGCGGTCAACAAGACCCGCCGATGGTTCTACTGCACGCTTCCGGAAAACCGGAAATCGAATCGCTTGTCGAGCTCCCCGTTTCGATGGTCTGGAACAGTGACGCGGGAATATTCGTGCTTGCCGGCGACGACCACCTGCTCTTCGAGATCAGCCAACGCGAGTTTCGTGTGAGCGCGGGTTCATTCTTTCAAGTTAACACCGCCATGGCTACCGAATTGGTCGTGCAGGTCATGGACTTGCTGGACCCGATCGATGGGGAGCACATTCTTGATCTCTACGCTGGGGTTGGCCTCTTCTCCCGCTTTCTTGCAGAGAAAGAGGTTGTCCTTCTGGGGATGGAAGAATCGCCAGCGGCCTGTGCCGATTACCTGGTGAACCTGGAGGGCTTTGAACAGGTTGAGCTCTGGGCAACCACTGTCGAGCAGGGTTTGGCCGGCGTACAACTACAGCCTGACGCGATCATTCTCGACCCGCCGCGCGCGGGCATTTCCAACCAGGCTTTCGACGAGATCATACGGCTGGCCCCGGATCGCATCGTCTATGTTTCATGTGATCCGGCCACATTGGCCCGGGATGGCAAGAAGCTCAATACCGCCGGCTATCAAGTCCAGACGATCACACCTTTCGATATGTTTCCTCAGACCTACCATATCGAGACAGCCTCACTCTGGGTCGCCTCCTGAGCCAAGTGGCACACAGGTTGTCAG
>CBFDDM010000093.1:0-12532 GCA_965603565.1 uncultured Anaerolineales bacterium | reverse complement strand
GTGCGCTTCGAGACCATCATGGATTTCATCAAGCAGGTTGACAGGCGTCCTGTCGCCTGCATCCTCACCCATCTCGATCGCTTCGAGCAGGTTCTTGTTCAGCGAGTCGATATCTGCGACCGTGCGTTCGACCATCTTGAACGGGGCGGGCAGCTCTTCGTCTTCTTTAAGTGAGGTCGCCTCGAGCATGTGGCCCAGGGTGTGCAGCGGGGTGCCCTCCAGGCCGACGATGCGTTCGGCAAGCCCGTCGATGACGTCGCCAACCTCGGTGTAGACCTCCTCGAACTTCTCGTGCAGCATGAAGAACTGCTCGCCCTTGACGTTCCAGTGGTAATGGCGCAGCTTCTGATAGAAGACGGTGAAATCCGCGATGAGTAGATTCAGCTTCTCAACCAATTGCTTCGACATGGGGGTTCCTTTCTATTGAAACACTTAAATGTGTATTCGACCACATTTAAGTATACAGTCTGGCCATGTTTATTCCATAATTACAATGATCACTGATTCTGCTGAATTAATGCGCCTTCAGATCGGGGGTTGAGCCAGGGTGTTCAATGGGCTTTGATCGCTCGCGCTGCAGGCGACCCTTTGGATTCGCTCGCTATTAAAGCCGGAGGCGGTTCAATCTAACGTGGATAGCCTGTTCAGGAAAAGTTCCGTCGCCTCGAGGAACGCTTGCGGGCATTCTTCCTGGGGCAAATGCCCACAATTATCAAGTACCGCAAGCTCCGCACCTTCGATTTCGCCTGCGAGGCGTATGCTGTCGGCGGTCGGGACGATGCGATCATCATCGCCGGTGATGACCAGGACAGGCAATTCAAATTCGTCCAATCGAGAGGCGAGATTAGATTCTTGACTCGCCAGGGTCAGCTCCCAGAGCGCCTTGTCCCAATTCTCAGCCCGCAAAGGGAGCGTGTAACCTTCGATGACCTCCGGCGAGATCTTAGTAGGATCGTGCCAGGCTAGATTAATGAATTCCAGACCACGTTCCTGAATACCGCGTACAAATAGAGGCCCTATCCTGCGGATCTGCGGAAGCTTGAGCAGCGGGCGGATCCACTCCGGTGCACCGCCTCCGGCGTAGACTGCGGGATCGACCAGGATGAGTGCGGCGACCCTGTTTGGGTGCTTTAAGGCCGCCAGCATCGCAATGGTGCCTCCTGCCGAGTTGCCCACCAATACGGCGCGCTCAATACCGAACTCATCCATCAGGCCAATGGTAAGACTGACCTGGCTTTCGGGAGAGTAAGGATTTGTATCGGACGGGTGGGGTGGAAGCGGTCGCTCGGTAAGGCCAAACGCGGGGCGATCGAAGGCGACAACCAGACGGTCTTCGGCCAGATGCTCGATGACCTCGCGCCACGAGAAGACGCTTGCACCGAACCCATGCATAAGGATCAGGGGCAGGCCGCCCTCACCGGCCTGCTCCAGATGGACCTCGAGCCCATTCACTTCGACGAACTCACTGTCCGGTCCGGCCAGTTCACTGACCGGGCGGGTGTCTCCGGCTGGGGGGATAGGGATAATTAGCGGGAGGATGAGTACCATCACCAAAAGTACCGCAAGGAAGATCAGTAGATACCGAAGCCAACGTTTCATTGAATGTGCCTCGCCTGGAATTTTACCAGCCTCGAAGGGAATTCTATCCAAGTCTGGTTTCAATGATCCGGGTTTTGTGAGTTCGAAGATGGAAGATCGCTGGCCATATGGCCAGAGGGATTACTCTTCCTCTGACCCCGGCCCGTACTCTCTACTGAATGGGTGCTTTACAGCCGGCGAGTGATTAAACTCAATCCGAATAGGTTCTATTGATTTTGCGCATGCCGTAATTTTCGGTTGGGTCAAGGCAAATTCCCGAAACAAGGAGAAATAATGACGACAATATTTGAAACGGTTTGGGCGGATAGGCGCATTGCTGCTTTGATCGTGATCTTAATCTCATCCTTCGCGGCTGTGCTGAGTGCCTGGAGTATGCCGCGCGGGCCGCTGACAAGCACACATGCTTTGCTGTTTATGGCGATCGGGCTACTATTGGGCTTCGCGGCCGGCCTGGCGTCTGGTCGTGGTTGGGCCGCGTTCCTTGCTGGAGCAGCATTTATCGTGGTCTATGAGCTTGCCAGGTTTAACGTACAGGGTCCAACCGTCGATTTGATCAACCTTAGTTCGGTATATGGGATCATCGCGTTGATCACCGGTCGATTGGTTTACTGGTTGCTGGTTCTAGTGCCGTTGGTCCCGGGTTCGGCCCTTGGTGCTGCGCTGGCTGGACGCTTATCAGAGTACCTGAGCGTGAAAATGGGCATCATGGGGTGGTCCTTCAGCGCGCTGGCGGGCATGGCGATCATCGCTCTTGCGATTGTCATTGCCGGGCCGGCAACGACACACCCCATCGTCGGGTCAGATGGGGGATCTGTACCAGGAAGCGTGGCTGAACTCACCCGGGTTGAGATTGGTGGAGTTGAACAGACAATAATGATCCGCGGTAGGGATGAGAACAACCCGGTATTACTTTACCTGGCCGGAGGACCCGGCGGGACAGACCTTGGCGCGATGCGCGCAGACACCTCGCTTGAAGAGGATTTCGTTGTCGTGACCTGGGATCAGCGCGGCACGGGAAAATCGTATGCAGCCATCGAACCGATAGATAGGATGACCCTTGACCAGATGGTGTCCGATACGATCGAGATCACAAACTACCTGCGTGAGCGCTTCAACGAGGAGAAGATTTATCTGGTTGGTAACTCATGGGGCACGATCCTTGGAGCGCTCGCCGTACAGCAGAATCCCGAACTTTACCATGCATATGTCGGGACCGGGCAGATGGTCAGCCCACGGGAAACCGACATCATGTTCTACGAAGACACGCTCGCCTGGGCTCAGCAAACCGAGCAGGATAATCTCGTGGAGACGCTTGAGCAGAATGGTCCGCCACCTTATGCTGACCTTCTGGATTATGAGCCGATCATCAATCATGAACATGATTGGAATCCCTATCCGGGGATGGAGAACAGCGTGGAGATGCCATTCAATACATTCGTTCCAGAAAATACCTTTATGGATCGGGTCAATGCGCTGCGCGGGCTGCTGGACACCTACTCGCAGCTTTACCCGCAGATCCAAGAGGTTGACTTCCGTGATGATGTGGTTGAGCTGGAGGTGCCCTTCTACATGGTTACCGGGGCTTACGAGGCGCGTGGTCGCAGGGTGCTTTCGAACGAATGGTTCGATAGGCTTTCTACCCCTTCTAAGGAGCTCATCGTGTTCGATGAATCCGGACACCGCCCATCATTCGAGCAGCCTGCTGAGTTCGCTGCGCTCATGCGAAGGGTCTTGAGCGAGACACAAGCGGGTGGTTAAACCAGCGAACTGTCCAAGGTCAGGTTCTTTCCATTTCGGCCCCGTTTACTCGGGGCCGAACTCATCTATGCACGACTCACATGGTTCCCGGTGCCTATGCAGAGCCATATATTTGGGTATTGACAATACTATGTAAAATACAGTATAATGCGAAGCATGATGAAAACAGATGAGTTCAACGAATTGTTCGAGAACCTCTCACAGGAGCTCCGCCGTGGAGTGCTGGTCCTTGCAACTCTCAGCCAGCTGCGTGAACCCAGATACGGGTATGCTCTTATCGACAGCCTGGGTGAACGCGGGCTGGAGATCGAGCAGGGCACGCTCTACCCGCTGCTGCGCAGGCTGGAGTCTCAGGGGCTGCTGGAGAGTGAGTGGAATGTCGAAGGGTCACGCCCGCGCCGCTATTATTTGCTCAGCTCGGATGGTGAAAAACTGCTGCAGAGCTTGAAAGCGGAGTGGGGTGAAATCATAGATGTTATGGACGGGCTGCTGGAAGGCGCGTCCTAGGAGGCAAAAAGCATGTCATTCATTGATCGTTATATCCATGAGGTGGGAAGGCACCTGCCGCGCAAGAACCGCCAGGATATTCAAGCGGAACTGCGGTCCGCGATGCAAGACGCGCTTGAGGACCGCTATGGCGCTGATCCCTCACAGGAAGACGTGATCGCGTTCCTGGAGGAATTTGGCTCCCCACGTACGGTGGCCTCGTCGTACTATCCCGAGGGACAGTATCTCATCGGCCCGGCTCTCTTCCCACTTTTCAGATTGGTTACGAGCATCGCGCTTGCAGCCGTCGTCGGGGCTCAAATCCTGGCCTGGGGGGTGGCGATCTTCATCGCCGGGGATCCTCTTTCGCCACTCAACGCGCTGGCAGGGCTAATCAACAGCATACCGATGACCTTTGGCATGGTCGTGATCGTGTTTGCGGTACTGCAATGGTTTGATGTCCGGCCAGGGGTTGAAGAAGAAGCCTGGGATCCGACCGATCTCCCGCAGCTGGATACCCATCATCCGGTCAAGCGTGGTGAGCGGATCTTCGGCCTGGTTATCGGAACGCTCATCCTCGCCTTCCTGGTTTTCTTCCCTGAGTACATCGGATTCATCACCGCTCCAGGGGGTGAGTTCATCGCTAACCCGGTCATCCCGGAATATATCCTTTGGATTAGTCTATCACTGACAGCCGGGATCGCGCTGGATGTCTATCTGCTCTGGCAAGGACGTTGGTCCACGGCTACCCGGCTTGCAAAGATCGGGGTGAATATTCTGAGCGTAGTGGTTCTCACCTTACTTGTGCAGGCTCACACCGAATGGCTGGCTGCACGTGGTGTCGCCGGATGGGTTGTTTCACTTCAGCGATTCGCAAATGACATCGATAGCAGCTGGCAGTTATTTGGGATGCAGGCGTTCCGTATGGCATTCACCGTCGCCCTGATCGTGATCGCGGTCGAGACGCTCGTGCTCATCTTCCGGTTTGTTCAGGCAAATATTGGATCACGGAACTACGAGAACTCAATCGCCGTAGACAACGCGTAAGCCTTTCACCTTGGTCCCCAAGAACAGGCCAGCACAATCTGCTGGCCTGTTTTGATTGGCTTCGAAATGACAAATCAAGGGAAATGGTTAGGACACTTCAATTCTTGAAACTTGCATACGTTCAACCCATCAGGTGGGGAAGGACGACGCTGAAGCCGCAGGCTTCAGCCTGTGCAGAAATGGATCGCTGGAGCGGACCTGCCTTTGAAACACCCGTACCTTCGCTCTACTCATGCACGGGCTTCAGCCCGTGGCTACATTGGTTGAAGGGGATCAGGGGCATCTGGTCACAAGAGGATTCCTTCGTGAGGTGTAGGGGCGGACCCGTTTATCCGCCCGCTGCGATCGAGGGTGAGGCACGGCGTTGCCGTGCCCGGGTCGATTGTTCATTCGAGCGCAGCCGGTGATCCAAACAGATTAGTGGTCCTCATAAATAAGTTGTTCTCCACCAGAGCCCTCCTGAAAACCAGATCCAGCGGGGAGATTCCTCGGCCTGCGGCTTTGGAAAGACAAAAGGTCAGTGGTTTTGCTCCACGAGATTCCAGTGCTAATCATCCCACAACGTCAAGAGCCACCAGTCAATTCTTGACCAGCACATCGAGTGCTGGCTTTCAGTTGTACGCCAGACGAGTGACCTCATCAGACAGGATTGGCTGCAGCATGGCCTGCCAGTCCGGGTCGTCCCAGGTCCACAATTGCTTATGCATTTCGAGATATTTCTCTGGGATAGGGTGGGTGCCGACGACGACCTCAACACCGTGACGCGCGTTCAAGAATGACACGAACGTGTCGATGTAGGGACAGGGCGGGTACCCGACGACCAGTCCCGTGGCCAGGTGGATGACCTGCGCGCCGTTTTTGACCATCTCCTCCCCGGCGTACTCGACATTGCCCCCCGGGCAGCCATCGCATGTTGTGTAACCGACGAGTTCCAGAGGTACGCCTGAATAAATATCAAATGCGCCTTCCCGGTTGCGCATCGAGCGGATGCACTTTCCGCCCGCGCAGCGTCGGTAGCGGTCGCAAATGATAATGCCGACTTTCGTGCTTTTATCATCATCGTTTCGCATGTTCATAATCCAGGTAATCCTTCCAATCACAGTTGGCTGTTGAACATCGTCGTGATCGCTCAGGCCGGTTTGATGTCCAGCACGGGGGATCCGTTGATGGCATCCAGGCCGCACACACGGAGCACATTCTCATGGATTTCGATCAATTCAACCTCAGTCAAGCCGATCGGGTTCGGCCGGTCAGGCGTGCGCAGCATAAAGGCACCTCGCTTCGGGCGGCTTTCGTCGCCGCGGGGATGCTGCCGCAGTGGACCACCCTCTGAGAGGTGAAAATAATAGATCACCAGCAGGCGCTGCCCGGGCTCCATTCCATGACAAGCCTCAATCAGATTGCTTTTCATGAAAATGCGTGATTCTGATGTGCGGATGTCATCAGCATCGGCCGGTTCGGAAAAATTATTCTCAACAACGCCGATCGCATCGAAACAGATCTCCTGTCCGATGGTTTCGTGTTCAGACAGCTTCAATAGAGGTCTCCTTCCTGGCCACATACTCGGAATCGAAGGCGAGCACAGGCGTTGAATTCCAACGAACAGGCAAATCTCAACCCTCGATTGGAATCTTTCGACCCACACCGACCGCGATGAAATCGCTGCCGTAGGCCTCTTCAAACATCGAGATGGCTTGCGCGCCTGTACAGTGCGTGGGCGCGACCTTTTCGACCCCTAACCGTTGAAACTCTGCAATGATGGCTTTTATTTCTGATCTGTTCATGTCTTTCAGGTGGAAGCCGCCGAGGACGAGGTAAATCTGCTTCCCGGCAAGGTCTTTTGCCATCTCGACGATCTTCACGATGCCAGGGTGAGCACAGCCGGTGATCACGACAAGTCCATGATCAGTATCGATCAGCAAAGATTGCTCAGGGATGTCATTGCCCATCTCGCCCGTGCTGGAAATTCTGGCTGTGAGTGACATGCTCTCCGTCACCTCCCCAATCCGGGTCTGAGCGGATATTCGTCGCTTCAAACCCGGAGAAAATGAGGGCAGCAGGTATACCGTTGGCCGGTCTGCTCGAGCTAGGAAGTCAGGCAATCCGCCAACGTGATCGTTGTGGGCATGCGACAGGACGACCATGTCTATATTCGCCGGATTGAACCCCACTGCGTCGAAGTTGCCCATCAGCGTCGCCCCGTCGCCACCGGTATCGAAGAGCACCGTCGTCGGACCGTATTCGATGAACGCTGAAAAGCCCCAGGCCGTTTTCAGTCGATTGTCGTAGGCGTTATTGTCGTAGAGGATTGTGATTTTCAATGATCCGGAATCAACTTCGGGAGCCATTTTTTCAGTTGTCCTTTCGCCTTCAGACAGCGCGGCGGTGGGAGCCGTCGAAAACAGTTGCTCGTGGCTCTCACGGGATGCGGGTTCAACAGTTGTGCTCGTGGCTTCTGGTTTCTCCGGCAGAGCATGCTTTACCTGCTTTGGTACATGATACAGCGATCCACAGCCCAATAGCGTTAATGAGAAAGCAATAAGGATTGCAGACCGTTTCATCGTCTCTCGACGTCGACCGTGAGAGAATGGATGTATGCTGCGGTAGCGAGCACACACCGTCCAACCGCGAGAGAGACCTTCCCGTCACTGCTCATGATAAGGATCTCTGCGTGCTGGTCATTCATGAGAATCCAGATCGATCTCAATCGGTCCGCCGAGCTGGATGAGCGCCTCCCGTAGAGCGTCGTTGGCTGCTTCCATGCGAGTCGCCGCAGCGATGATATCCTGTGCGGCGACCCCAGCCCTGGTCGACCAGCTTCTAAACTCTTCCGCGTGTCCCCGGTTGTGATCGATCCAATGCGGGATCAGTACGCGCAGCTTATCAATTTCCTCACGACTGGTCATGTGTTTGCCTTTCGCTTCCCGTGGCAGCCGTGATGTGGACCTCGTGTTTCAGGAAATCTATGTCCTTAATCGTACCTTTCACCGCAGCCAGATCCTCAAAGAAGCGCGCACACCAGATGGTGTTCTCCTCGACCCTGAGGTGGATTACGTCTTCCAAGATCACATCACCGCCGTCTTCATTACCTAGGATAATCTTCGCCTGGCACATAGCTTGTCCTTTGGGGTTATTCCAACTGGAATGTCTTAACCGCCTCTGATTCGAGGCGCTCGAGCTCGGAGACAACTTGCTGGCTGGCTGTGTTTAATTCTCTGCTCTGGATCAATTCACCCTTAAGCCAGCTGCCCATCAGGATTCGATCTTCGGGAAAGCAGCCGATCGTGCGAACATCGCCTTTTTGGAGGGCTTTTCGCAAGTAAGCTTCTGTTGCATCATCTGGCACGCGGTTGAGAATTGCGAGGACGTCATGCACACTCGTTTCCCGGAAGAGGCTTTCCATCAGGTCGATTAACTGCGGGTCTGTAAGATGTTTTGTGGCCGGGGGCATACCGGCCTTCATCTTCGAGACCATTTGCTTCATGTGACAAGCCATATTAATGGAAGCGTGCGTGGGGTCTACGACGGTCAGCACCCAGTCCAAACCGGTGATCGCGCCGCGCGCCGAATCTTCAAATCCGGCTTTGAAGTCTACGAGCATGACCGGTTCTTGATGTCTGGCGGTGACGCGAACATCTCGCGCGATTTTATTAATTGGGCCGTCACAGCCAGCACCAGGTCCGAGATCGCCAATTTTTCCGGCGGTGAGCAGGTGGATGCCTTCTGGATTCTCGGACTGGAACTCAGCGGGGATCTCATTTAGATTTAGCTCCGGATGGGGAAGCGGTGTCGGGTCATCCACCGGGCAAGTCACCGATCCGCCACTGAAAACCATCCCGCCAAAGTAATCAATGAGCGAATCGGGGGCAGTTTTCGTCCCCAGCGCTAGGTGCATGCCGATGTTGGTCGAGTCGGCGTCGAGGATGCAAATTTCGTAGTCGCTGGCTCGTAGAGCTCGTGCGAGAAAGATGGTCACCGTGCTTTTCCCGGCCCCTCCTTTACCCACGATCCCAATGCGTTTACCCCTCAGAGGTAAGAATTTATCGGTGTTGTTGTTCATGGTTTTCCTCTTCGTTCAGTTTATGATTTCGTCTTTGCGACCCAGTCATAGATTCTGGTTGGATTTGACTCCGCCCTCATTCATGTGCCGGGCTTTTATGAGTGATGTGCAATGCTAGACTTATGTCTCCGGTATAGGCCTTTCGATAATCGATGGGGATATTTCCGGTGGGTTCAAAGAGACGGGCATGCGTACAGTTTGACCGAATTCATCCTCGCCAATTCTGAACAAATCATCCGCTCGTTCGATGCGGTCGATAAACAGCACGCCTTCCAGGTGGTCGATTTCATGATGCACAAGCACGGCGTTAAGACCCGTAAAGTCCCGTTTGTGGGGAGTGCCGGTTTCATCCAGCCATGATACGCACAGAAAATGCGGCCTCACCGTCTCGCCATACAAGCCGGGGAAGCTCAAGCAGCCATCAAAATCCCGGCGTTCTTCGCCTGCCCTACAGATAACCGGGTTAACCAGCGCTAACGGCGCTTGTCGTTCTTCAACAGGGTGATCTCTGATACCCAGCCGGACGATCACGACCCGTTTATGCACATTGATCTGCGGCGCAGCCAGGCCGATCCCTTCTGGATGAGCCGCCAATGTGTCCATTAAATCCTCAATTAGATTCGATATGCCCTTGTCGAAAGACCGTACGGCCTCACTCTTCGAGCGCAAGGCCTTCGTGTGCTTTGGGTAATTCAGAATTTCGCGTTGAGCCATCAGGTTTTCACAAGATGAACCAGCCAAGATCAGCTGCGATGCGCAGGTTTAAAGAAAGCCAGGTCTATCGGTGCCTGTCCTAATGCTGCCGGGTCGGCGCTCTTTTATCACCCTGAGTTCGCTGCGGAAAGAAGGCATCCGCCGCGCTCCAGAAACGCGTACCGCAGCGTTCGACAACCTGGGCACGCCCGCTTGTGCTCAATTCAGTAAGTGCCCGGTTAACCTCCGTCGGCGCCCAATCTGCCAGTGTGCGCTGCAGTTCTTCAACCTGCATCGGGTGTCGGGTGATAATGCCCAGTACCGCATCGACGACATCGTCATAGCCGCTGAGGTCAAAGCGGCCTTCGATTGGGTGTACGACCTGCGTGATGTCGCCGAGGATCGCCCTGGCACGCATCAAGCCTTCTTGATCGCTGGGTTCCACCCAGGTTTCAACCGGCGGTCGTGTGGGCAGGTTAATGTGGATTTTGTCCGGTTTGATCCGGCTATATATCTCAGCAAGATCGCCCAGCGCGGCCTCGCTGTCGTTCAAGCCGAGCAGGAGCATAGTCTCAGGCCAGTAGAGCCCCCGGTATTCTTCGCCGAATGCGATCAATCCTTCGACGTGGCGTTCAAATGTCGCCTCAGGATGGGGGCGATTAATCGTCCGGTACAAATCCGCACTGCCCGCGTCCAGTGAGGGCAGCACCGCGTCAGCAGCGGCGAGCTCAGCACGCAGCCCCGGTCGGTCGAGAAAAGTACCATTGGTGATCACTGCTACGGACTTGTCGCTTTTCGATTTGACCTGGCGAATCATCTCGCCGATGTCGCTATGCAGGACGGGCTCACCCGATCCGACGAATGTGATCCAGTCGATCTCGTCCTCATCGTGCTCATCCAATGCCTGATCAACCTGGGCCATGATTGCCCCGGTTGGAACGTACTCTTTTCGTTTGTTGACCACGGGTCGGGTGCGTCCGAGTTGGCAGTAGACACAATTCCAGTTACAGGTTTTCAATGGGATCGGATCGATGCCGAGCGATTGCCCCAGCCGCCGCGAGGGCACAGGGCCATACACATAACGCAGCTTGTGCTTGTTTTGGCTTGAGTCGGTCATTTAGAAAACCTCATTCCACACGTGGAAAGATTTTCCCGCAGGCACATTTTGCCTGTCGTCTCTCTCACTTCGATAGTAGCGCTTAACGCTGTTCGCGTCAACAAAAATGTGACAAAATACAACTAAAAGTGTTATATTAGTGCTCGATCCAGCTTGTAAATACACTGGTTGGTCTGATAGAAGTGTGTTATTGATAGGTTAAATGGAGGTGCTGCCTATGCAGACAGAGCAGACAGAGAATGTAGGCGATTGGATCCGGAAGATCCGACTGCGCAGGGGTTTATCCCAGCGAGCGCTGGCACAGATGAGCGGGCTATCGGCGAATGCGATCAGCCGCATAGAGCGTGGCGAGAGCTCTCCGACTGTGACTTCGCTGCACCGGATCGCGGCAGCGTTGGAGGTGCCCATCGTCGATTTCTTTGAGACGGGTGCTGAATTATCAAAAGTCCTGGTGAAGAAAGGCGGCCGGCTGCGCACACGCGGGGAGGGCGTGCTTATTGAGAGCCTCGGTAGCGGTTTGCCCGGACAGATGCTGGAGCCTTTTCTGATGACGCTTGCACCGGATAGTGTGTGTGGTGAGGAACCGATCACACACGCCGGAGAGGAATTCGTGCATTGCCTGGAGGGGAAGGTAGAGTATCTCATCGAGGACGAGTGGCATATATTGACGGCGGGAGATAGCTTGCTTTTCCAGTCGGAGCAACGTCATCTCTGTCGAAACAGCGGGGGGACGGATGCGGTCGTCCTGCTTGTTATCCTCGCAGCGGAAGACACAGTGCGCCTTGCGCCACATGATCACTTGCTGATCGCCGGAGGCAAAGGGGAATAAGCGGAGTACACCTATAAGGCAGTCTAGATTGTTCGCTGAAAGCCATGTTTGCACGGAGCAAGGTTCAGCTGATCTTTACGCTGAAGTACAGGCAAAAAGACCGGTCGAGAATCTGTCGGTACAATAGGTATGAATTCGATTTTGACCGGCATAAATAAACGGGAGCGAGGATGATGTCTGTAAAAGCCAGTTACAGTCTTGATGAGACGGTTGTGGAAGCCGGTGAAGGAGTCGCCAAGCAGGTGTTGATTTCCTCTGAGGAGGGACCCAATTTCGCCATGCGGAGATTTACGATCCAGCCAGGTGGAGGTATGCCTAACCATACGAATCTCGTTGAGCATGAGCAGTATGTCCTGCGCGGACAGGCGCAGGTCGGGATCGGTGAGGAGGTCTTTCAGGTCAAGAAAGACGATGTCGTTTTCATTCCGGCCGAGATCCCCCATTGGTATAAGAACACGGGTGACGAACGTTTCGAATTCCTCTGCATGGTGCCTAATCAGGAAGACGAGACCACGATCCTGAAATAATCTACCCTCCAAACCCCTGCTTCACACAAAATCCCTGAAAAGCAGCCGGGATGAAAGTCCCGGCTGCTTCTCTTTGTCGGGGGGAATACTCTCTATCAGTTATGTAAGCCACTGTACCTGCTCAAGAAGGGGGCACACCCACCTCTGCGCCTTAAGGGATCGTCATTGAAAATATCTATCCGCCCTTATTGAAAAATTGAAATTCACTTTGTAACAAAATTCACTAACGATTTATTCCACTCGAAAATACACTTTGGCCGGAGTTCAATGATGGCTCGACGTGATCAACAGAGAAAATCGAGCCTTTGCGATGGGGCATCGTGTCCCATCGTCACAGCGGATCTCAGGAGGTCAAAATGTCTGAAATGAATCTTGAAAATCTGGAAGTCACCAAAGTGGTCGACGCGCGCAGCAGT
>CBFDDM010000092.1:0-12695 GCA_965603565.1 uncultured Anaerolineales bacterium | reverse complement strand
CAATCATTTCAGCCACTTTTGCGATGGTCGCGTTGAGCGCTTGTGGCGGTTCTGAAACTGGAATGCCGGAGAGAGCAAGCGGCACATCTGAGACGGCGACCGCGGTTGCGGAGCAGACGCTCGCAGTTGAAGAAACGATGAACGCTGAAGTTCTTTCAACGGAGACGTCCGTTCCCACATTAACGGCGACACCTGAACCCAGCGTGACTGCCACCCATACGCCAACAGCAGTTCCTCCTCGTATTCGTGTTTCGGTCAACACTAACTGCCGCAGCGGGCCCGATCAAAGCTTCGAATTTCTTGGTGTTTTGGGAACAGGAGAGCAATCTGAGGTTATTGCAAAGGGTGAAGTGCCTAACTACTGGTATATCGTAAACCCGGATAACCAGGCCGAGTTTTGTTGGCTATGGGGTGAATTTGCCACAGTCGAAGGTGATACAAGCACTCTGCCGATAGTCACACCCGAGCCGACGCCCACACCGTACGTCGGATTTGATATCTGGTTCCATGGATTTGAACCCTGCAGCGGATCACAAACGGCGATCTTTGCGATCAGAAACGCCGGCGCGGTGAGACTCTGGTCAGGGTGGGTTGCCGTCTACGCTATGGATCCACTGGATGATCTATACGGTCCTGCTCGCGAACGCCACCCCTTCGCAGACAGTCCGTTGCCGGCATGCCCTCCTGGTCATGGCAATGAGCTCTATCCAGGTGAGGTCCGCTACATTCACGCACCGCTCAGCAACGTCCCAAGTGGAAGGGACGCCTACACCGAGGTCACGCTCTGTTCGGCTGACCATGGCGGTGGGGATTGCGTAACGAAACTAGGATATTTCTACATCCCGTAACCGGGCGTCGGAATATCAAAAGCCGATCATCCAGCGGGCATGTTTATCGTAGGGGCAAGTTAACTCCGCCCCTACGTTTTACGGAACAAAAGCTAGCCGTGGTAGGCGAAATTGATGATTTTTGGATTGGTAAGATGCTTGAAGTCATCGAACGGCATGCGAATCAATTCCGTGTGTGTGCCGCCGCAGAATGCGAGATCGATGTGTTTGCTGAGCTGCTGATCTGCGTAGATCGGGATGCCGTACAGATTTCCGAACGGCGGGAGCGCGCCCACGTCGCAGTCCGGGAAACGGTCTTTGAATTGCTTCTCAGTCGCCAGTTCGACCTTCTCCGCATCCAGACCTTGCTTGATCAGATCGAGATTGACACGGTAAGAGGCCGGCAGCAGCGCCATACCCATTTCGCCATCGACAAGCACCATGACGGCCTTGGCGAGTTCGTCGCCCGGGATGTGTGCTGAGGCGGCGACTTCCTGCGCAGTGTAGGCGCGGTCATGGCGCAAGATTTCATAGTCGACCCCTTGCTCTTCCAGATATTGAAGTAACGTCTCAGCGGGCATGAGTTCTCTCCTTCAGTTTGTGCATAGATGGGGCTACGCAACGAGCCCGACGGTGAGTGTGTCGGGCTCGATGTGAACGTGTTGCACACCAGGTTATCACTTATCCCTAGCTTATCTTAAACGTGCACACCGAATCAAGAGACCAGGCGAGAGCGTTCCAAATTCTTCAACATTACAAAGCCGGGCGGCAGGACGATATTTCGGTTTGTGCATCGTCTGCGCGTGCATAGAATCGGACAGGTCGTGTTAAGAATTTCAAGCATTCAACCGGAAACAAGCGTGATCTTCCAGGCTGCTAAGCTGGGTGATCTCAATTGCCTGCTGGATGAGATCGATCAAGCCCCGCAACCTGACGAGTACGCTCATTCAATCGGCAGAGTTTATGGCTTAAGTGGTGGCGCGCTCGCCGCTTCTGCCTGCGCGCTGGCCGCGAGCGCCACGATCGAGCCCGCCCGCTTTCAAGCATGTACAGGGGCGTTGAGCTCCATGCGTCGTTTCCTGGCCGGTGCGAGCAGCCGCGATCTGAGAAGTCCCAACCTAAACCCCTGGTATGGCCTCCACAACTTGCGGCCTCTGCGGACCTGGCTCGAGGGTTGGCTTAAAGCTTTCGATCTTCCCGTCGAGATGAAGCTCAGTGCTCTGCCAATTTCGTTGTATCTATGCGCTGGCGACCGTGACGGGACGATGACGCTCTTCGGCAAACCCGACGAAAGTTTGCAGTATATGTACGGATTTGTCCGGGTCGGACCGCCGCAGGACGCAGACATGGTCGACGCTCTGATCGCCAGCTTGAGCACGGCGCTCTCGACCGAGCCAGCACAGGTAAACGGTGAGTGGTACCGGGATGTGCGTCCGGCGATCCCGGACGGACGCGCCATAATTGCCGATCTTGAATCTGAAGAACCTCGACCGATTTTTGGTCAGGATCCATACACGCCGATCCCGGAGTGGAAAATTAACTGGATCAGCTCCTCTTTCATCATGCACCGTCATCACGAACGCAACCAATCCCTCCTGTCGCGCTACTATCTGGATCTATTCGAACGCCAGCGCGAACTAGAAGACAGCTTCGCTCCTGCCAATGATTGCCCACAGCGCAATGGTCCCAGCGTCCATCACATGGACCTGCCCTATATCGGCAGCACGGAAGCCTTCACAAACCTGCGGCAGTCGGTTGCTCAGAACGAGAGCCTGATGGCGCGCTTTCAGTCGCTCCTTGAAGGACAATTCGATGGCTTTGACTTCTCCCAACCGGCGAATGTCATTTATGGGGCAGGTGGTTTTTCGGGAATACTGGGTGGGCTGGTGACCACACGCGCCGTCGACACTCGCTTCTTGAACGATGGAGGTCACATCCAACAGGTCTACGGCGTGTCCGCCGGTGTGCTGAACGGGTTTTTCCACGCCGTTAAGCTGGCTGCGGCGCGGCATCCTGAACTCTACACGGCATCGGCGCACCGTGGGCTGGCGGATCTGGAAGAGTTCATGGCCGGGGTGACGGTGGGCAAGATCGCCCGGGCCAATCTGAACCCAATCAGATTCTGGTCCGGTTGGTCAAATCTCGGCCCGCTGCGTGACTTCTTGCTGGAACGTCTGTGCACGTATACGGGCAGCAAGCGCCCGGAGGAGCTCACGTTCGATGAGTTGCAGCTGCCGTTGACTGTAGCGACGGCGCGCGAGGATGGCTTCACCGATTTTCTGGGCATGACCGAGCCGCGCCGCTACATGCGTTTCGGAGATGTGATTCTGGAGGTCAAGCCGGCTCCAGTGGTCACGGCGTTGATTGCGGGTTGGTCCATGAACACTTATGTTGAACCGACCCGATTGGGCGATCAGCGCTACCGCGATGGCGGTGGTGCGTTCTACGACATCGGCTTATTTGTTGCAGCCATGGATAAAGAGCTTACGAGCTTGCTCAACATTCACCTGGATGAACCTGAAGGTATTTCCTACGAGCTACCGCCGAAGCCTTCGCTGGCACGCTTGATTTTTGACACGCATAATTACACCTTTCCGGAGGAGCGCCGGCGCATGCGCGCCCTCACCGATCTGCTCTATCAGCACTAC
Organism: uncultured Anaerolineales bacterium; assembly: GCA_965603565.1. GTDB lineage: Bacteria > Chloroflexota > Anaerolineae > Anaerolineales > E44-bin32 > E44-bin32. Next base: position 9,220 of record CBFDDM010000092.1, on the reverse strand, counting down.
CGCTGGCGGAACTGCGCGGCTGATCAGGGCTGCTCGGTAGGCTCAGACTTTCGGCGTAATTGGCGTATCTGAGCCAATCAATTTTGACAAGGCATAGGAGCAAACATGGACGAAACCAGGAGTGCTGAGAAGTTAGGTTTCGGAACCAAACTGGCGTTCGGCGCCGGAGATCTCGGTCCTGCGATCGTTGCGGCGATCAACGGCTTTTTCCTGAACGCCTTTCTCCTGGACGTCGCAGGTTTGCGACCTGGCACGGCGGGCGCGATCTTCCTGCTCGTCAAGATCTGGGATGCTGTGAATGATCCCTTAGTGGGCATGCTGTCAGACCGCACCCGAACAAGGTGGGGGCGACGCCGGCCGTGGCTGCTGTTTGCGGCGATTCCGTTCGGGCTGTTCTTCTTTCTACAGTGGATCGTCCCACCCTTCAGTGGGGCAGGCAAATTCTGGTACTACCTGCTTGTGGCTGTGCTGCTGGATACCGGCTATACGGCTGTGAACGTCCCCTATGCCGCGCTGACACCCGAACTGACCCATGATTACGATGAACGCACGAGCTTATCCTCTTTTCGCTTCAGCTTCTCGATCCTGGGCGGTGTGTTTGCTGCATTCCTGCACACGATCATCGTTGCTTCCGCAGGCGATGTCTTCCGTGGTTACCTCACGAGCGCGGCTGTGTGGGCGATCTTCATCATTGTGCCCAACTTCATCACGTTCGCGTTCACGCGCGAGGTGCATTTCAAAGAAGACCGCCCAAAGCCGCTAAACTATGTTGAGGGGTTGAAGGTCGCTTTCAAGAACAGGGCTTTCATATATGTGACGATCATCTACCTGCTATCCTGGTTGAGCATCCAGTTCGTGCAGGGCAACCTGATCCTTTACGTGCGCTACTGGATCGGCGATGAGAGCCAGTTCGGGGCGCTTGTGCTGGCGGTGCAGGTATCGGCGTTCCTGTTCGTACTGCTGTGGACGCGGGTCAGCGCTCGCATCGGCAAGAAGCGAACCTATTACATTGGGATGAGTTTCTGGGTGGTTGTGTCGATTGCGCTGTTCTTCCTGCAACCGGGCCAGATCGGCGTTTTGTTCGGCCTGGCGGTATTGGCCGGTGCCGGCGTGAGCATCGGCTATTTGATCCCCTGGAGCATGCTGCCCGATGTGGTCGAGCTGGATGAATTGGAGACCGGGCAGCGCCGGGAGGGGATCTTTTACGGGTTCTTCGTATTTCTGCAGAAGCTGGGACTCTCGTTGGGACTGGCTTTGTCTAACTTCGCGCTTGAGGCGGCTGGTTACATCACGCCTGTGCCCGGCGCGGTGCCACCGGCGCAGCCGGCGAGTGTGCTGCTGGCGCTGCGCCTGTTCGTGAGCTTCGTGCCGGCAGTGATCCTGCTGCTCAGCTTCTTCTTCGTGCGCGCCTACCCAATCACTCGCGAGCGACATGAAGAGATGCGTGCAGAATTGACACGTCGACGCCTGGCAGCCGCCGGGGAGCCGTAGACTCAACTCCCGCTTGACTATGGGAATTCAGGTCAAAATCGATCGCTGCACTCGGTACGTGCAGCGATTTCATCGTGAAAAATATTGCAAACAACCCATGATCTGTGCTAATCTATAGGTGATATACCCCATAATTATTCGGGAGATATCCCCAGCCGAGAGCGGTTTATGGGGTGTTTGCCCCAAAAAGGAGACGGAAATGATTTCTCCTGAACGCCTTCGTCGCTTCCCACACTTCACCGACGCATCCGACGAAACCTTGAAGTTCATCGCAATGAACTGCCGAGATGAACAATACTCGAGTGGCGAGACGATTCTGCTCGAGGGCAATCCCGCCGAGGCGCTGCTGTTCCTGGAGCAAGGTGAGGTCGACATCATCTATCATTTAGGTGATGACCGCCGCGTGGTCGTCGATACGATCGTGGCCGGTGAAACCTTCTCATGGTCCGCGGCGCTGCCTCCTCACACGCTGAGCGCCACAGCCATCGCCAGGAAGGACAGCTTGCTGTACGGCTGCTTCCGTGGCTGCTTAGAGAAGCTCTGTGAGGAGCATCCGGAACTAGGCATGAAGTTGATGACCGAGATCGCCCAGGTGCTGCGCCGGCGCTTGATCAGTGCCCGCGTGCAGCTGGCGGCGAACGGCGCCAAGGAATTCGTAGCAGCGGCCTAGATCACCTCAAGGCGTGCTCGAGCGCGTAGCAATTCTGCAGTCATATTGATTGGCTGCGATTGCGGCGCGTTTATTTTCCGCAAACCTGTTTTAGTTCGAGCAAACATCAATCTGTTTGTATTGGCAGCCATATGATGAAAGCGGCGCCTTCGCCCAGCTCACTCTCGGCGTGGATGTGCCCACCGTGGCTTTCAACGATCGAGCGGGCGATCGCCAGGCCGAGGCCCGAACCCCCTAAATCGCGGCCGCGGGCGCTGTCCGCTCTGTAGAAACGCTCGAAGACATGCGGCAGCGTTTCAGGGGCGATCCCGGGTCCATTGTCCGCCACGCGCAGTTCCACACCTCGATCGAGCGCCCGAGCCGATAGGCGGATCGTGCCGCCCTGCGGCGTGTGGTGTAGCGCATTGCTCAACAAATTGTCGAGCACCTGGCCGATGCGGTCAGGATCGACCCCGACCTCGGGGAGACCCTCTTCTGCCTCGATCTCCAGTTCGATGCCTTTCTCTGCCGCTAGGGGCCTGTGTGATGCGGCTGCCTTGTTGAGAAGCTGGTAGGGACCGGTCATGACCATCGTCATCGAGAGCTCACCGGCGTCGGCACGCGAGAGCGTGCGCAGGTCCTCCACCAGCCGGCTCAGCTGAGCTGTTTCCTCCCTGATAATGTGCATCGTTTCCGGGGTGGGGGGCAGCACACCCTCCTCGATGGCGTCGACGTGACTGAGAATTACGCTCAGGGGGGTGCGCAGCTCATGGGCGATGTCGGCGGTCATCTGCTGGCGCAATGCTTGAGCCTTCGCCAGGTCACTGCTCATTTGATTAAAGGACTGCGCTAGATCACCGAGTTCATCTCTCGAACGGACAGGGACACGCTGTTCCAGCTCACCCTGTGCTACGGCCTCGGTCGCGGCGGTGAGCTCGCGGATCGGCTGGGTCAGCGTACGGGCGAGCAGCAGCCCGAGGGCCAATGCGAGCACGGCGGCGCCGAGCGAGGCGAGCAGAACCGTGCGGTTTACACGCTCGAGCAGCAGCCGTTCGGCCTGGCTCTGGCGGAACGCTTCACGGCTGGCGAGCACATACCCGACCGTCTCGCCTTCGACCTGCATCGGAAATGCATCATGGAGCACGCCAGGCGGCAATCGGTCACCCATTATGAAGCTGTCGCCGGGGATGAAGACCACCCCGCGCGCATCGGCCACCGTGATCGGATTGCCCCTTCGTTCGGGTCCGCCACCCTGGCCCATCATGCCGCGCATCATGGTGCCCATTGGAAGTTTGAAGCCTGAAAAGGTACCGTTCTGTTCATAGTAGGCTTCAAGCTCTTCAATAAATGCTGTCTGGTATTGGTCGAAGATGAAGCGCCCGAATTCGCTGCGGGCTCCCAGCGCCGCGAACACGGCGACGAGCAGCACGGCGACAAGGGCTACCGATAGAAAGGCTAGTACGAGTTTAGTGCTTAATCGCATGGAGGCTCACTCCCGGGCGAAGCGGTAGCCGACGCCGTACACGGTCTGGACGTAGTGCGGATCGCGGCTGTCGGCTTCGATCTTGGCGCGCAGGTTCTTGATGTGCACGTCGATCGTCCGTTCGTAACCCTCATAGGCTGTCCCTTGTATGAGGTCGAGCAGCTCGAGCCGGCTGAAGACGCGTCCGGGCGTGGACATCAGTGCAGTGAGGATATCGAATTCGGAGGGGGTCAGGTCGATGTAATCGCCGGAGACCTCGACGGTGTGCTGCTCGCGATCGAGCATAATGTCGCCGCTGCGCAGTTTACTTGCAACGGGTTTGGTCTCTCCCACCCGGCGAAGCACGGCGCGGATGCGGGCGAGCAGCTCGCGCGGCCGGAAAGGTTTCGTCAGATAATCATCGGCACCTAATTCGAGCCCGATGACGCGGTCGTCGCTCTCGACCTTGGCGGTGAGCAGGATGATGGGTGTGTCGTTCTCTTTCCGATGGTGGCGCATGAACTCTAAGCCATCCATCTCAGGCATCATCACGTCGAGGATGATCAGGTCTGGCTTCTCGTCGCGGGCGACGTGCAGCGCCTCGCGACCATTGTAGGCTTTGACGACGTGGTAGCCCTCCTGCTCGAGGTAGGCTTCCACAACAGAAACGAGACGCTTTTCGTCGTCGACAACCAGGATCGTTTTTGCCATACTGTGCTCCGTGCATAATTTTACTTTGCGAGCATTGTAACGGAAGATTGTAAGGAAATTGTGAAGAAGGTGTGAAGTTGTTCAGGATGTAGATATCAATTCGATAGGTACACAGTGGATCGGGCACCCGGGCACTGGGTTTACATTGGACTTTAATGTGGAGTCCGAAGGATTGCCTTCTGAGCCGATGTGAGCCGGCAAACCATATAGCCAATTTGTTTGATCAGATCTTTGCTGCCCTGAATGACCTGCACATTTCTGCTGTGCAGCCGTCAGCAAGCTGACGGACTCCACATGAGGGATCCCGCCGGGATGCAGGCGCAGGCTTGAGCCTGTGCTTGGGGGATTCGAGAGATGCGTACGATCCGTTGGAACCAGCAGCTGATGGTCTCGATCCAGCACGGGCTAAAGCCCGAGGCTACAAAAAAAGCGGAGAGCCGGGTCCGTCTGTTTCCCTTCCGACCCCTTCACCCCCAAGGGGCGAGCGGCTTCTTGTGCTTTCGTAGCCGATGCAGTTGGCGGCTTCATCCTGTGCTTGGGAGATTCGAGATATGCGTGCGATCCGTTGGAACCGACAGCTGATTGTCTCGATCGAGCACGGGCTAAAGCCCGCGGCAATATAATCGTGTGAGCTTTTGATCCTGGGGTGACCAGCCGTTCGCCCCTCGATCTACCGTAGGAGACCGCTGGGTGCCCGGTTGGCTGAGTGCCTAATCCCAAATTTCGAATCCCCATAACTCCTCCATCCTTCCTTCACAAGTTCTTTACATCCCCTCACTAGAATGTCATCAAGATTTGAAACAGTGTAAGCATAGAGGTCATAGGAGGTTCTCAAATGAAGAAGTATCTTACGATAGCCGTTATCACCGTGGCGATTGCAGCCGTGGCTTTTGTCGCCGTAGGGACAGCGGTTGCAGCTGACGACGACCCGCCCAGACCGTTTCCCGGCGCGGTTGGCCCTGGTGCCTGCGGCATGTGGGGCGGAGCTGGCAACTGGTATGTTTTCGATACCCTTGCGGACGAGTTCGGTATGACGCCCACAGAACTCTTTGAGGCGCTGCACGACGGCAGCACGATCGAAGAATTGGCTGAGGCCGAAGGAGTAGATCTTGAGGAACTGCAGGATATGCTCGCCGACCTGCACCAGGAACGTGCCCGTGAGCGCATTGAAGATGCGGTTGCTAACGGCGATCTAACCCAGGAACAGGCCGATTGGATGCTCGAAGGAATGGATCAAGGATACGGCCCGATGGGTCGCGGCTTCGGCAGTCGTGGCGGCCGCATGGGCTTCCCCCGGGCTCAATAATTGCCGGTACTAAAGCAGGGAAGGGATCACCTTTAACGATGTAGGGGCGGGGTCACCTCGCCCCTACGTTTTTGGTGTGGTTTTTGGGAAACATATCTCTCCCCGGAAGATACCTTTCAGGCTTTGAGTGGGGGCACGATAAATCGTACCCCTACAGCGGGAACCTCGATTGACCATTCCGTCCACTTAATGTTCCTTAGACATAATACCTATCGATTCAGTTCCCATCCTGGTCAGCCCAAAACGACCTAATCATGAAGTTCTTTCAATACGCGCAACGCCCGGATCGTGACCCACTTATTTGGCGCCTTCTTCTCGCCGAAGTCGACCCTCGTTTTGCCAGCATACGAGTATTCCAATGGCCAGCGACCGTCCTCATCCTGTTTTTGGAGGATGAATGTAAGTGAATTTTCAAGCCGTGGGTCCCGGGAATAACCAAGGGCCACGAGAGACTCGACGATCTGGAGCAAATCGGTCACGTAAAATACCGGGAAACCGAACTTCCACCAGTTTCCACTGGGCTTATCGTTCCAGCCACTTGGATATTCGGCAGTCACCGGGTCAACCCCCAAGATGAACTCAATCCCGGCTTTGATCGCCCGGTTGATTAAAGCTGACCGATGTTGTTCCGGAAGAGCTCCGAAAGCGAGCATGACTTTCGAAGCCCCCCATGCACAAGGCAGTTTGTTATTTGACCCGCAGGCGAAGTTCGGGCCGCATTTGCCGGCGTAGTAGCGCATTTCAGCCGTCCGGTCGGAGTTTGGTGCCAGTCCTTCACCCGTCACCGTACGGGCCATCCACTCGAAGGCTTGCGCCAATCGGTCGTGTTCGACACCCAAATCGAGTAGAGCGGCGCACATATTGCCCTGTAGGCAGTCTGCAGTTCCGGAAGGGGCGCCGGTTGTTGAGAATCGAGTACCTTGCGCCGCCGTGTGCTCGAGTGCGTAATCGCAAGCCTTGGCGATCCGCCCGTCATAGTTGGCATGAGCCCCCAATTGGGCGAGGGCGATCAGCGACCAGACCGTGCTGCGGTATTTTGGCAAGTACCCATGCCCGGGCTTTTCCCAGTACCCCTCTGGATGCCTGCTGTCCAGCAGTTCAGCGATCGCTCCATGTCGGTGGGCGGCTGCAGCCGCCTGCTCCAGATCGGGCTCACCGGATTCCAGCCCAAAAACATCCTTCAGTGCCAGATAACACGCACCTGGATCGTCAGGGTCCAGCAGCCAGTCTGTGGGATCGGCGCGCATAAGTGTTTTCCAGGATTCTGCCAACACAATCCTCCTCGCCTATTTCTGGAGCTTGTCCGCGATCGCCCGCACCATCGCGGCGTAGTAGCTCTCGTTCGTGTACAGGCTCGGGTAGCGTGTGGTCACGCCGCGTTTCTTGAGGAAATCTTCCAATTTGCCGTAAGGTGATTCGACGGTGTCTTTCCCTTGACCTTCCAGATAGGCCTGCAGCAAGAGATAGACGATATCTGGAAAGAGCTCGATTTCGTCCTTCGTCTTCGCCTTGCGTGAGTGGACAAGGATGACGGGCTCGCCGTAGAGATGCCGGAAGCTGGAGCGCCGGTGGTAATTGCTGATGCCGGCATACTGAAATTGAGACTGTTTTCTTAAACCCGGTAGAAATTCGCCGAGACCGAATTCTCTCTTTATGAAGCGTAGAAGTTCGTATGGGGTCGGGGGCATCATGGGATTGCTGACCAGATACCGGTTGTTATCGAATGGGGGAGGTGGAGGAGCATAGGCATGTCCCGTGATCGAGGCAACAGCATGGATGTGAGTACGATTGATCTTATCCCATAATCAAGAATTGAGACAGCATGGTTGTCCCCCGGGGGCACAGTTTTGCACGATTTTCCCCTCCTATGGATTGAAGTACATATTTCTTCACCTGGAGCTCATCAAGGGATGCATATATTGAACTCGCTGCAGGCATCGATAAATTCAGGGATTTCATTCCGTGCGGTTGAGAGTGGGTGTTCGTGGAAAAATACCTTATCCGGTAAATCGGGGTAGGTCGTTCCAAACCAATGATTGAGGACCACGCGGAAGGTGTTTACAGGCGTGAGGGTGGGGTAGAGTTGGCTGTATTCTCTGTCGGAAAAATATATCGTGTTTAATATTGCCGAACGTACATGGACACCCAGCTCGTCAGGCTGTTCATAATCGAGGAAGAATTCGTCGCCGTGGTCGGATTGAAGCACGATAACTACAGGACGTGAAGCTTTGCGTAGAACCTTGTCTATCATCTCCAACGCCATGGCGTTAAGCGCTTCAACCTGGTCCGAATAGACCTGAGGGTAGTCCTCTGGCGGGACCTCATACCAATAGAGATTTAGTTCCTCGTGATAGCGCAGGGGTTCCCCCTCCGGCCCGTAAAGGAACGGAATATGAGGAAGGTAAATATGTGCGAAGAGAAATTGCGGGGGTTGGTCAGCTGCGAAATCAGGCAAATTAGCAAAAGCATACTCGATGCGCTCGCGCCTCCGGTCAAGCTCTCGGTTAACGGAAGCGGTGAAGACATCGTTCGCCTGACCGGTGTTTCCATGTCGTGATTGGTTCTCTAGTAGCAGCACTCCAAGTGTAGAGCGTAGAAGCAGGAATTCGAATGAGTTGATGCCCCCTTCCATCTCAGTTTCTAGTCTATCCGGGCTTATGAAAATATCCGCATACTGTGCAGTGGTGTCGTTTGATCCTGAATCAAAAACGACGATCTGGTATCCGACTTGCCGGAGGAAATCGGATAAGTAGTTAGTGCGCAGATTGTATTTTGATGCCAGGAATACTGAGCGTGGGAACTCGTGGACGTAGAGGAGATTCAGCGATGTGTTTAATGAGTAGTTTGTGTTCATGTAATTCGATCTGCTATCCGAGACGATATAGAAACCACGTCGCTCTAGATCGTTGAGGAATTCCGCGTTATTGAAATTGTAATACTCTGAAAGAACGTCGTGCCGGACGTAGCCATCAAAGACAATGTAATAAATATCGGGGAGTTGACTGTGCGAAGGTAGCTCCAAATTCGCTTCGGCGGATTTTTGGCCGCGCCGGATCTCCAATGAGTTCAAATCGGCTTTTGTAGTCTGCGCATTCACAAGCCCGGATTGTAGTATGGAGATAACAGGAAAGATCAGTAAAGCGATACCAACAGTGTTTAAGATTTGCGTGATTTGATCAAGTTTATTTACCTGCAGGATAAGATAACTGAGCACGAGGAAGACAACCAGCCAGGCGGCTGCAAGCCAGCCTGTGGCTAATCCCAAACCGAACGGGGCAAATACCTTCTCGAATGCGTTTCCAGCATGGCCAAACGAAAAAAATAGGATAACGATCAGCGAGGCCAGCGTGGAGGATCTCTGCCAATTTCGAAGCAGCAGGCCGAACAAGAGCCAAAAAACCCCCCCCAAAGCAAGGCTGATGGCAAACGACCTTAAGGTTTGAGTGAATTCGATATAAACGAGGTTCTGAGCGTAAAGGTAGATAATCGGATAAAGGCAGAATAAAATCGGATGGATCGGTAGATCAAACTTGCTCCGCATAAAGGATAACTCCAACAAAAGGATCGAAGCGACCAAAGGTACAGTTTGTGATGCCCCTTA
>CBFDDM010000091.1:0-12891 GCA_965603565.1 uncultured Anaerolineales bacterium | reverse complement strand
TAAATCACCGTCAGCGAAAGCGAGAAGAGCAGCTCCCCATACCACGGAAGCGCCGACATCGGCGAACCGGGATTCAGCATCAGCGGCAGGTGCCACAGGAACCACAATGCCCCCATCACCAGTGAAACCTGAAGATCGCTCAGCCGGTTTCGCAAGCGCGGCAGAGCGAAGCCACGCCAGCCGATCTCTTCCCATACGTTCGACAGCAGCATGGCGATGAAGACCGGAATCAAACTGGCCCATGCGAATTGATTCAAGCCGCTGAGTTCTTTCCCGGTCAGCCTCAACACGAACAGCGCGATCGTCCCGACAATAAACCAGTAGCCCAGTGTAAACACAAACCACCAGGCTCCGGCACGCATGCGAAAAAGTGCTTTGAAAAGGTCGGAGATCCGCTCACGCTCACCCATTATGAGCAGCACAAGCACAGCCGCCAGTGTCGGGCCGCCTCCACCAAGTAAGTTCAATAGTGGGTTCTCGCTTTGAAACACGGCCTGCGCCACCCAACCCATCCACGATATAACGAACGCAAGCACATAGAAGAAAATCACTGGATATCGTTCAGCAAGGTTGTCTGATTCGCGCATACGCAAGCACCTACTTAACGATGAATGAGAAGATGACAATTATTTTAGGGGAGCGTGGTCCAGGCTAATCTACGAATTTAATCTCCTCCAGCACGTCAATATCCCGCCTGTCTAGCTCCTGCATGAAGCGGTCGTAGACCTCGCCCTTGAAGCAGTCCTCTGGAGGCACGATGCCCTTCTCGGTGATCATCCCCCGCCCGATGAAAGCCGCCCCGATCGCCGCCGAGAAACCGGTCACGCGAGCCATCGAGGAGATCCCGTTCTCGGTGTCGGCTTCGTCCCAGAGGTAGCTGTGAACTTCGGCCGGCTTGCCGTCCTTCACGCCCGTGACGCTGTTCCACATCACGCAAACATCGGTGTCACCCTCCTCTGGCTGAAGTCGAGGTTCGATTAACGCAAGCAGCACTTCGCGCGGCACAACCGTTGTGCCATTCACCTCCACCGGCTCGAGGTCCAAAAGCCCGCACTCTTTGAGCGTTAAGATCCCTTCCCAGTGACCGGGCCAGCGCACCGTCTTCTCGGCAAACTCCTTGAGTTCTGGACGCGTGTAGATGAAGCTGGGCATCCCGGGCGTGATAGCGCATTCGAGCGGCTCGTCGACGCCGAATTGCTGAAAATTGAAGCGCTCCAATTCGGTAGCCGCATCGACCTCGACGACCTGCCCATCTTTGATCACGTTGAGTTTCACCATGTACTCCCGCAGCACGTGGTCGAACGCCCAGGTGATCATGTAGCGCAGCGGATGTCTCAGTGAGGCTTGCTTAGAGGGGATCCCGCCAACACGTGCCGTGGCTACCTCGGCACTGTCGAGTCCGCGGATCGCGTGCCCGACCATGATGTTGCTTATTCCCGGGGCAAACCCGATCCCATCCAGGAAGGTGACACCGTTTTCAATCGCGGTTTCATGCAGGAAATCACCATACTCATTCAGGGTCATGCCTTCCGGCAACTCGAGGCCCTCCGTCTCATACGCGTCCGGCCGACGGTGATACTCTTCGAGCATGTCGACGAAGTGCAGGCCGCTTTTAACTGCGGTATCCACCACTCGGTAGCTCGTGTTGCGGTCAGGCAGCGTGCTTATGCCCACTTCATACTCAGCCATCAAGGCTGCAGTGGCGTCGGCATCGTGGATGTTCAGCGGATGGATGGCGACCTTCGGGCTGCCTATCCAGTCGCGAACCTCTTTGAGGGTCTCTTCATGCCGGCCGACCAGACCGACGGCCTCGACATCCTTTTCTTTCACCAGATCCCACGCAACGGCGGCACCCATCTTCCCCGATCCGCCAAAAACTAGCAGTTTCATGATCCGTTCTCCTCGTCTGATGGATATTCACGATTTCGGTTTGAGATCGTGAAATTTATAACATGTTCAAGCGCATTGTACGCCCTATTCAAGCGGCGACAAAATCGAATCATAGACGTGAGAACGGTCGAGTTTGCAATCGGGGTCGTCCTTCCTGCATTTCGGAGATCCAGCTTGCCCGGGTGCTCCAATTTTATGATCCCAGATCCCTTAACAAAAAAAGCGCCCCCGGCCAAATCACCGCCGGCCGGGGGCTTGGAGCGCCCAAACACGATCTCATAATCGACGCTCCTCTATATCTACTATACAACACTTTTCGCGAAATTCAAGTCATCGAAAACCCTGAAATCAACCCACTGCGATCACGACGTTGCCTTGCTTGGCGCCGGTCTCGACGTAGTGGTGCGCCTCGACGATCTCTTCAAGCGGATATTCTCTATCGATCACCGTGCGCAGCTTGCCCGCTTCGATCAGCTCCCGCACCCTATCCAAGTCCTCATCCGTCGGGCTGGAGGTCTGCATGACCACCTCTCGATCCGTTGTCATCCGGGTCCAGAGTGCAAAGCGCATCTGCGAAACCGGGTTGGCCAATAAATAAGTTCCGCCGGACTTGAGCGCCTTGTTCGCCTTCGAGAACATCACCGTGCCGACTACATCGAAGATCACGTCATAGATCTTGCCCTGCTCGGTGAAATCTTCGCTCAGATAATCGATCACGTGATCCGCGCCTAGCTCGCGCAGCATGGCGAGCTTCTCACCGCTGTCTACGGCAGTCACCTCGGCGCCTTCCAGCTTCGCCAGCTGAACGGCGAAGACACCGATGCTGCCACCCGCCCCGTTGATCAGTATCTTTTCGCCGGATTTGAGCTTTCCCAGCCGGATGAAATGCAGCGATTCGCGCGCCCCGAATGGAACGGTTGCCGCTTCTCGAAATGTCATGTTCTCAGGCTTGATCGCGACCGCGCCACCCATATCATCGGGATCCTCCGCAACGCAAATATACTCGGCGTTCGCGCCCAAATTCATGCCAGCTGATCCGAAGACCTCGTCCCCTGGTTTAAAACGAGTGACATTTTTGCCCATAGATTCGACAACACCAGCGTACTCTGTCCCGGGGATCTTTCCCTCCCGGGGCTTGAAAAAGCCCATCCAGATCCGCATCGGAAACCCTAAGATGAAGGGAAAATCGAGCGCCCTCATCTCGCAGTCGCCTTTGGTGACCGTCGTGGCGTGGACGCGAATCAGGAGTTCATTTTCCGCGGGAGTTGGTTGATCCACCTCGCGGAGTTCAAGCACCTCCGGAGGCCCATAGCGGGTCCATTCGATCGCTTTCATTAAACCACCACCTAAATCGAGACCATGCTCTTTGGATGCGTATGACGCACAATGGTTACCGCCAAGAAGATGACAAATGCGCTGATTGCGAATGGCAGGACGCCCGTTTCTGCTGTCGATGCACTCACGAAGTTAAAGCAGCCGTGCCAGATGGCGACCATGAGGACGCTTCCACCACTGCTGTTGTAAAACCAGGTGAGGAATACCGCCCCGGCGAAAAGCCCGACCAGCCAGCCGACGGTAGTGATCGAGAGCTCAAACACGTAGAAGAACTGCGGCAAATGCCAGAGCGCCCACAACCCTGCCAGGATCATCGTCGCCGAAAAGGCACTCTGCTTATTCTGCAGCACGGGCAGCGCGAACCCCCTCCACCCGGTCTCCTCACCGAATCCGAACGTGAAGATCCACAGCGGGAGCGCCAGAATCCCCAGCTCTCCCAGGAAGTTAACCGAGCCTAGTTCCCAGAACCTGAGCTGCTCAGCGGAGAAGAGATTCTGTATCAAAAGGATAAGATAGCCCAATATCAACGGCGAAAACGCGACGAACCACCATTTCGGGCATGCACAGCGGACCATGCGCCTGGCGAGATTCTTCAAACCTGGTGCTCCCCGGGTAAATCCCGTCACGAGCAGCGCCGAAAGGAGCGGCCCGAACGCAACCAGGTAATGCGTCCATTTCGGCAGGATTTGTGGAATGAAACTCTGGTGGGCAAGTGCCAGCGGAACGCCGATCGACCACGAGAAAACGTAGGCGAGAATGAAGAAGGCGATCAGGGATCGATTATGGTTGGCAGTCCTTGGATCGTTCAACGAGTGCTCCTGGTAAGAGAATTAGGGATCTGGAATCAGGGACTAGGAACCGGGATCTTTTCAGTACTTAGATGCTTTATTCGGGAACAGAGGCCGTCGATAATTGACGGCCTCTGTTCTGTTATCGACCTGTGAGTGGGAAGCTGGTATTCGTTTCCACAGGTCAAAGAATAGACCGTTGGCGTTAGTTGAGGCTGAACGGCGGGTAGCGGTCGGTCACCAGCAGGAAGGCGTAGGCCTGCACCCGCAGGGTCCAGCGTGCCACACCAACAACGAATTTAAAAAGAGCCTGTGGGTATCTTCCCGTGAACAGGATCGCGAACCAGGCGATGATCAGCGTGAACAGCGCTGCGACATACAGAAACGCCAGCACGATGTAATGAGGGATCGCCAGGAACCACTTGATCAGCGGCATCCAACGGTTGAGGTCGCTCTCGACATCGGGGTAATCGATCTCCAGATGCACGGACTGCTCTTCGACCGTGGAAGGATACTGATCCGTGAGCAGCGTACCATAGGCGCCGACCCTTGCCGAGAAGCGGGCCAGTTCACGCTGAAAGTCAAACCACCAACGTGGGTAGCGCAGCCTGAAGAGGATCATCAGCGCCGTCGCCGCACCCAATCCGCTGACGATGCCACCAGCGGTATCGCGCGTTCGATTAACCACCTCGCCGGCTTCGTTCAAGAAGACCGTATAGGTGACCGTCTCACCAGCCCCCGAGACTAATCCCAGGATGATGAGAATCGGGATGATCCAGATGATGCGGAAAAATGTCGTCCAGCGATCAAGTTTCTCTGGATAGTCGATCTCAAGCCTTGCAGGATACGAACTTTGGTTTTCCATGATAAAGCCTCCATTCCTTCATATAGCTGTACGCAAACGCAGCCCCGAAAGTTGCACGCAAGCACTTCCTTTCTACATCAACTCCAACCTGAAATACTGACAACAGCCTGCCACCAGGCTTACGATTTACGTAAAATTGGGATGGGAACCGAGTTGTATTTGTAGTAGAAGATCGGAAGATTGAACGAACATAGACCCAGCCGGCTCAATTAAGCCCGGCGGAATCATTGCAGAGCAGAAAAAGGAAGCAACATGATCAGGGCGTAAGTGAGCAAGTTCCTCCCGGGTCATTCGGTCCGCACACACTCTTGCAGACCAACTGCCCGTTCTGGTCGTATCCAAGACACCCAACCGTCCGGTCGCCAACGTTTGGCTCGGTAACCTCGATCTCGAAACTCTCTTCGAGAGCCTCATGCTGGTTCTCAGCACCAAGCGTATAGACTTTTGATTTATCAGGACACACTTCTTCAGCCCCGGGTGTGTCCACCTCTCGGCCAAGTAAACGAATTGATTCTGCCCCCCTCACCACCCAATGCAATGTTGTACACTCCCCACGTCTTATTGTGTAGATGTCTGCGTTAAAGTTGATATCGATCGGCTCGGGAGTCATTGTTTTCGTGGGATTCGGTGTGGGAGCCAAATCGCCTTCAGTTCCGGATCTGGCGCTCACCGGCGCGGTGGGTGACGCCTCAGTGGATGTTGGGCTAAGTGTAGAAGCGATGAAGCCATTTCCGGAGAACTGAGCGTCAAATCCCACATTGATGGCCCAGGCTGCCAGGACAAGCATCCCGACAACGCCACAAGCAACTGCAACCTTATAGACATTGGGAAAGGCTTCGAGGGTCAAGCGTACGTAATCAAATAGGGAGACAGAACGGTTCTTATGGCGCGGCCGCTCACTACCGCGGTGATATCCATCGTCGCTGGAATCTTCGCCGTCTCCACCACCCATAGATCTTAGATTGTCAGTATTCTTCATGCC
Organism: uncultured Anaerolineales bacterium; assembly: GCA_965603565.1. GTDB lineage: Bacteria > Chloroflexota > Anaerolineae > Anaerolineales > E44-bin32 > E44-bin32. Next base: position 7,031 of record CBFDDM010000091.1, on the reverse strand, counting down.
TTGACTATCTGATTCTTCTTTGACGTAAGCATCACTTGCTCTCCAATGGCCTCTATAATCAAATCTGTGTCCGGTGGTAACGCTTCCCGGGAGCTCTTGGATTCCTCCAAGCAAATAAAAAAGCGAGCCTACCTCGCCCGCTTCCATACGGCTTGCTGGCACAAGCATTCGAACTATTTTTATGCTACCAACGCAACTCCGAATTTGTCAAATTTTAATCCCAGCGATCTACAATTCCAACTAATTTTGACTCGATCTGGGCACCGTCCAGGTTACAGGAACTGGCGTGCGCCAGTCGACACACATATCAATATCCCTCCACGGTTGTGGGGTTCGAAGATATCCATATTAGAGGGAGACGCAGATTATCCGAACAACCCCAGCACGCCGGCAACACCTGCGACAATCATGATTGCAGCGAGAGCCAGCAGGGCGTAGGCACTCCAGGAAACGCCCGTCTCCAGCACGCTCTCCGTCGGATTTTCGGGGTCGTAATACACACTGATCGCACTCCCCTGCGGGTACTTCGCCAGGATCTGCTCTGCGCGTCGCCGCGAGCTCGTGCGCACGTCGGTGAATGTCCGGCGGTTGCCCTCTAACGACTGACCTGCTACCGCATAGTTGTATTGGATCGTTGCACCATAGGTAGTTGTGATGGATCCATCGTCGTCGGTGCTCTCGTAGGTCTCCATGCCTGTGTAGAGCACAGTACCCGGCACGGTTGGCCAGTTCTGGCTTGCGCGACCGCGGATCACGTTGCGTCCGAAGACGACCAGGAGCACCACGCCGATCACCAGGATTATGATATACCCGATCATTTCGCTATCCCTCCCCGAACTACGACATGATATGTGAATTTTAGAGCATTTTTTGCGTGGTGCAATCGGTGGCGAACACGGAAATCAAAAGCTGAGCGTGTTGTAGCTTTCGAATGGCCAGATCGTACTGTGTGGCAGCCTTTTAATCGACTGCCATAATAAATCAACAGCGGCTGGGGGTACCCGGCCGTTGGAAGATCCGATTGTTCGCATAAACCGGCTTCCGATCGGTCTATGAGCTGATAGAAACATGGAGTCAGACCATCGATACGTTCATTATTAATTAATGCATCCGATAAATTTTGGCACCCGCCTTAGATCAATCGTGAATGTGTCGACGAAGTCAAGGGCCGGTTGCGAGGAGTAGACTATTAACTCGGTCTGCGACATGGGGATGATGATATGGTCTGAACTCATTTCATCAGTGATCATCGGGATGAGCTCGACGGTCCTCATTGTTTCGACAAGCTCCTGCCCCATGCCCTCCAATCTTATCTCAGCCTGATCACCCCGCACCTCTTCGATCCAGTGTTCGACGTCGCATTTTGGATAGGGATGGAGGATGCCGCGCACCTTGTATGCGACTTCAAATGCGGCGGTGATCTCCCCACTGCCCACTGATCTGTGACTGAAAAGGATGGCAGTGCCGATACCCGGGCGCCGCTTTATCCAGTATTGGCGCCGTTAAGGACTTGTTCCTTGAGCCAAAAATCAATTGGATCCTCGCCCGGAGTCGAAAACCCATATGGACGTGGAGAGCTGAATTTTTATCGATCGCACTGCTGTAATTCATCGGTTCATAATGCAGTCCAAAATTATCGAGGCATTCATGGCTGAAAACATCATCACAACCCAGGATCTTACGGTCTTCTATGGAAAACATCGCGGCATTAACGGTGTGGTCTTGAATGTGGAAGAGGGAGAGGTATTTGGTTTCTTAGGACCAAAGGGCGCAGGTAAAACCACAACGCAATGGGCTCTGCGCGATCTCGCTCGTCATCATCAGTCCGTTCCATTACTACAACGCTTCGGAGAGCTCTTTCATGGGAGGCATTTTATTGGAGGCTCTGCTTCCGCTGATAGTCCTTACACTGGCGTTTTTCGGGTTAGCGTTGATTAGCTTCCAGCGTCGAGATCTGATGGTGCGCAGGTGGTTCTGAGATCGCACACAAGCTGAAAGCCGCTCTAAATCAAACCATTGGACCCGGAGCTCAAACTCGGGCATAGTTCGTATCAACGTAACATGCTCGCTGAATATTGCTTCTTGTTTGGGAATGGAGCTTTGTTCCATCAGTTTTTTCATGCACCCGAGCTTTTGCGCCATCAGATTCAGCCGGTTAGCGGAAAATTGCTTAACCCTTCAAAGACGATTAAAAAAAGAGGCCGGGGTTTCCCGGCCTTTGAATTTCAGGCAGTTTGCTTCAGTCCAAATCAACGTCAGCTCGATCGATGAACTTATAGAAGCGGCTTATACCTCCGTCTTCAGTCGCCTGCTGATAGATGAAAGCCAGATTTTCTTCCTCGAACTTCTCAAAGAAGCTCTCCCATGAGATCCCCATCAAGTTCTCTTCGCCTTCACCCACATCACCCGCGCCCTTGAAGTCCACCCGCAGAATACCAACTTGCGTATCTGCATCCGCGGTTTCAGTAACATGCGCCGGGACGCCGCCGCGCTTGACGATCCATGTCTTGATCACACCATGATCGATGGTTGTGTGTGTATCCGTCATCTGTTCTATCAGGTCTGGCATGCTCATTTGCTCCAATCTATACACCCTGCCAGTGCAACCAGCATCACGCTACGCAGGGAAATTTCCTTCTATATTAAGGATAGCAAATCAAACCCGATCTAAAACAGATCAACGATGTATCGGTGGGTACAGTTGTGGTTACAAACAGGAAGCAGAGATCAGTGATTTGGGTTCGGGATTAGACCATCAGGGCACTCAGCCACCAGGGCCTCCCGGCGCACGGGATCCTATCTGCTCGAGCGACCAGATCCCTCTCCTTTGATTGGAATGGGATCTGGTTAATGCTTAAGTGCTGCAGATATCCGTACTTGAGGATCTGCGAGCAAATAGAAATGCGCTCAACCGTTTAAGCGGCGGCTATTGATCCCCCAGCAAGACCAGCACACCGGCGAAGACACCCACAAGTGTCCAGGCGAGATCCCCGATCACCGGGAAGACCTCCTCGTTGAAATTTGTGGCCGCCCAGAAAATGACCGCTGCTATCAAACTGGCGAAGTAGACAGTCACGGTCAAGAATCGCACGAAATCGAGGTCGGTCAATACATCCATCGCCGGTTTACCCCGGATGGATGGGATCTCCAGGAACGCGCTGCGGCGGTCGGGTTTGCGATGGTAGTCCTGAATCGTGATCCCGAGATACCCGGCGAAGATCGTCGCGATTGTGCCTCCGAGAGTGATCAGCATGATGCTGACGAAGCCGGGCAGTTCGACTTGAGGATCTGATAAGACCCGCACACTGAGCACGCCTGACCATACTAACGCGATCAGGTAAGCGGCCAACACGGTGTAAAGGATGATGATCAACAAAGTTTTACGGAAATCGTTCATCGTGCTCCTCCTTTGGCATAGATCGGAGACTTGATAGGGCTCTTATACAGGATGGATGGAAATGGGGCAAATTGATGCAGGAATTGGGGATCGGGACCAGGAATCGGGGGTTTGGTTTCAGGAATCAGGGCGCTCAGGAACTCGATCTCCCGGACACTACGGTAGCCGCAGGGTTTAGCTTGTGCTGGGTCGATACCATATATCGGTTCATCCATTGGAAGCAACACCTGACTGCTTCATCGCAGCACGGGCTGAAGACCGTGGCTACACAGGGAATCTGAATCTGGGAATGGAAATTCGGGATGGATTGTGCAACATGGCATCACGTCACCCGGGTACACAGGCATTCAGGCACTCCGAAAAGGCATTACCGAATGCGAACAGACCTCCTCTCCCTTGAGGGAGAGGGTTCGGTGTGAGGGTCAAAAGTGCATGTAGTTAGGAATGGAATTGCATTGGCGTGATGTTCAGAAATCGATAGGTTAACCGCTCTCTTGCATTGACTAGCGTGGGCGTGCCTGCCGTTTTGAGCGGTGTGATGAGTTTCGTTTCTTGCCTGAATTGGACTTCTTTCCGGCTTTTCCGTTCGACTTCCCATTGGACCCACCGTTGTGCTTGGAGTAATCGGGTTTCGGGGAACCGTAATTGAAATCCTTAAGCGTTTGCCTGGGCAGCTTCGCCGACATCACATCTTCAATCTTCTGCACGAGTTTATTATCTTCCGGTGTGACCAGCGTAAACGCCTCACCGCTCCGCTCTGCCCTGCCCGTCCGACCGATGCGGTGGATATAATCATCGGCCGTCCCTGGCATGTCGTAGTTGATCACGTGGGATATGCCATCTACATCCAAACCACGTGAGGCAATATCCGTCGCTACCATGATCTGGTACTGACCCTTTTTAAAACCTTTCATCGCCTGCCGGCGCTGACCCTGTGTCCGGTTGCCGTGCAGGCTGGTCACCTTGTACCCGCCGTTGGCGATCTGTTGTGCAAGACGCTTGGCGCGGTGTTTGGTGCGCGTGAAGATCAGCACCGAGTCCGTAGGGGTCTGTCCCAGCAGTTTGAGCAGCAGGCTTCTCTTCAAGTGCTGCGGCACCGGGTAGAGTGTGTGCGAGACGGTTTCCGCCGGTGCGCTGATGCCGATCGCCACCCTGCGGGGTTCTTTCATCGCCTGCCGGGCTAGATGTTCGATCTTTTTCGGGAACGTGGCTGAGAACAGCATCGTCTGCCGTTGGGCCGGTATGTGCTTGAGAATCCTTTTGATGTCCGGCATGAAACCCATGTCAAGCATGCGGTCGGCTTCGTCCAGGACCAGAATCTCAACTGAACCAAGTTTGGCATGGTTGCGTCCGATATGGTCTAGCAGGCGGCCCGGGCAGGCAATCACGATCTCGGTACCTTTATGCAGCGCCTCGATCTGGGGGCCCGCGCCAACGCCGCCATAAATGGCAACGCTGCGGATGTTCGTTCCCCGGCTCAAACTGCCGACCATTTGATGGATCTGTGCGGCCAATTCGCGCGTGGGCGTGATGATCAGTGCCCGCGTGCGTTTGCCGGGTCCTTTGAGCAATTTATGCAAGATTGGAAGTACAAACGCAGCCGTCTTTCCCGTGCCGGTCTGAGCGGTGCCGATCAAGTCGTGGCCCGCGAGCGCAAGCGGGATCGCCGCCTCCTGAATGGGTGTCGGCGTATGAAAACGTACCGAGCGGATCCCCGCATTTAAACGGGAATCAAGGTTGAATTGGTTAAAGTCCATAGATTTGATATTCCTTGTTTTCAGGAGTCAAGCGGATGTCAGAGGAAGCTAGAAGCGCTCACGAAGAACAGCGGCAAAGACTGCTGGATAGTTTACTCGAAGGCCGAACTATAACCGTTTGGTTAACATAAGTCAATCAGGCATTGGAAATTAATCACCCGGGCAGCTTGACGTACTGACTGCGGATTCGGGGCGTGAATAGACACAGTCCAGTCCGGCAGCTCCATCCATTTTCCTGTCCATCCAAGAGCGAAGATGAAGCACGGGACAGCCCAGAATCAGTCGACTTCAATAACTCTCATTTGCGCCAACTCGTCAACGATTAGCAGGATTTCCGTCTCGTGCTCACCTCCCACCTCAGCTCGCTGCATCACTTCTTCGATCGTGACCGGGTCTGATTGCGAGATGGGCAGATAGAAGAGAAAATTCCCCTGTGCAGGTGTCAGCCAGATTTCGCGCTTTACCCGACCACGCCCCATACCCTTCCAAATCGTCACCGATAGGTATCGATCCCCAGATTTCGCCAGGACAAACTCGGAACTGGCACTATCACGTCTGCGCACCGAGCGATCAACTCCAATCGCCAAATCGCACAGATACTTCGATGACAGGTCGATTGAAAGCTGGATCTCCCTCTGGAGCAGACGGTAACGTGAGTGGTCAGCTTTGCCCTGTGCATGGGTTGATTTCTCCACAACACCTTGCCTGGTCAAACCATCCAGGAACTCACCCGCTGCTGAAGCCTGAATACCCAGCCAGGAGGCAGCCTCGGTAGCTGAGATGTCGTGGTAATTGACGAGCAAGCGGAAGAAGTCCTCGGAGTAGTCCCTGCCGAGATAGCCACAGAGGTCAATGGCGTTTTCTAAGTTCATGACTTACCTCACAAAATGGTTCCTGTGATCCTATATAAGGCTATCGGCTATATTTGAAGTATATTGGATGGCTGCATAGGATTAGAGAATGGTGCTTTGGAATAAGGAATTAGGGAAAAAAAGTTACTCAGTCACCAAGTCACTCCAGCACCCAGACGAGAAACCCTCTAGATGATGTCATTCAGCAGAGCGTGAGTGACGAAGAATCTCGTTTTGGGTCGGGACCGGACTGTCGAATGTGGAGAAAGAAAGCTTTCGCGCGGCCCAGAGCATGAGCTTGACGCAGATGGCAGCGTACTTTTCTGAGCATTATCTAACGACTTCGACCACACCCGAGCGCTCCAACTCATCGATGATATCCTGGATCTCGGCAGCGTACTCCCTCTCGACCCCGGCTTTCTCCATGATCTCAGCGATCGACATCGGTCTCGCCTGCGGGAATGGCAAGTGAAAGAGAAATTTCCCCTGAGGAGTGGTCAGGCTGATCTTTCGCTCATTGCGCTCACGCCCCTTCCCCTCCCAGATCGTAACCGCGTTGAAGTGACCTCCGGAACGAGCAATTGAGAAATTAGAGCTGGCGTTCTGGCGTTCACGCACCATGCGATCAAGTCCTTCCCCTGGGTCCTGCTGCTCAAACTCAGTTAGATCGACATGAAACGAGATCTCTTTCTCTACGAGATTGTATCGGTAGTAAGGACGCTTGCGTTCGTGGACTTCGGTCTTCTCCACGATCCCGTGCTCCGCCAGGCCATCCAGGTAATCCTGTGCTGTCCGGATGTGAATTCCCAACCGTGAGGCCGCCTCCGAGGCAGAAATATCCTGGTAGTTGACCAGCAATCGGAAAATTTCACTGGCGTAATCCTTTGCCAGGTAAGAACTTAACGCTGCAGCTTTTTCGAATTCCATACAATCCTTTGAACTAGCTTGTAAACGGGCTCAATCGCAGGGCATCCATGCGATCCACAATCTTCTCTTCCTGACCTTGCTTGGAGAGATCAAGGAATT
>CBFDDM010000090.1:0-12906 GCA_965603565.1 uncultured Anaerolineales bacterium | reverse complement strand
TGACTGGTAAGTCCCTGTACCTCTTTGGTCACCTGCCACATTTGCTGGCGGTTTTCCTCTGCACCGCCCCCTTCTTCTCCTTGCAAGTTCTCCAGGCTGAAACGCAGGTGATTTAATTCAGACTCGAGACGCCGCTTGCGCAGCCGGAAAAAGTTGAGATTCAACTCTTCAAAAACTTTCGGTTCACGTGGCGCCATGTCGCCCAATTCTTCCAGCAGTTGCTCGGCGACATCATCGAGAGATTCATCGATATGCTCACGGCAGTACATCGCCGGTTCTTCTTGCTCTTGCGCCAGAGAATCGCGTATGCAAGCATAGAGCATCCGAAGTTCCGTGGTCGTAAAATCCCTCTCTCCCGGTCGATCCAGATCCATGCTCTGAAAAGCACGGTCGACCTGATAGAGCAGCTCAGGGTCTTTTAGTAGGACAGCCAGGCAAAAATGCTCCATGACCGACGCCTGTACAGGTCCGCTCTCTTCTGATACGACCAGATCGGATCGCCCGCGCTGTCCCCGACCACGGCCTGCTGAAGGGCGCCAATTGACCAATGCCCTCTCATCTACTTGCAATCGCCGTGCCAGTCGCTGCCGGTAAGTCTCACGCTCCACCGGGTCCGCTACATCTTCGATCAAGGGTAGAACCTGCCTGGCGACGAGTGCTTTTGCCTTGGGATCGTTGAGATCATGTTCACTGGACAACACATCGAGAACATAGTCCACGATCGTCTGAGCCTGGTCGATCATCCTTTCCCAGGCTTCGGAATCCTCCAGGACAAGTTCATCCGGGTCGATTTCTTCTGGTAGGGTGACGATGCGCAAGTCTGCATCCAGGCGCCCCTCGTGCCTGACCAGACCGCGTGCGTCGAAAACGGGATCGGCCTCGCGGTCGAGCGATTCACGTGCCACTTCCAACCCGCGCAATGTCGCCTGCACGCCCGCCGCGTCCGCGTCCATCGCCATGATAATCCGCCGGCTGTAACGTTTAAGCAGCCGCAGGTGTGCTTCCGTGAGCGCCGTGCCCATCGGTGAGACCGCATTAAGGAAGCCAGCCTGTGCCAAACCGATGACATCCATATAGCCTTCGACGATCACGGCGCGATCCAGTTTGCGGATCTCCCTGCGAGCCTTATCCAGACCGTAGAGGATGCGCCCTTTATCGAAGAGCGGGGTTTGAGGTGAATTTAAATACTTCGGGGTCGCATCTGCGTCGACGGCGCGTGCGCCAAAGCCCGTCATGCCTCCGCGCACATCCCTGATCGGAAACATGACCCGCTGTCGGAAGCGATCGTAATAGCCGCCGCTCTCGCGCTCGGAGAGCAATCCCGCCTCGAGCAAATCGGCTTCATCAAAACCCCGCTCGGTGAGATGCGAATATAACGCCTCCCAGGAGTCAGGGGCATAGCCAAGTTCGTAGAGCTCGATCGTCTCGTCATGCAAGCCGCGTGAATGCAGGTAGTCGAGCACCGCTTCACCCGCTGGCGTCTGAAGCAGGTTGTGACGGAAGAATGTGATCGCAGCTTCCAGGGCTTCTCGCAAACGCTCGCGCTCTTCTTCTCGCTCCTCCTGCTGTGGAGACAGCGGCTCGAGCTCAACGCCAGCCCGTTCAGCCAGGTAGCGCAGCGTTTCAGCGAAATCCCAACCTTCTTTCTTCATCAAGAAACTGAAGACGTCGCCGCCTTCATTGCACGCGCCAAAACAGCGCCATGTTCCCGAATCCGGAAATACCGCGAACGCCGGCGTGCGTTTGTTTGGGTGGAACGGACAAAAACCGCTGTAATTTTTACCCGATTTGCGCAGCTTGACGGTCTCGCCGACGATCTCGACGACGTCGATGCGATCTTTAATCTGGTCGATGACGCTCATCCCTGCTCCTTGCAGGCTGAAATGCACCAGCTAATGCTTGGCGAACCTTCTCCGAACTCGGGCTATTTGAAATGCAGCTGTCGAACTCGCAGGCAGCTGTGGGTGAAAGGTATTGTGCGATACTCCAGCAGATCATGGGCTCCAAAGGCCCCCTGACTGCTCCCATCACCTTTTTATTGAAACGACGATTGTTTGACCAAGCCGACAGCGCCGACGACTCTGGAAGGCATTATAGCCACCCTGATGGGCTGTGGCAATCCAACCCGTTTCGGGTCGGAATACGACGCCTGAGAGCTTCCCGTCATTTGTCAGATATGGAGATATGGCTGTGATTAGAAGCCTTCCAACCGGGAGAAATCCATCACGCCATCAGCCAACTTGACGACACGTTGAACGGTTCCAAGCCGGGCACGACGACGTTGCTCCTTCTCAGCCATGACGAGCACCTCGTCGAAATACGTTGTGATCAGAGGAACCAGGTCCTCAACATCCTGCAGCAGCTCTGCAACCGATCCATCCGGCCGCTCCCGCTCATTCAACTTAGTGACTACATCATAAAGCTCGCGTTCGATGTCGGCCTCAAACTCGTCCACGTCGACATCGTAGGCCTCACGCTCGCCGCGCGTTATTCGCGCACAGCGCGCGAATGCTTGCAGAAGTTCATCCCAGTTTTCCTTCTGACGCCAGGCGACAAGTTCACGCACACCTTTAAGCGCGTGGGTGGGGTCATGACCCTGCTCAGCCAGAACTGCATCGACGGCATCGTGAGCATAACCTTCTTCCAGAAGCAGCGCGCGCTGACGTCCCATGATGAAGCCCAGACACTCTCCACGGGTTTTTTCATCGACGTCGAACGGCAGCAGTCCAGCGGCATCCTTGAGCGCCGATCGCAGATTGAGGGAGAGTTCGTGAACCGTCAGGATCTGAATTAATCCGATCGCCGCTCGACGGAGCCCGAACGGATCTCGGCCGCCGGTTGGCTGGTGCCCGGCTGCAAAGAGCGCCATCAGCGTGTCCAGCCGATCAGCTACCGCCACAGCGATACCCGCATTCGATTGTGGCAGTCGATCGTCGGCGTGACGCGGCAGGTAATGCTCGAGGATTGCGTCTGCGACCGCTTCGGGTTCACCAGCCTGCAGTGCGTACTCCCGCCCGATCTCTCCCTGGAGCGAGGTCATCTCAACCACCATCTGTGTGGCAAGGTCAGCTTTGCAGAGATGCGCCGCTTGCTCGGCGATCTTGGTCTCTTCCTTGCTTAGTTTTAAGCGCAAAGCCACTTTAGGCGTCAAGGCCTCGAGTCGGGCAACCTTATCCAGCATCGAACCCAACTTCGATTCGAAGGTGAGCGTCCCCAGCTCAGGCAAATAGGCATCCAGCGGTTTCTCCATATCGCGTTCTATGAAGTACCTGGCATCCGCAAAACGCGCCCGGATAACTTGCTCATTTCCGCGCGCCACTATCTCCAGATGCGCATCACCGCCGTTCCTGACCGTGATGAAGTAAGGCAGCAAATTGCCGTCCCTTTCGACCGGGAAATAGCGCTGGTGCTTCTTCATGACCGAGATCAGCACCGGGCGCGGAAGTTCCAGAAACGACTCGTCAAAACCGCCTCTCAGCGCCGTGGGCACCTCCACAAGATTGGTGACCTCATCCAGAAGTGCAGGATCGTTGGGTATCGTCCCTCCGATCTGCTCTGCCAGTGCATCGATCTGTGCTGCAATCACATCTTTTCGCTTTTCCGGATCAAGGACGATGCCGCGCGCTTCAAGCAAGTTTAAATATGCGTCAACGTCTTCCACCGCTGCCCGCGGGTTCTCATCGAAGCGCAGCAAGCTCGTCGTGCGCGTCGATTGCACACCGGCAAATGAGATTGGAAGGACGTGATTGCCGTGTAATGCAATGATCCACCGCACCGGTCGCGAGAAAGCGACCTGCGTCTCGTTCCAGCGCATGGATTTCTCAAAACGCAGCCCGTCCAGAATTTCAGGGACCATGCTCTCGAGCACCACGTCAGCCGGCTTCCCCTTAACCCGGACTTCAGCGACGACGTAATGCCCACCGTCGATTTCTTGTTTCTTGAGGTCCTCAACCTCGATCCCTTTAGAGGCTGCGAAGCCGAGTGCCGCTTTCGTCGGTTCGCCGTCCTCGTCGAACGCCCGATCGACGGGCGGACCTTTCTCCAGCCCAACTTTATCGTCCTGCTGGGCGGCAAGTGCGCGCACCAAAACTACAAGCCGGCGCGGAGTGCCGAGCACTTGAATATCCTCAAAACCAAGCCGCGCTTCCTCCAGCCCCTCAGGAAATTGGCTGCGCAGCTGCTCGAGTGCGCTCAAAAGATCATCCGGCGGGAGTTCTTCCGTGCCGACTTCGAGCACAAAATCCGTCGGATCTTGCGGTGCTTCGCCAACCTCGAAAGCCTCGACTTCTGGCGGCTTGATCTGCCAACGCCCCTTGAGTGGGAATCCCGCCTGCTCACGCGCCTCCAGGTAGCCGCTGGTCACTTTTCGAGCCAGCTCGCGCATCCGTCCAAACATCGCCGCCCGCTCGGTCACACCAACCGCGCCGCGCCCATCAAGTAGATTGAATACATGCGAGCATTTGAGCACGTAATCATGTGCCGGGAAGACGAGTCCGGCTTCGATGGAGTTGTTCGCTTCGGCTTCGTATTCTTCAAACATCTGCCGCAGCCGTTCAACATCGGCGACCTCAAATGTGTAGCGACTGTGCTCGCGCTCAGCTTGCAGGCTGACCTCGCCATAGCTGACTTTCTCGTTCCATTCGATATCCACAAAGCTGTCAACATCCTGCAGTGCCATCACGATTCTTTCGATACCGTAGGTGATCTCGACCGAAACAGGGTCCAGGGTCTTTCCACCGGCCTGCTGGAAATAGGTGAACTGGGTGATCTCCTGACCATCAAGCCAAACTTCCCATCCCAGACCCCAGGCGCCGAGAGCGGGCTGCTCCCAGTTGTCCTCCACGAAACGGATATCGTGCCGGGATGGATCGATGCCCAGCGCAAGCAGTGAATCCAGATAGCGCTCCTGGGGGTCACCCGGATCTGGTTTCAATATCACCTGATATTGGTAATAATGTCCCCAACGGTTGGGGTTTTTTCCGTAGCGGCTGTCGGTCGGACGGATGGAGGGCTCCACATAACCCACCCACCAATCCTCTGGCCCGATCACGCGCAGATAGGTTGCCGGATTCATCGTCCCGGCGCCGACTTCCGTGTGATATGGCTGCCATATGACGCAGCCTTGAGCAGCCCAGAAGTCCTGGAGTTTCAGGATGACCGATTGCAAGGTTTTCGTAGCGTCCACCGGGGTTATTCCCTCTCCTCAATTTCTATATCGGCTTCGCTGGGTGGCTGCACACGCCCGATCTTGCGCAGTCTGCGAAGAAATCCCGGGCTGTTCAACCGACGTTCGAGCAGGTAGTTGTAGAAGCCTTCCATGAGCCGATCAAGTTCTTTATGTACGGCCAATCGAATATTTGCCTTCGCGGCATGCTCGAATGTGCTGCGCTGGAAGTGCCTGAGCACTTTGAGCCCGGTCATTGAAATGGGACGTTTATGTGTCTCATCTGGCCCGCATTTGGGGCATACTGCCCCGCCGGCTTCATACGAAAAAAATTGGTCTTCCGGCTGGATCTCAACACCACAGCGACTGCAGTGGAACAATTCCGGCCGGTATCCAACCAGATCCAGCAGACGAAGCTCAAAATGGCGCTGAACACTTCTGCGATCCAGTCCCCCACTCAGGTGATCCAGGGTCTGTGTTAGCAACGAGTACAGCTCCCTATTCGACTCGCCATCGACGGTGAACTGGTCCACTAGTTCGATAGCGTAGGCTGCCCTCCCGACCAGATCGAGATCACTTCGCAACCCTGTGTAGGCATCCAACGCCTCAACCTGAGTGATCACATCCAGTTCTCTGCCGCGTGCGGCCAGAATGCTCACCCTGGCAAATAAATCCAGGTGCCCTGCTTTTTTCGATTGGGGTCGGCGCACGCCTTTTGCGATCTGGCGTAGTTTGCCGTGCTCACGTGTATAGACAGTGAGCAAACGATCCGCTTCACCGAGATTCATGTGCCGCAGCACAACACCCTCGGTGCGGTATAAGCGCTCCCGATCTTGCATGGGGCGATTATACCAGCGGCGCCAGGGACCAACGACTGCCCGTGTTGAGTACAATGCAATATAGAAAGATGCGAATGGCGAACACCGTACGGAGGCACACAATGTCACCAGAAATCCAAAAGCGAAAGGCCGAATTTATAAGCATAGCTGCCGTGCTTCTGCTCGCTGCCTGCGCTTTAGACCCTGGCTCACCAAGCCCGAGCGAGACGCCCAGCAGTACGGATGCAGCCTCTACAATGACACCTACCGAAAGCTCAAACCCGAAGCCAGAATCCACACCGACACAGCCCGCCCAGGAAGAGCTTGATTTGCGCGAAGCGAACGTGCTTGAGGTCGAGTTTGAGCCTCTGGGCGAGCGCCGCTACCGTTTCGATGTCACGCTGCTGCACGACGACGATGGGGAAGCGCCTTCCTACGCAGACAAATGGCAAGTGTGGGACTCACAGGGCAATCTACTCGGCGAGCGGGTACTCACCCACAGCCACGGCACCCAGCCGTTCAGCCGGTCGGCCACGATCGAGATCCCCGAAGGTGTATCCACCGTGCTCGTTCGCGGCCATGATATGGAGCACGGGCACGGCGGACAAAGTATGCGCGTGGATCTGGTGAGTGGGGAGATGGAGATTTACGACGAGGGGGAATAGTGATTAGGGACTTGGAATTGGTGATTAGGCACTCGGTCACCATCACACCCGGGAAAGATACCCCGGGAGGTGTGGGGACGGGCCCGCGTGTCCGCCTGCCGTTCACAAGGATAGATGCTCGGCGCTGCCGTGCCCAGACGAATCGTCACTCCGAGCAAAGCGAGCAATCTCGTTTCTTTTTTGCAGCGATCCGTTGATACCCGCAAACGAGATCCTTTGCACAGCACATTTCGCTCGCTCTGGATGACATAAGGTTAACACGATTACCGTAGGGGCGGGGTGACCCCGCCCCTACCCTCGAATACATTTATCCGTCCAGCAGGGACGTATATATACTGAATAAAAATGCCGCTCAATGAACGGCATCGAATTTCATCGCTTCAGGATATCCCACATCAGCCCAGATCGTGCGGCTGGAATGCTTCTGGCAGCAGCGCCTCAACGGTCGTATCCAACACGACCTCACCATCGGCGTCGACGGTCAACACCCTGGTGTCCAACCCGAACTCCGCCATCACCTGCCGGCAGGCTCCGCAGGGTGAACCGCCGTTGTCGGTGGCCACAACGATCACATCAAATTCACGTTCACCCCTGGAAACCGCCTTGAAGATCGCGTTCCGCTCGGCGCACATGCTCAGCGGGTAGGATGCATTCTCAACGTTGACTCCATCGAATGTCTTGCCGCTTCTCGTCAGCAACGCGGCGCCGACAGCATACTTCGAATAGGGCGCATATGCATTCGAACGCACATCCATGGCGCGCTCGATCAGCTCAGCCCTCTGTTTCGGTGTTATCTTCATTGCGCTCCGCCTCCGAAGTGTCCCTTTCCATGAGAATTGCGCGGACTTTGCGAATCCGCCGTCCGACAACCTGCTCGACAATCAGCTTAAGCCCACCTGCTTCGACGACCTCCCCAGGAGTCGGCACTTTACCCAGCTGGCTGTAAATGTAGCCACCCAGCGTCTCGCTCGTCTCCTTAGGAACCTGCGATCCGGTAATCTGGTTGACATCATCGACGTCGATCCCACCGCTGAAGATATATTCGCCCTCCTGTAGCTGCTCGTAGGGCATCTCCTCAGCGAAATCATACTCGTCCAGGATCTCGCCAACAATCTCTTCGACGATGTCCTCGATCGTCACCACCCCCGCGGTGCCGCCATACTCGTCGACGACGACGGACATATGCACTCGCTTCGCCTGCATCTCAGCCAGCAGGTCATCGACTTTCTTGGCCTCTGGAACAAAATATGCCTCGCGCAGCACATCACCCACCCTGTGATCAAGATCATCATCTCGCCAGGATGCCAGCAGATCCTTGATATAGACCAGACCTACAATATTGTCGATCGATTCGCGAAAGACCGGCGCCCGCGAATGTCCCGTTTGAAGCAGTGTCTCTGTCGCTTCCTCCAGCGTCGTCTGCTCTTCGAAAGCGAGGATGTCGATGCGTGGGACCATCACCTCTCGAGCGAGAGTGTTGTCAAGCTGGAAGATGGAGTAGATCATCGCTTTCTCTTCCTCTTCGATGACACCCTCTTCTTCACCCGCATCGACCAGTGTCATGATTGCTTCTTCCGTCACCAACGGGTATGCTCGATCGCCTGAAGGGTTGGAAATCCAACGAGCCACGCGCAGCAGCAGCCAGCCAACGGGCTCGAGCAAGCGCACCATGGCGTTCACGATCGGCGCCATGCGAACCGCCCATTGCTCGGGGCTGCGAAGCACCATATTTTCGGCGACAAATTCAAACAACGCGATGATCAACCCTGTGCCGATCACGATGCCCGTGATGACGATGATCCCGGCACCTTCGCGCTCGAATTCGCCGGCAGGCAAGAATGTCAATAGAGCCAAACCCAAGGTTGCCAGCCGCATCGTCGTCTGACCGATGCGCAGGGAGAGGATCAGCCGGCGAGCCTCGGTCAAGACGCGGATGGCAATCGCGGCACGACGGATACCGGTTTCATCCATCGATCTCAAATGCGCCAGTCGGCTGTTCACAAAAGCGCTGCGGGAGGCAGCAAGGAGTATATCCACGAATAGGACGAGGATAAATGCAGTTAAACCAATCGTTAGATCAATCACGGCCCTCTAACTTTCGTATTACTCTCGCCGGGACCCCGACCGCGAGACCGTAATCGGGGACATCCTTCGTCACCACCGAACCCGCGCCTGTGCGGGCTCCTTTACCAATCCTGAGCGGCGCAACGAGCATCGTGTCGCTGCCGATGAACGCCTCAGCGCCGATCTCGGTCTTATTTTTTCGCTCTCCATCGAAGTTGCAGGTGATCGTGCCTGCACCGATGTTTACGTTCTCGCCAATATGAGCGTCGCCGATATATGAAAAGTGCCCTATCTTGACACCCGCTTCCAGCCGGCTGTTTTTCACTTCACCATAATTGCCCATATGCACGCCTCTACCGAGGTGAGCCCCCTTTCGCAGGTGGCCAAACGGGCCGATTTCAACCTGCTCCTCCAGCACAGCCCCCTCGACTACCGAAGCTGCAACCGTGCATCCATCGCCAATCTTTGAATCTCGGATCGTCGTGTTCGGCCCGAGTTTGCAGTCCTGTCCCACGCGAACCTCACCGATGATGTGCGTGTTCGGGAAAATAACGGTGTCCCGGCCGATTTCCGCATCGAGGCTGATGTATGTCGTCGCAGGATCGAGCATCGTCACCCCGGATTCCATCCAACGCCGGTTGACCCGCTGGCGCAGCGCGCCTTCAGCCTCCGCAAGATGCACGCGTGTGTTTATTCCGATGATCTCATCCTGATGAAGAACCTGGACCGTTTCAATCTTTCCACCTTCGTCGGCTGCCATGCTGACCAGATCTGTCAGGTAGTACTCGCCCTTCGGCGATAATGGCAGGTCATCGATGTGCGCCCAAAGCCAATCGGCATCAAAAGCATATACGCCGACATTGAGCTCGCGGATCGCCAACTCTTCCTCGCTCGCATGTGCTTGCTCAACAATCGCTGCAACACGCCCCTCGCTGTCGCGCTTGATCCTCCCGAAACCGCGCGGATCATCCGATACAGCAACCAGAAGCGTAAGCGGACCGGGATTGCCTTCCTGACGAGCGGCTAACGAGCGGAACGTTTCGCTGGAAATGAAGGGTAAATCCGCGTTTGCGACGATGACCACGCCACCCTGATCGCGGAGCGCGTCGCGCGCCTGCAGAACCGCGTGGCCAGTTCCAAGTCGTTCCTCTTGAACGACAAAATCGCAATCATCACCTGCGGCCTCGCGCACCCCCGGCGCTTGCGGACCAACAACGACTGTGGGTGTCGATGCCAGCGCTTGCGCGCATGCCTCAACTGACCAGGCGATTAGCGGCTTCCCACCTAACTCATGTAAAACTTTGGGGATGCTGGATTTCATGCGCGTGCCAAGCCCCGCGGCGAGGATAATCGCGTTCGCTTTCATCGCCTGCCTCTATGTTGGCATTGCACGCCTGATTGACCTTCAGTTGAAGCGCAGGTATGTGTTTGAAGGATATGAAGGGTGCGCCGGGATAATTTGGGAGGGTCTTCTTCTGTGGATACTTTCAATGCTTTTTTCAAATCTTGAATTCAGGCTGGGGCGCCAGGATTCGAACCTGGATCCACGGATTCAAAGTCCGGTGTGCTGCCATTACACCACGCCCCATCATTTGTCAGAAGGGCGAAGGCCATTGTAACATACCGCCCTGTAGAGATTCAATTTTGCATCCAGGATCGGTCAAGTCCATACCAGCCTTCTTAACAACCTGACCTCCTTCCGGTTGCGCCGCATTACTCGTCCTCCACAAGACCTTGATCCTTGGCCTCTTCATACGAGAGCACATCCCCCTTGACTTCCTTGCCGCGCGGTTCTTCTGAGAGCGCCTTGTCCCAAAACTGCTGGGCATCCTCGGGTTTGACTTCCTCTGCACCTTCCAGCAGCTCTTCTCCCTCTTTCTCTTCGCCATCGACCATTACAACCCTCCATTTCTCCCCGACCATCTTCCGCCGCTCCTCGATGATCTGTTGGGTTTCAGCATCGACGGATACCAACCCGCTTGAGGCCAGTATCTCAAGCAGTTCCTGTGCAGCTTTTCGCCCGGTTAGCACGATAGAGGCCCAGCGCTGACCGCCTGAGCCGCGCTCAAAGGCGATGACCAAATTGTAGTACGCGCCGACGTTATACAAAAAGAGGTTATATTCCTCGCCCTCATAATATTGAAGATTGGCTGGAAGTAAACCCTCCATCAAAGTGCTGACCTTCAAACCCGCGTTCGAGGCGGCCGCCAACGAAGCAAATGTGACCTCCCGATCAACACCCGGCAGCTCACCATCCGCAGCGATAACACGCCCGAATTCGTCCAGCATGATGACCGCATAGACCTCGAGTTTCTCCCGCAGGCTTCTGAGAATGTCCATCAGGGCACGCCGTGATTCGGGCTGGTGCACGCGCGGAGTTACCGGTTTGTCGAGATCTTTGATCACCGATGCGACCGCTTCCAGGAACAAGCTCGTGCCGATCGGTTTCGTGAGCATGACCACGACATCATCGGATTGAGCTTCCATCCGGGCTTGTTCGGACGGGTCGCCCGTCACGATAATTGTCTTCGACTGTGGATTAATCCGCCGGTGCGCTTGCAGGACCTCAAAACCGGAGATACCCGGAAGCTTTATGTCGGCGACCAGCAAATCGATTGGACCCCTGCCTAATTCATGCAGGGCTTCCTCACCGGTGGGCACGTCAATGACGATGCATTCCCAACCGGATAGTTCGATGCTTGTCCGCAACATCCGGCTGACATTCCGATCGTCGTCAACAAGCAGTATACGCGGGGTCGTCATGCGAGGCATTCTAGCATACAGAACGCATGTGCACAGGTGGGCAGTTGGTCATGGGGCTGCACAAATGGGAAATCACCAAACCCATTCGGGTTCGTCCGGGGAAACCGGTGGTTCGTGACCGGGACCATCCTGGTAGAGCCAGCAGCGCACCAAATGTCCGCGTCCCACTTCGAGAAGGTCGGGCTGCATCTTTTCACAGATTTCAAGCCCATAGTTCTCACGCGCCGGGCAACGTGGTGCAAATCTGCAGCCTACCGGCCAATTATGCGCCTCAGGAACCGTCCCGGGGATCGAACGCAGCGATCCAGACTCACGCGGATCCGGGAGCGCATCTAATAGCCCTTGGGTGTAGGGATGCAGCGGTTTCGCATAGAGCGCTTCAACGGAGGCTTGCTCGAGGATATGACCAGCGTACATCACCGCAACGCGGTCAGCGCGTTGGGCCATGATCGCCAGATCATGTGTGATAAGAAGCATCGCGGAGAGACGCTGTTCGGCGAGCTCCTCCAGAAGCTCCATGATCTGCGCCTGGATCGTGGCATCGAGTGCCGTCGTCGGTTCGTCTGCAATCAATAAATCAGGATCGAGCGCGATGGCCAGCGCGATCATCACCCGCTGCGCTTGACCCCCCGAGAGTTCGTGTGCATAAGCATGAGCCCGTACTTCTGGATCAGGCAATCCAACTCGTTCCAGCAGCTCTACCGCCAGCGGCCATGCTTCATCTCGCTTTATACTTCGATGGATTTCGAACAGTTCGGCAATTTGCGAACCGATCTTAAAAACCGGATTCAAACGGACCTGCGGATCCTGAAAGATCATCGACAGTTTCTCGCCGCGGTAGTGGGACCATTGACTTTCACTAAACTCATGTAGCGCTATACCACGGAAGAGAATCTCACCTGCCACCTTCCGTCCGGGTGGTTGAATGATCCCCATGATCGAGTGCGCAGTGACCGTCTTCCCGCAGCCAGACTCACCCACCAGACCGAAGACCTCTCCTGCATTGATAGTAAAAGAGACCTCATCGACGGCGCGTGCCACGCCTTCTTCGGTGAAGAAGTGGGTCTTTAGATTTCTTACCTCCAGAAGTGGATTATCGCCCAATGGATTTCCAATCGATTCTACTCTTATGGTAAGGCGCCGATACAATGATCCAGATATTCCAAAGATTGGTCCGCATCGATGGTTGATCCCAGCACAGGCTAAAGCCTGCGGCTACAACTTCGTTTTTGTCCGGGTGCCTGGTTGACAGAGAGCCTTGGTGCCCTAATCAGCTAATACCGCAACTCCCGCCCGGCGACCATTACCGACAGGGTGATCGTACGGCCAGCCTGTTCCAAATGCTCCTTGGATATGACACTGATGAGGTCATTTTTTGTAGCCGAATAAGCTTCCCAACCCTGCCAGGTTACAACAATCCGCGACGCTTCCT
>CBFDDM010000089.1:0-13053 GCA_965603565.1 uncultured Anaerolineales bacterium | reverse complement strand
CTACCGGGGTTTCTAATCCCGTTCGCTCCCCTAGCTTTCGCGTCTGAGCGTCAGGGTCAGTCCAGGAGACCGCCTTCGCCACTGGTGTTCCTCCGGATATCTACGCATTTCACCGCTACACCCGGAATTCCATCTCCCTCTACTGCCCTCAAGTCTGGTAGTTTCGAACGGCCTCTCCCAGTTGAGCCGGGAGGTTTAACGTCCGACTTACCAAACCGCCTACACGCGCTTTACGCCCAGTAAATCCGGATAACGCTCGCCTCCTACGTTTTACCGCGGCTGCTGGCACGTAGTTAGCCGAGACTTATTCCTGAGGTACCGTCCTTCCTCTTCCCCCAGAAAAGCGCTTTACAACCCGAAGGCCTTCATCGCGCACGCGGCGTTGCTGCATCAGACTTTCGTCCATTGTGCAATATTCCCTACTGCTGCCACCCGTAGGTGTATGGCCCGTGTTTCAGTGCCATTGTGGGGGACCACCCTCTCAGGCCCCCTACCCGTCATCGCCTTGGTAGGCCATTACCCTACCAACTAGCTGATGGGCCGCAGACCCCTCCCAAAGCGGATTGCTCCCTTTCCTTCATGGTACTCTAACACCGTGAAGGGCATAGGGAATTAGCCCCAGTTTCCCGGGGTTATTCCCTTCTTCGGGGCAGGTCATCTACGTGTTACTCACCCGTTCGCCACTAGGACACCTTCGTACGAATACAAAGGGCCTCGTTCGACTTGCATGTATTAGGCACGCCGCCAGCGTTCATCCTGAGCCAGGATCAAACTCTCCGTAAATTCTTCGCTACGTCCGAAGACGTAGTTAAGATCAGAGATTGACTGGAACCGTTTACTATTTGTTCTTTAGGGCTCTCTATCACTCTTCAGTTGTTAAGGTGCTGCTCCATCGAGCGGGCGATATGCTACCACCCACCCCTGGGGCTGTCAAGGGTATTTCTCAATACAGGCGCAAAACGCCGATGTTCCACATGCCAACATCGGCGAGGCTGGCCGGCCCTTCTCTTGCGATCGGGCCTGAAAGCCCTTGACGATATTCACTTGTCAGGGTCTTCCCGCAGAGCGGGCGAGACCGTCAGTGTGATGTGCTTATGTATTATAGACGGGCTTACCCCCCTGTCAAGGGTAATCGTATAAGAGAATCCTTAAAGTTTTAGGAGCCCTAACAAGAAGTCGCTGCAAACTCTTCAGAATGTTCCAGCCACGGCAAGAATAATGCCGCGACGATTCAGGCTTATAACAGTCCCCGACACTTCCAGAGTGCAGGAGACTTGACTCTTCATCTACAGTTCAGACCGTCCCTGCAAGGCCTGCGATAAGGTGTTAATATCAGCGTACTCCAGGTCACCGCCCGACGGCAATCCGCGCGCCAGCCGCGTCACGCGCACGCTGGCATCACCGATCTCCTCTTTGATGTACATCGCCGTCGACTCACCCTCCAGGGTCGCGTTGGTGGCAATGATCAATTCCTCCACGCCACCCGAGCGGACGCGTGCCAGCAACGGCTCGACGCGGATGTCCTCCGGTCCGACACCCTCGACGGGCGATAAGGCCCCATGCAGCACGTGGTAGTTGCCTTTAAAGAAGCCGGTACGCTCAATCGCTAACACGTCCAACGGCTCTTCGACCACGCAGACCAGCCCGCGCTCGCGGCTTTCGTCAGAGCAGATCACGCAGGGATCCATATCCGCCGAGGTGATGTTGAAGCAGCGCGAGCAAAAGCGCGTCCGTTCGCGCATCTCGCGCAACGCTTCGGCTAACTCGAGGCTTTCCACCTCCGGAGCACGCAATAGATAATAGGTCAGCCTCGAAGCAGTCTTCGGTCCGACGCCAGGCAGACGTGAAAACGCTTCGATCAAACGGATGACGGGGCGCGGTGCAGCTGGATTCACCCACCTACTCCCGGGATACCCAGTCCACCGGTGAGCGGACCGAGTCTGCGCGCCGCCAGTGCCTGCGAATCGTGTATCGCCTGATTTACCGCCAGCAAGATCAGATCCTGAATCATCTCAAGATCTCCGTCCTGCATGAGCGATTCGGCGATGACCACCTGGCGGCATTCCTGGGTCCCGCTCATGATCACGCGCACCGCACCACCGCCCGCGCTCGCTTCGACCGTTTCTTCAGCCAATTCCTCCTGCGTCTTCATCAACTGCTGCTGGAGTTCCTGCATCTTGGCCATCATGTTTCCCGGGCCCAGCGGATTTTTCTTGCCTTTGCTCATCTCAGCCTCAATCCTTAACTTTAACAACGTCTGCTTCCATCAGGGATTTTAATTGATTTTGAAATTGAAAGTGGTCTTGGTTGGCAAAGCCGGGGATTCACTGCTGTTCAGGCGGCCACTGGTCGACATCGACGACCTCTCCGCCCAACTCGCGGATTGCGGTGGCAACCATGCCATCATCGTCCATCGGAGGCAATGCATCCGACGTCCCGCTCGAGCGCTGCCACGATTTGGACAGCACGCAGCGCACGCGCAAGCGGCGACCATAGACCTCTTCGAACGCCTCCTGAACGACGCTTATATTGCGCTCCTTCTCCATCTTCTCGCGCAGCAGATCGCTGCTGAACCCGATCACGAAGGCGCCTTCTTCCAACCCCAGCGGGCGGCAGGAGTTTAACAACGCCTGCACCCGCGGGCTCCTGCGTCGCGCTGCCTTGAGCACTTCCTGCCAGCGCCCCATCATGCTCTGAAAGCCGGGTGGTCCCGCTTCAGTCGAACCCGATTGGGCAGGCGGTGAGCCGGCCTTGCTTCTGGATGGATTGCTCCTGGTGCCACCCTCGGGGGAGGCGTTTTGCGGGTCGGAAGCGTCGCTTGCATCGGTCGGCGGAGGATCGTTCTTCAGACCCGCTGCCTCGACCAAGGCCAGTTCGAGAGGCAGCGACGCCTGCCAGGTCGCGCGCCTTTCGGATGCAGCCCGGCTGAAAGCTTCGATCGCTGCAGCTACGCGCCCGATCGAGAGCCGCGTAGCCAGCTGTTGCCATTCTTCATGAACCTCGCTAGCCACATCAACCAGATCCTGGTTGCCCATGCGGATCATCAAGAGCGCTCGCAGTGCCTGTACGACCTGCCGTGCGAACTGGCGCGGGTCGGTACCCTGGTCGAGCGCGGCGTGTATATTGTCCATGCCTGCCTGCAGATCACCCTCGAAGACCGCCCTGACAACGGCACGCACCGCCTCGCTCGTCGCCGTCCCCAGCACCGCCTCGGTGTACGTCAGCGACACCTGCTCGCCGGTGGAGGCCAGCTGATCCAGCAGCGATATCGCGTCGCGGAAACTGCCTGTCGCCTGGCGGGCGATCAGGTCGATCGCCTGCGCTTCGGCCTCGATCGATTCGTCCTGTGTCTTCTGTACCAGGTACTCCCGGATTGTCGCCGTGGGCAGCCTACGGAACTCGTGCCGCTGGCAGCGCGAGAGCACCGTGGCAGGGATCTTGTGCACTTCGGTTGTGGCCAGGATAAAGATGGCATGCTCGGGTGGCTCTTCCAGCGTCTTCAGCAGAGCGTTGAACGCTGCCGTTGAGAGCATGTGGACTTCATCGATGATATAGACCTTATAGCGGCCTTCGTTAGGTGAAAAGTTAATCTTCTCGCGCAGATCGCGGACGTCGTCGACGCTCGTGTTGGAGGCAGCATCGATCTCAATCAGATCCAGGAAAGAGCCCGCCTGAATTGCAATGCAGTGCTTGCACTCGCCGCACGGTCGCTGGTGTGGATCCTCATGAAGACAATTGACCGCCTTGGCGACCAATCGGGCGGTGGTCGTTTTGCCCGTGCCGCGCGGGCCGGCAAATAGATAAGCATGGGAGATTCGTTCGCCGCGCAGCGCGTTTCGTAAAGTGCGAACCACGTGATCCTGACCGATGACCTCATCCCAGGTCTGCGGTCGCCATTTTCGATACAGCGCTTGCGACATAGCTTGGGGTTAGCCTCCCTCAGATCGGCACGTGGTCTCTGTGCGGCAAGACGATATTGTTTTTCGAGTTGATGTCAAGCTCAGTGGGTCGACGGAGCGAGTGTATCAAACGCATCCGCGCCGCGCAAGGATTTCACACCCTATCCTAAGATGCTATAATAGTCGGCGCGTGCGGATTCTCGCACTGGAGGAAAACAATGAACCTTGGACCAACTGAACTGATCATCATCCTCGTCATCGTCGTGCTGTTGTTTGGCGTGGGACGCTTAAGCCAGATCGGTGGAGAACTTGGCAAAGGTATCCGCGAATTTAGAAGCGGTCTGAGCGAAGATGAAGATGAAGCGGAAGCCGATGAAGGCGATGAGCAGGCCTGAGAGCTTCCGCGTCTAAAACAGAACAGGAACAAAATTCAAGACCAGTCTTGAGACTGGTCTTTTTTCGTCTCTCTCGATTGAAGCGCCTGCGCCCATTCGCGTTCACAGTTGAGCGCCATTAGCTGCAGCGACGACGCCGGAGCTCCAATGTTGACCGCTCGGATCGCCTTGTAAATCCATTCGCACTCATCGCCGAAACGCGATCGGATGCCTTTCCGATCACCCGCATTGGAGTGGGCCAGAGACCGCTGAATGTCAGTGCGGTTATTTTCAACCTCGAGACCCAGACCTTCTGCTTCTCCAGCCAGGCTGGCGCCATGCCAGCGTCCAGCAGTATACGGTGGGTGAACGCATTTGCGAATCGACGAAAGTCTGATCATCGAGCTTCAGTGGTTTGCCTGTCCCCTGCAGGCTCTCAAACACGCCGTTGGACATCGCTTCACGGCTTTACTGCACAACGTAGGCTCGAACTGCCCTTTCATTATCCCGATCCCGCATTAAACTCAGCGCGAAACCTGCTCGAATAAATCGACCGTCAGACGCTGTACCCGGTAGGGGATTCCATTTCCTAGATCATCGATCTGCAACAGGCGAGTCTGTGAACCGGCACCACCCAGGTTGTCAATGAACGCGTTACCCGCGGTGATCGCCTCCTGATCCCCTTGCTCAACGATTATCAGGATTGGAAAGCTCACCGTGTCAACCCCACTCGGGTAGCTTGTGGCGTCAACTACAGAAACGCCCTGGATCGCTTCAGGATAGCGGTATGCATAGCGCATCGCGAAGCTAGCCGCCTCGCTCCTGCCCGCCAGGAAGAAGCGATTGTGCAGTGAATACTCCTGGTAAATCCTGGTGAGGATAACCGCCAGGAGACGCTCATTCATGGCTTGCTCGAGATTTCCATCTTCGCCGCTCAGTTCCGGACAAAGCAGGAAGAATTCGTTCTCATCTGCAATCTCAAACCATTCTGCAATGCAGTCCTGGCTGTCTTCGCGCGGCTCGTGCAGCGCAATGAACAGAGGCCAACGCATGCTCTCTGTATAGCCCTCCGGCACGTGCAGGTAGTAAGCAGAAGGATCATCATAGCGCAGATCACTGAAGCGCCTACCCTCCCCACATGCCGTCAGAATCACCACCGCAATGAGGAACAGCAAAATGACCGTCGTGTTTGGTTTCATTTTCATCAACTTGTTGGGATTCTAAACGTGGATTGGATTCTGCCGGTGGCATCACGCAGCTGGATTTCTTTGCCCGCGGTCCACACGGCTTCATCGAGGCCCCAGTATAGGTCGATTGTCGTGTTAGTGCCGGTGCGTGTATGCACCTCCACCGCTCCGGTGCTGTAGAAGGTGAACTCAGGGAAGGTGAAGCGGTTCCCGGCGCCATCCGAGAGCGTCCAGCCCGCCATTGAGACCTCTCCGCCTTGGTTAAGCAAGCGCACGGATTCGTTCTCCAGGCTGCCGGCACTATCAATGCCGTTGATAATCACGTCTACGGATTGGTCGCCCGGGTCCAATTCGGCCTGCTGAGATTCTGGTTCGGAGGTGGCCTCTAACCCGGCTTGCGGGTCTGCCTCAATGGATGGAAGCACGATAACCTGGCCGGCTGAAAGACTGTTGGGATCATCGATCCTGTTGGTCGACATGAGCACTTCAATGTCGACCCCAAACGCGTCGGCAATGTCCGAAAGCGTGTCCCCGACCCGCACAGTGTATGTCCTTGGCGTTGGAGAAGGGGCCTTCGTGGGGGTAATAGTCGGCACGCGGCTGGCGACCTGTGCGACGACATCGATCGTCGGCGAAGGTGTTTCCGAACTCCTTGGACCCCCCGGGCGCCACAGACTCAAGATGAGTATGACAGTTAGAGCGGAGACGATAACATTCAATCCCAGGTAAAGCAAATATTGTCGCCATGTCGCTTTGCGGACGCTTCCCATGAACGCGCATCATAGCACAGCTTCGATCGAAAAGGAATTGACGCCGCTCATCATGAGAACGTAAAATGGCTATCCCAGATTCTCAAGACCCGCAGCCGACCCGGGTTGGGGGAGACACGTCGAGGTCCCTTAATGCCCTATATTATCGATGGCCACAACCTGATCGCAGCGATGCCCGGTATTGACCTCGAAGAGGCGCGCGATGAGCGCGCCTTGCTCGAACAGCTTCAGGCTTTTTCTCAGCGCCAGGGACGTACACTCCATGTATACTTCGATCGCGGTCACGCCGGTGGCCGCAATCAGTTCCGCCTCGGGCGTCTCCATGTTCGTTTCAGCGTCCCACCTCGCAGCGCCGATGACGCCATCCGTTCCAAACTTCGTTCGATTGGCAGCGAAGCGCCCAATTGGGTGATCGTATCTTCCGATCGGGAGATCCGGGATCAAGCCCGACGGGCCGGCGCTCGCAGCATGACCAGCACAGCCTTCAGCCAGAAACTTCAACCTCAAGAGCAGGTGGAACCCACCGATGAAAAACCCTCGTACCGGCTGACCGACGAGGAGATCGAAGCCTGGGAAGCTCGTTTTCGTCAGGGCACAGACGAGATTTAAACTAATATTAATGTAAATTGGACCTTTTTGGTGTATGATGTATGTAGGATAAACTGACTTTCGTAAGTATGTGTTGGTATCACAGTTTGTCTTAGGGGCTTTATCTCATCGAGATCGTGTTCCCCCCTGCACGTTCGATGGGACCCCGAAGATCAAGGACCCGCCGGGTGGTCCCCCCCACATCCGGCGGTCCTCTTTTTAAACGCAGAACGCCCCACAGGGGGCGTCCATAATCTTCAGTTCTGGGGATCCCTACCCGTCCGGGAAGTAGACTGCCACGGCGGAGACATCGTCTTCTGCCCCGGCCTGTTCAGCCTTCTGGACAAGAGTCTCACAATAAGCCTGCGGGCCAGGGTCACCTTGCGCCGAATCGCGCAACACTTCATCATCCAGCACGCTCCAGAGGCCGTCCGAACACAGCAGTAAGAATCCGTTACGCGGGATCGCTTCGACATGGATATCCACCTTGACGTCGATCGCTTTCCCCATCGCGTTCCAGAGCACATCGCGCTGAGGGTGTACCACCGCTTCATCGGGCCCGATCGTGCCCGTCTCGACGAGTTCCTGGACCAGCGAGTGATCCCGGGTTATCTGGCGGATGTCATCGTTATCGATGATATAGGCTCGTGTGTCGCCCACATGCCCAAGGATCATCTGCTCGTCGTAGACCAACGCGCTTGTGAGCGTCGCCGCACTGCCTTCGGCTCGGGCGCGGACCTCGCGATTTGCCTGCTGGATTGCCAGACGCATCATCTCTTGCAGCGAGCGGGTGTGAGCCATAGGCTCAGGTTCGAGGAAGTCCAGGATTGCCCCCTGAGCCATATTCCTACCGATGGAACGCACGGCGATTGAGCTCGCCTGCAGGCCGCCGGGATCGCTGCCCACACCGTCGGCGATGCAGAACAACCCGAAATCAGGAAGGTCATCATTGCCTTCCGAGCTGCCCGTGAGCAAGAGCAGCGCATCGTTGTTGGTGGCACGCCCAGCCCCCTTGGCCTGTGCCACACCGCTGCTGATATGTCGCCGGGCGCCATCCGGCTTTTCGCCAGTGACACGACGCGGATCAAGCGGTGCAGTCGAGGCTTGATCAGGCGGTGTTTGCTCTTTTCCAGCGAAGATGCGCCGGAAAGCTTCCATCACTTGAGCCTACCTTTCCAATGATTCCGACGAACATTCTACAATCGGTGTTACAGCACGGCAAGAACCATACCATTCGCTCTCGTGTCGCACATGGTGGCCGCATTCTTTTGCATATAAATAAGCGCCTGGCAGAATCCTCAGACGCGGTGGTGCGAACACTCAAGCAGCAGTGGGCCCGGCAGGATTCGAACCTGCGACCAACCGGTTATGAGCCGGCCGCTCTAACCACTGAGCTACGGGCCCGGAGCCCCATTATTGTAGCATCCTTGCAGCGATCAGGGAGGGATCCAACATTGAAATGGATCGCCTGCTTGAACATCCCCTTAACCGCGAAAGTACGATTTAGGCCATCTTTCACACTTGCGCTCGTTAAATTCTTCACAAATAATAGCAAAATACGATCGAATTGGGCATTAACTTATGAATAGTCCACACATCGAGCTTCAGCACGGAAAGTCCCATCCCCATGCCTGATGCATGCTCATCGATGCTGCCACTGATCAGCGCGTCTGCAGTCGAAACCACACTCTCCCCTTTTGACCGCCCTGCAGCTTCTCGAACAATCACACTCTACTTATCCAGGAGGTGCTTCAATGTCCGCCATCGATAAACGTTTGTTGCTGGCCATGCTGCTTGTCGTCGGGCTGGTGGTGTACCTTTCGTCCCCTGTAACTGCAGAAGCAGGCACCTTCGTCGTGAATACCATCAACGACACGGATGATGGCGCCTGCGACAGCTCACATTGTTCCCTCCGGGAAGCTGTTAACGCTGCTAACGCCAATCCGGGACCCGATACCATCCAATTTGACATTCCCGGCTCGGCGCAGGAGACGATCGTCCTGGAGAACGCGCTGCCCCCGCTGATTGATGATGGCACAGTTATCGATGGCACCACCGAGCCGGATTACGCCGGCTTACCGCAAATCTACATCCACAAAGCTGCGGCCAGCATCGAAGTTGGACTGGCCGTGGACTCGAATGGCAACACAATCCGTGGCCTGGGCCTGGTGGGCTTTGGCACGTCCAGCGGAGGCGCGTCACCGAATTCCTCAGACCTGACCGGCGGCGCGATAGTCATCAGCGGTTCGAATAACTTGATCCAACAGAATTTCATCGGGTCAGGGGCATGGTGGAATATGATCGGGGTGCGCATCCACGGTCCAGGAAACAGCGTCATTGCCAACGTCATCTCCGGCAACGTGATTGGCATTTACAGCGACCAGCCCAACACCGTGATCCAAAGCAACATCATTGGACCTGGAGCGGATGGCATCACGGCCGTTCACAACGACATCGGCATTCTTCTGGCATTGGGGTCGGACAATTCGCTCATCGGTGGCTCTTCTCCCGGTGAGGGCAACCTCATCTCAGCCAATCAGAAAAACGGTTTGATTTCGAATTCAAACAACAATCAAATCTATGGCAACCTGCTGGGCCTTGATGCTTCCGGAACTGCAGCACTGCCCAATGGATGGAATGCCATGACGATTGTCGGGGAAAACACGATCATCGGTGGGCCCGCACCCGGTCAGGGTAACGTGATATCCGGCAACTCCAGCCTCGGGATCTGGATTAACGACACCGGCAACGTCATTCAAGGCAACAAAATTGGCACCGACATCACCGGTTCTATCGCGATACCGAACGGCTCCAGTGGTATTGAATCTGAAGCCGCGGGTTTAACTATCGGGGGATCTTCCGCCAGCGAGGGCAACCTGATCATGGGCAACACCAATCATGGCGTATACATCGATGATCTGGCCCTTGACAATCTCGTCGCCAACAACACCATTCGCGAGAACGGTGGCGCCGGCATCGCACTTACCTACGTCCACGGCAATACCTTCAGCCGAAACAGCATATTCCAGAATGGCGATCTCGGGATCCGAACCAACGGCTACAATCAGAACATTCAACCGCCGACGCTCAGCATCAGTATGGGCAGCTCGATCAATGGAGCGGCCTGCCCGAACTGCATCGTCGAGATCTTCAGCGTCGATCCGGACCCCACCGGCTCTGGCGAAGGAGAACAGTTCCTCGGATCTGGGACCGCAGACGGAAATGGCGAGTTCAGCATCCCCATTCAACAGACCGGTCTCTGCACACTAACCACTGCAACGGCGACCGATGCCAACGGCAATACGTCCGAGTTCGCATCCAACATAAAGGCAAACTGCCTGCATCTGGGCCCCTTTTACTTGATCCCGATCTGGTCCTTCGTCGTGGTGGTCTTCGCCGCCGTCCCGGTGCTCATCCGCAGACAGAATCCCTCACTCTCCGGATGGTTTGTCCCCATAGGAGCGCTGGTTGGCGCGTTGATCTTCCTGCCGGTCGTGCAGTCACTGCCATTCGTAGATGCTCAACTTATGCCGCCTTCAAGCACATGTGGCGATGGGATCGTCGAAGGTCATGAACAGTGTGATCTTGACGATCTCACCTTGTGCCGTTCCGATCAGATATGCGCTGATTGCCAGTGTGTCCTTGAGATTGACGAGCCGATCTGCGGCGATGGCGATGTGGATGGCAGCGAACAGTGCGACGGCGACGATTTGAGCCTGTGCCAGTCCGGACAGATCTGTCAGGACTGCGAATGTGCCACCGTTGCAGGCTTCTGTGGTGACGGGCGAGTCAATGACGGTGAAGAGTGTGACGGCGATGACCTGAGCGCATGTCTATCGGACCAGATTTGTCAGGACTGTCAATGCACAGATGTCGCTGGCACTTGTGGTGATGGCGTCGTCAACGAAGGGGAACAGTGCGATGGGGGCGACCTCTCCCAATGCGAATCCGGTCAAGCATGTGAAAGTTGCCAATGTATTTCTCCAACTACTGCAGCAACTGAGACTTGCGTCTATGCTGCTCGGGTGAATACAAATTGTCGGGAAAGCGATTACGTCGAATCCGAGCAAGTCGGCATATTGCTGTCCGGTGACACCGCTGAACTGCTCGCCTTGAACCCTGAATACACGCACGGATACTTCAGCCTGGCAGACGGCACGCTGTGCTGGATCTGGCTTGGATCGATGGGCGGCGAGGAAAACCCGCTGGGCTCATGCAAGATCGACTTGATCGATCCGGCAGAACCGTCCCCGGTCTGCAGCAGTGATCTCGATGAAGAGCAGTGCGTCGCTGTCGGGGGTGAGTATATCTCGGCGACCATGGCAGGCGAACCAAGATGCGTTTGCCCGGAATGAATAGAACGCACTGAGAAAAAATAAATCGAACCCGTGAATGTCCGGAAAGAGCCTGAAGACTTGACTATCTCCGTTGATGGTCCAGCTGGAAAGACCCTGGACATACAAGAGAAACAAAGTCAAAAATAACGAACCTTGAACCACAAAACATATCCTGGATTGTTATATATCTCTACTTGTTGGTGCTGCATTCTGACAATCAGGGGATCACCTATAGCTGGCGCCTCAGGTAACTTGTCCACCACTTAGACCGACATGGGTCTGGCATCACATCGCCGGATGACATTGAGCAAGCCTTCTTCAATTATTGGATGTCCTGCAGAATTCAAAGGTTTGATTCAAACAAGCCTTTGAAATTGGACTTTTCGGAAGTCGGAGAAAGCGACTTAAACTAAGGGCGCATCAAGAACCGTACAAAGGCAAAGCGAATCTCTTGTGGCTGTAAACAGCGAACCACTTTTCCCCGCCCCGTCTATCGAGATATATCGATCGGTCCTCAGCTTCCGCTGGGAGGGGTTACTGATGATTGTTTCTTCCTGATCATCTAAAAGCCCTTATATCCCATTGCACTACTGAGGCTTGGACTGTATCCTTTGAAAATAAGAGGAATTTCAAATCCGGGGGAAACTATGAAAAAAATACTCATATTATGTTTGCTATTTGGCCTAACAGCTTGCACGAGACAAATAGAGCAGGTTGTAGTCGTCGTAACTGCCACTCCTCCCTCAGTCACTGATACTTCACTCCCCCCCACCAACAGTCCCCTGCCTACAAATACTCCCCGACCAACCAGAACGCCAATTCCTCCACCAGATCCAATTTCGGTTTCCGATATTGAAGACGCGCTTAGAGCTGATGGACACAGACGTAATCCCTGGACAACTGACGAAGGGTTGAGCGCATTTACTTGGGTGAAAGAAAATCCTTACGAGAGCATCACTACCTTTGAGGATGGTTCCATAGAGATTCAAGTTTTACACGACAAATCACAGGCTGTAAGGGATAAAGCTGTCGAACGCAAATTGAAAGTGCTTGACCGAGTGTTTCCAGCGGGTTTCATGTCAAGACTTCGTAATGAACATGGTGATTTCAGCAACGACGTCCCAACAAGCGTTTCAGGTGAACCTGATCAAATATTCCCCTATGGTGATGCGTGGAACACAGTTTGGGCTCAGTATTATGCTGATGCAATCAGAATGGATGGATATACTGTCACGTTCTCGCTCTGGTGGTGGCAATCCACCTGTCCTTCCGGATATTTTTGCTGGTACGATGACTTTCCGGGGTTAGAGTTTACAGGTGATTCTTCGTTTGTTTTTTACACGATCTTCTTAGAACCAGGTGATACTGGTAGCCTTAGTGGTCCAAGTACATAACGACAACCAATCGTAGATATTTAGACACAGCTTTTGATTTTTCCAAATTCTGAAACAACCCCCGATTACCCCGGGGGGGGTCTTAATCGGCACGCCGAATCCCTCGTGAATTCACATGACGGACATCGATCAAAATAATCTTCTCATGTTTTTCCTATCATCCTATGTGATTGGACGAAGCATGCATGTTGGTCTAAATATGTCGATCAGGTAAGCAGCGCTACTGGACATAATTCTGCAACTTCGTTGCACCCTTTCTGACTGGAAACAGGATTGACGGCCGGCCTCACAGATTTCGCTCAAAATTCCTGAGGGGTGCCCCCATTAATGCTGAATGTTGTTGGTTTTATCTCAGCAGGAAATTAATTTCGATAATTGGGATTCTCTGAAAATTTACAGATGATCCTTGGAAGGTCCTGACTAACAGAGAAAATAAAAAGAGACCGCCGTTGGCGGTCTCAGAGCGGGCGACGGGATTCGAACCCGTGAATGTCAGCTTGGAAG
>CBFDDM010000088.1:0-13502 GCA_965603565.1 uncultured Anaerolineales bacterium | reverse complement strand
TGCCGTTCTAGGCGAAGCACCCCATCATGTAGACAAGGCGCTCGAAGCGCTCGCTCAAGCGCAGGAAGGGCGCGGGATCAGACTGCAGCGAACGAAACAAGGCGTGCAGTTGGTATCCGCGCCAGAGGCTGCTGAAGACGTCGAAAATTTCCTTCAGTTGGAGGAGACTGCCCGATTGACCCGTGCGGCGCTTGAAGCGTTGGCTATCATTGCCTATGAGCAGCCGGTTACACGCCCTCAAATCGATTCAATCCGCGGTGTGAATTCTGATAGTGTTCTGCGCACATTGCTGCGGCACGGTCTGATCGAAGAAGTCGGCAGAACCGAAGGTCCAGGAAGACCGATCTTGTATGCAACGACTCCAGATTTCCTGAGCCATTTTGGTCTGGGTTCGATGGATGATTTGCCGACCCTCGATATTGAGGCGGATCTCGCTCGTCTGGAAAATAGCCAAACAGGATCATCCACAGTAGAAACGGGATCGGAAGATGAGTGAGCGATTGCAGAAAATACTGGCGCATGCCGGGGTTGCCTCCCGCCGCGCAAGCGAGGAACTCATCCGTCAAGGACGGGTCACCGTAGATGGGAAACGCGCTGAGATCGGGATGAAGGTTGAACCGGATGAGGTCGAAATCCGCGTTGATGGACGTAAAATTTCATCACCAGAAAAAAAGGTCTATATTGCGCTTAACAAACCCGCCGGTGTACTTTCTTCGACCCGATCCCAGGGCGGTTTACCTACCGTGTTGGATTATGTGCAGGTGAAACAGCGTGTCTATCCAGTCGGACGATTGGATGTAGATAGCGAAGGGTTAATTCTGCTGACAAATGATGGGAACTTGGCTAACCGGCTTACACACCCGCGCTACGAGCACGACAAAGAGTACCGGGTTCAGCTAGATCGGAAGCCGGATGACGATCAACTCGGTGCATGGCGGCATGGCGTGGTTCTCTCAAGCAGCTATAGAACGAAGCCGGCAAGGGTCATGCGAGAGGCGTCAGACCCGAGCGATCGCTGGATCAGGATTGTGCTTAAGGAAGGCCGCAAACGGCAAATTCGAGAGACCGCGGAAACGCTTGGGCTGCGTGTGGAGAGGATCATTCGGGTGCGACTATCAACCCTCGAACTCAAAGGTCTGAATCCTGGAGATTGGCGGAATCTGAATGCGGATGAAGTCACCCGGCTTAAAGCAAATCTCTAAGTAGTAAAGCGTAATCATCCTGTAATATTAATTGCGGTTAGAATTCAGCCATTGACCTAAGCAGCGATAGCATCAGCCTATGGGAGCTTCAAATATGACTGGTGAGTTGTCGGTAACCGAAGAGAGCCAGCCGTGGTCAGAACGGATCCTCGAGCGGACCGCCCGGATCGATCTCGAGATGATTATCTATGTAATCTTGATCCTTGCAGTGGTTTTCACTCGATTTTA
This sequence comes from uncultured Anaerolineales bacterium, assembly GCA_965603565.1. Taxonomy (GTDB): domain Bacteria; phylum Chloroflexota; class Anaerolineae; order Anaerolineales; family E44-bin32; genus E44-bin32. Next base: position 12,072 of record CBFDDM010000088.1, on the reverse strand, counting down.
TGACCTTGAGAGTAGGGTCATGAGTCATGATGAGAGCTTGCACACTCAATTCTCCTGGTACCTGGCGGAAGGACGTGGCTTCAATCATGATCCGTTGATGCACGGTCCCTTCCAGATGCATGTCGTGGCACTATCTTATTTCTTGTTCGGTGACTCGGATGCCACGGCTCGCTTCCCGGCCGCGTTTGCCGGTGTGCTGGCGGTCTTGATGGTGCTCTTATTCCGCAAGTGGCTGGGCAAATGGGGAACGCTAGCGGCTACGGCAATGATGGTTTTCTCCCCTTACATGCTCTACTACAGTCGCTATGTGCGTAACGAAATGCTCGTTGTCCCCATGGCGCTGCTGATGTTTTACTCCGTCTTTCGTTATTTTGAGACTCGCCAACCCAGGTGGCTTTATTTCTTGGCCGCCTCGCTTGCTCTGCATTTCACTACAAAAGAGACCTCGTTTATTTACACAGCTCAACTGCTGGTCTTTCTTGGTGTGTATTTTGCCTGGCAGGTCCTTCGAGCGCGCTGGTCGAACCGCAATCTGAAGTGGCTGTTCGGGGCAGGGCTGTTTGGCGCTGGCGTCGGTGGCGTCCTGACCATGGGCTCGCTTTTCCTGGGATGGGCGGCCTCGGGAGAAGTAGGTAGCGAAGCAGGGACACTGGCAGCTGGCGAGACTGCAGCTGCTGGAGTAGGCATGTCGCCAATGATTTCTCTCGGGCTGATCCTCGCGACAGCCGGCGTGCTGCTTTTGGTTATCGCGTTGATTTATGAGTACGGCCGCAGTCTGCGGACGGATTTCCCGGCGTTTGATTTAATCGTTGTGACATGGACCGTCACAATGCCCCAGCTCGCCGCACTACCGGCGAATATCCTGGGATGGGATCCGCTTGATTACTCATCATTGCTGCCATTGAGCCGTACGATCGTACTGGTCGCTGTCCTGCTTGCGCTAAGTGCCGCAATCGGCACGGCGTGGAACTGGCGCAAGTGGTTGATCGCATCGGCGGTCTTCTTCGGGATCTTTGTAGTTTTCCAGACGACGTTGTTTACCAATGAAGACGGGTTGGCAACCGGATTCGTGGGTTCGCTCGGCTATTGGCTCGAGCAGCATGGTGTAGAGCGGGGCGGACAGCCCTGGTATTACTACATCTTCCTTCAGATTCCGATCTACGAGTTTCTGCCTGCTCTGGCGGCGATGATTGCGGCAGTCTATTGGCTGCGTGGTGAACGCAGCCCGGCACAAATCGCTGGAAATGAAAGCTCCACCTTTCCGGTAATAGGGCTTCTCGGATATTGGTCGCTGACCGCGATCACGGCATATTCCTTTGCAGGTGAGAAGATGCCCTGGCTGACGGTCCATATCGCCCTACCGCTGATCCTCTTCGGTGGCTGGGGACTGGGCAGGTTTATTGAGACGGTGGATTGGACCGTTGTCACCAGAAGACGCGGCTGGCTTATTGCCGTGGTCTTTGTCTTGTTCTTTATCTCATTTACTCAGGTGATCGCCAGCTTGCTAGGTTCCTCACCGCCGTTTCAGGGGAGTGAACTGGATCAGCTCCGAGCGACAAACGGTTTTATCACGGCACTCGTATTTTCAATCGGCTCGGCGATTGCGCTCTGGCGCCTGACCATCGACTATTCCCTCTCTAAGATCGTTCAGGTAGGAAGCGCGTTAGGCCTCGCTCTGTTGTTCGGCCTAACCATCCGTTCGTCACTGCGGGCTTCGTTTATGCATGCGGACCTGGCGAACGAATATCTGGTGTATGCACACTCGGCTCCGGGTGTCAAAATTGCCATGCGCCAGATCGAGGATTTGTCCAGGCGAACAACCGATGGGTTGGCGATCCAGGTCGCCTATGATGACGATGTTTCCTGGCCGTTGAATTGGTATCTGCGCGATTTCACGGGCCAATACTTTTTCGGCGCCAACCCCACTCGAGAACTGCTTAATTACCCGCTTGTATTGGTCGGCGATAATAACTGGCAAAAAGTCGAGCCGCTGCTGCGCGATGGCTTCTTCAGCTATGAATACATCAGGATGTGGTGGCCAAATCAGGATTACTGGGCACTCAAATGGTCCAGCATCGAAGCGGAGCACAACCGGAACGTCCCCCTCGATGAAGGGGCGATCGAACCTCTGGGACTGGGGGCGTATGTGCGTCTCTCCTGGCAGCACATCAAGCCTCTTTTTGCGGATCCCCAGGTTCGGGAGGCGGTCTGGGAGATTTGGTTGAACCGCGATTTCACAAAGTATGGTCAGGTTGTCGGAAGGGATGTCAGCCTCCCGCGCTGGTCGCCTGCCGACCGTATGCGCCTCTACATTCGTAAGGATGTTGCTGCACAGGTTTGGGACTACGGTGTAAGCCCGTCGGCGCTGGAACCACCAACCTTTGAGGATCCTTACGCTGAGAATATATTCGATCTATCCGCATCGCTAGTGGTCGGTGGGGAAGGCACCGCACCAGGGGAATTCTTCCGGCCGCGCGATGTTGCCCTGAGTCCTGATGGAACGCTCTACGTTGCAGACACCGCCAATCACAGGGTTCAACGTCTGAGCCCGGATGGTGAGGTTTTAGACGTGTGGGGCACATTCGCCAATCGTGCCCAGGGTGATGCGCCCGGAGGTACCTTCAACGAGCCCTGGGGGATTGCAGTCGCTCCGGACGGGAACGTCTATGTGGCAGATACATGGAACCACCGCATTCAGTGGTTCACACCTGAGGGCGAGTTCCTTGGCATGTTTGGGCAGGAAGGGTATGGCGAAGTGCCAAGTTCCTTCTGGGGGCCTCGCGATGTCGCCATTGATAACGGCGGACGTGTGTACGTCAGCGACACCGGAAACAAGTATGTGAAAGCCTTCGATCTGGAAGGTAACCCGATCGGACAATTCGGGGGTGCTGGCTACTTAACGGGCTTCCTGGATGAACCGGTTGGCCTGGCCGCGTCCCAGCAGGGTATTGTGTATGTGGTCGACACATGGAACCAGCGCATCCAGGGATTCCTGCCAATAGAGGCAGATGCCAGCTTTGCGCCGGTTGCCGAATGGGAGGTCGACGCCTGGTTCGGACAATCACTCGAAAACAAACCGTATATCGACACTGGAGCCGGTGGAGCTGTATGTACAACCGATCCCGAGGGTTTCCGAGTGCTGTGTTTCCAGAGCGAAGGTGAGTTCTTGGGAGGTTGGGGGGGTATATTCGGCGATTCACTGAACCAGTTTGACCTGCTATCCGGCGTTGCGGTGACTGATGACGGTGTGGTTTGGGTTGTAGACAGCGGCAATCACCGTGTGCTGCGTTTTGAGCCGTCGTTCCTTCAATCTCCGTGAGCGGCGATGCGTTACAATCAGCATCGCTGAGAGAAATCAAGGAGTACGGATGAAGCTACACGAATACCAATCGAAACAGATGTTTGAAGAATTCGGCGTTCCGATCCCACAAGGTCGTGTGGCGATGACCGCCCAGGAAGCCAGGTCAATCGCTGAGGAGCTAGGCGGCCGTGTGGTAATTAAATCTCAGGTGCTCGTCGGCGGTCGCGGCAAGGCAGGAGGAATCCGGCTTGTCGACACCCCTGAAGAGGCAGAAGAAGTCGCCACTCAGCTGCTCAGCATGACGATCAAGGACCTTCCCGTTAGAAGGGTGTTGGTCGATGAAGCCGCCGATATCGAGACCGAAATCTATCTTGGCATCACGAATGATCGCTCCGAACGATGCCCGGTGATGATCGCCTCGGCTGAGGGTGGGGTAGATATTGAAGAGGTAGCGCGCACACATCCTGATAAGATCGTGCGTGTTTGGATCGATCCATTGCTCGGTCTGCGTGAGTATCAAGCACGCTACCTTGCTGCTACGATTGAGCTGCCGCGTGATTACTGGCGTCAATTTTTAAACATTGCACAAGGTCTTTACAACGCATATACAGAGAGCGATGCCACACTGGCAGAGATCAACCCGCTGGTGATCACCGGCGATGGGCGCCTGATGGCGCTTGATGGCAAGGTTGTTCTGGACGATAACGCACTATTTCGACATACTGATCTTGCAGAGCTGCGCGATCTGGATGAGGAACCACCCGAGGAACGAGATGCACGCAAGTATGGGCTCTCGTATGTGAAACTGGATGGGAATATCGGCTGCATGGTGAACGGGGCCGGCCTCGCGATGGCGACCATGGATGTCATCCACCTATTCGGCGGAGAACCGGCGAACTTCTTGGATATCGGAGGTGGGGCGACGGCTGAGAAGGTTGCTGCGGCGATAAAGATCATCCTGCGTGATCCAAGTGTAGATGCGATGCTTTTCAACATCTTTGGAGGCATCACGCGCGGTGACGAGGTCGCGCGCGGGATCCTCGCCGCGCTCGAAGCAAATCCGACGGACATCCCGATGGTCATCCGCTTGGTGGGGACAAACGCAGATGAAGGTCGGCAGCTGCTCGCCGATGCAGATCTCGAGACAGCTACATCGCTCGGAGAGGCAGCAAAGCGGGCGATTGAAATGGCGCAAGGGGCAAAGTGACATGAGCATACTCATTGATAAGGATACCCGTTTGCTTGTTCAGGGCATTACCGGGCGTGAAGGGCTTTTCCATACCTCAAGGATGGTTGATTACGGTACGAACGTCGTCGCCGGTGTGACGCCCAAGAAGGGTGGCGAGTGGGTCCTGAAGGGGAAGATCCCTGTTTTCGACACCGTTCGGACAGGCGTTGAGGCGACCGGTGCGAACGCCAGCGTGATCTTTGTGCCCGCGCGTTTCTGCGCAGATGCGATCCTGGAAGCCGCGGACGCGGGACTGCAGCTCGTCGTGGCGATTACGGAAGGAATCCCCGTGCGGGACATGATGAAAGTCCGGCGCTACCTGGATCAAAAAGGCGTGCGGTTAGTCGGACCGAACTGCCCTGGCTTGCTCAGCCCCGGGGAGGCTAAAGTCGGGATCATCCCCGGTCACATCGCCCAGAAGGGCAATGTCGGCGTCGTCTCTCGATCAGGAACGTTGACTTATGAAGTGCTGGACGCGCTTAACAAGAACGATATGGGTGTCTCAACGTGTGTTGGCATTGGCGGTGATCCAATCAATGGGACATCTTTCGTCGATACCCTCGCCATGTTTGAAGCCGACCCGCATACCGAGAAGATTGTGCTGATCGGCGAAATTGGTGGCAGCGATGAAGAGCGTGCTGCAGCGTATATTAGCAATAGGATGACCAAACCAGTTGTCGCATTCGTGGCGGGACGAACGGCGCCGCCAGGAAAACGAATGGGACATGCCGGCGCGATTGTTGAGGGCGGAGAAGGTACCGCTGAAGAGAAGATCAAGGCTTTCGAAGCTGCCGGTGTCAAGACCGCTGACCGACCTGAAGAGATCCCAGACTTGTTGTAAGATACAGTTATAGAATCAGATATTTCTTCACCTTATTCGCCGGGGAACCATGGGGAGGATTCAAGCAGATGACAGAAGCAATTTCAGAAAAGCCCTTAAGAGACGATCTCACCGTGCTCCAGAAAAAATTAAAAGAAAAGCCGGAGGATGTCGGATCGCACACCCGCCTTGGCTGGGCCCAGTTCAGCCTGGCACATTATGACGATGCTGTGGCAACGTTTGAAAATGCCTATAAGCGCTGGCCTGGAGAGATCGAAGTGAATTATGGTCTCGGTCTCGCTCATAAGATGCAAGGCAAGCGGAAGGAAGCGCTGGTAAGCTTCGAACGTGCAGAAATGATCGAACCCGATTCTGTCCGCTCGAGCATGATGCAAACCCTGGCAGCAGAGCAGAAGGAATATTTGCTGCAAATGACTTAAGAAAGGTTGGCATGGTTTCCAAACGAGAACGACTGGAAGCCGCCATCGCTCAGGAGGTTGCCGATCGGCCCCCTGTTGCGCTATGGCGGCATTTTCCTGTAGACGATCAGACCACGACCGGATTAGCTCAATCAACTGCAAAATTTCAATCGCAATACGACTTCGACTTTGTTAAGGTTACGCCAAGTTCATCGTACTGCCTGCTTGATTGGGGTGTAAAAGACGAGTGGACCGGTCATACTGAAGGCACGCGCAAATACACACAGCGTGTTGTGCATGTACTCGAAGACTGGCACGGCCTGGATGTGCTCGATCCATTAAAAGGAGCATTAGGGACTCAACTTGGATCGCTCAAGGAGTTGAGAGAGCTCGTCGGTCCGGATACTCCAATCATACAAACGATCTTCAGCCCCTTATCTCAGGCGAAGAATCTGGCCGGTCAGGAACGCCTGATGCAGCATCTGCATCAGGACCCCGTCGAGGTTGAACATGGTCTAGAGACGATCACTGAGTCAACCTTAGCATTCGTCGAAGCAGTGCTGGATGCAGGAGCAGACGGCATTTTCTATGCGATTCAACATGCCTCCTATCGGTATTTTGATTTAAAGGGCTATCAGCGTTTTGGCCGTCCTTACGATATGCGCATCCTCGAGGCGGCAAGAGAGGGGTGGTTGAACGTTCTCCATTTGCACGGTGAGGCGATAATGTATGACTTGGCCCGCGATTATCCTGTGCAGGTCGTAAACTGGCACGATCGCGAAGTCGATCCTTCGCTCTTCAACGGCCGGGCTCAAATTTCAGGTGCGGTTTGTGGTGGCGTGGGTCGCGACACCCTGGAACTTGGCACACCGGAACAGGTCCAATCCGAAGCGCTGGAATCGCTGGGTCTGTTAGATGGTCGAGGTTTCGTGCTCGGTACAGGTTGTGTGACCTCCGCGATCGCTCCCCGAACGAATATCGAATCGTTACGCAACGCAGTTAACTTCGCATAGTCATTACTATTGGTCACATTATGGTCCGTCCGGGACAGTTAGGGTAGGTTTGGCAGGAATACGAGTCATTGCCGGCAAGGCCAAGGGGCGCAGACTTAAGATGGTGCCGGGGGAAAGTACCCGGCCGGTCCCTGATCGTGTCAAAGAGGCGGTTTTCAATATCCTCGGCAGGGATATCGCAGGCACGGCATTCTGGGATGTCTTTGCCGGCACAGGTAGTGTGGGTATCGAGGCGATAAGCCGTGGCGCAGAGTTTGTTTATTTCACAGACAACGATCGCAGAGCTGTCGCTACGGTACGGGAAAACCTGGAGATCACAGGATTTCACGAAATGGCTGACGTTGAGCGGGCGGACGTATTCAAATTATTCAAGCGCCACGCGAGCCGCCAATTCGACTTTGCTTACCTCGCCCCGCCGCAATACAAAGGCCTCTGGACGCAGTCGCTACAAGCTCTGGACGGGAACACAAGTTGGCTTTATCCAGATGCCTGGGTGATCGTGCAGATAGACCCCGTGGAATATGAACCTGTGGAATTTAATCATTTGGAGAAATTTGACGAACGAACCTACGGATCGACCATGGTTTTGTTTTACGAGTGGGTAGTCGAAGAATCGAGTTAATCCCCTATCTGTTCCCGCGGACACTTGTTTCAGACAGCGATAATCACCAAAACACCGGACCGATGAGGCGCTTCCCGTCGATCATCTCACGTAAAAAGTGATACATCGCGTAGAGCTCGAGCGCAAAGGGCGGAAAGCCCAGCATTCCCAGGATGGGCATTTGTCCGTAATGCAATCCAAATATGCGCAAGGCATCTGGAACGGTATAGATCCAGTGTCCACCGTCTTGAAGAAACGCCTGGAAATTCCAGGCTTCCCACAGCAGCCCACATATAAATCCACCGACAAGCAGCGCCCAGATCACGCTCCATTGTTGCCGTTCAACCATTTTTCGGAATGAAGGGGCGCCGATGCGTTCATTGATCGGGTCGATGAGGAAGATGAAACCGATCCAGACCGAGCCGAAAAGGTACCGAGCCAGATCAGCGGGCACACACAGAGGGATAGCAACCATCGCGAGACCAACGATAAACCAGAGATTGCTTCTTCCAGGATTCCCGTCGATCCCTCCAATAGAGAGTCGCTGGGGGAATAGGCTCTCGATAATCTGGGAGGTCAGGAACACACCGGGGACGATTGTGGCGAAGGACCAGAAGTAGGCCAACAATCGAAGTGATGGCAAAGCGGGGATGCTCTGATAGAACCAATTTTTCAGGTGAAAATTATAGGCTTCAAAGAGTACCCAGATACCTACCGATGCGAGGATTAAGAATGGAAATTCGCGCCTGTGCTTCATCAACCAGGATTGCCCGCTGCGTTTATATAGCCAACCATCCATTGCAAGGATGTAGCCCGTCCACATTATGGGGGTGAACCACCTGATGATCAGCGTTTGATCCATGATCAATAGGACTTCAGCTGCGACCATGATCAAGATCCCAATCCATGTATATGCTGGAGTTTTGTGCGCTTGGCTGTTTTTATCCATGAGAAAATTCGATGATTGGTTTGCCTTCTGCGTCGAAGGTTGTCACCGCTGAAAATGGGGACCCGGATTGTCGACTGAATAGCGCAGCAGGTATGAGATCTACAAGATCTAAGACGAGGGGCAGTGAATCAAGCTCGGACAATGCGACCCACTCGGCTTCTCCCTCATCGCCTGATATCGGCTCACCCTCAGCGGCATCGCCGGTGAAGATATAAAGCCCAACACCGGGTACACTGCCTGTATCTATCTGCACGACACCCGAAAGCGTGAGGTTCAGCGGTTGAACGCCAGTTTCCTCAATGATTTCTCTTCGGGCGGAAGAACGTGGGTCCTCGCCGGCCTCGATATGACCTCCCACGCCGTTATATTTCCCAGACCATGCGCTGCGATCCTGTCCGAGTTTCACGAGAAGGACTCTATCGCCGCTGAAGAGAAATGACAGCGTGCGCGGGATGACAGAATAGCGCTCAGGTTGGATACGTTGACCGCCGAGGACCATATCGATCGTTGTAATCAGTCAGCCAGGTCGCTGACGTCTTCTTCGACCGCTTCGCCTTCGAGATATTCATCCAGCAGCGGTTCAACGATGACCGTGTCAGTAAATTTCTTAACAATAGACTCGGTGTCCTGGATATTCAGGCGTTTGAAGAGCAGTGTGAATTGTTCTTGCCAGGCATTCTGGATTGTATGGGTCACATCTTCCGGCAGATTCCAGAGATCCTGTTTGAAAGGACCGAGCGCTCGCTTGCGCGTGTTGTAGTAGAACTGTTCGTCTGTTTGGCCTTCTTTGCGTTCATCCACGTGGTTCTCATCCAAATAGGCATACATCTCGTCACGAATATCCTCAGGCAGATGATCGAACATGATGTTCTGGAATCCGGTGGCAAGATGAACTTCGAGAGCGTTCGCCTCGGCGAATTTTGTGAAAGCCTCCTCTGGGAGTGTTGATGCTCCGTGCTGAACCGCTCCGCCCATGCCATATTCTTTGGCAACTGCGGATAAATGCTTAAGCGTATCAAAATCAACGCTTACTTCAGCGATCGATCCATCAGGGAGGACAACACCTCCGTGAGATGTTCCGGTCTGGATGCTGATCTTCGAGAGACCTTCAGCTTCGGGCATTTGCTCCTCAAGCGTCTTATTGAAGCCTTCCATGAACGCTCGAAGTTCAGGTTCGGTGCTGTTCTGTCCGCCGACCTCGCCGATTTCGCCACCCAGCGATATGGTCACCCCGGCGGGTTCTTCTCTTCGGATGGAGGTCGCCAGATCGGCACAGAGTTTATAGTTGAGTTCCTGCTGATCGCTGATTTCTTCCCTGCTTAAATCGACAAGCGTGGAAGTGTCGATATCGATGTTGAAGAAACCTGCAGCCATTGACTCCATCGATAAATTTCGAACCGCTTCCAACTCCGTCTGCGGATCCTTCTTGTAGCGGCTCTGGCTGATCTGGAAATGGTCACCCTGGATAAAGACCGGGCCGCGGAATCCTTCGGCGATGCCGGCAGCAAGGATATTGCTGCCATATTCCGTGGGACGCTGATCTGTATAGCCCATCTCCGAGCGTGCGATCTCGAATATGAGCGCACAGGCGTCGAATTCCATCGCGGCACGGAAGACTGCCCTGGCAGCAGTGAACGAAAGCGCTCTCAAGTTCATAGCCGGGACGGTGAAATCATCCGGGGTTTCACCGCGGCCGCGCGCCAGGTAAAAATCATGGATGGAGGCAGGGATAATGCCGATATCCTGAGCGATCGATCGTATAAGCCAGCGCGCTAGACCCTGCTCGCGCTTGCTACCAAACACGGCCGTTCGTACGATCGTGCTAATATTCTCTTTAACGGCATGCTCGTCACGTACCGATACGGTGGGTCCGTCGCTTATATCTATCGCTTCGCCAAGCGGCTTTGAAATTCGGATTAATTCATCGATGATTGACATTGGGGATCCTTCCTCGTTTCATGTTGGCATTACTCAATCCTGATTATACTTTGAACTTACTGTACTTCAGCGAGAAGCTGTCAGCGAGGTGTCAGGAGACTGGTTGTCCTGAGCAAGGCAAATCGCTATAATCGCCTCGTAGAAGAAATTACAAATTAGGAATACAGGAGTATGGTCAATGGAAGATCCACTTGATAAGATCACCGAAGGCAAAGATTTGGTTGGTAAGATCAAAAACGCGCTGGCCGGCTTTCTTGGCTACGTCGACCGCGAAAACCGGCGGGATGCTGACAAGATCCTGCGCGAAGGTATCGCGCAGCGGGTTGAAAAGCAATGGGAGCGGGTTTCAGAGATACAGCGCGACCTGGTTTCAGCGGGCAAGCTCGAACTCGTCGATGATCTCGAGGCGGGCGCGCTCAAGTTGAGACAGTTCGCGGATCGTCTCAAGACTGCTGCATACGGCTATGCTGGATTTTTTGATGCCGTCCGCATCAAATCTGAGGAACTTGAAAAACTGTATGCATATGATGTCGCTCTATTGGAGAAAGTGGATGAAATTGAAAGGGCAGTAGATAATGTTGAAGCTTCCATCAACAGCGATGGACTGCCGGCTGCTCTGGGGCATTTAAAAACCGTCGGCCAGGAGGCGATCGACGCGTTCGATCAGCGTAAAGAAGTGATCCTGTCCACTGAGGGTTAGATAGCTCGATTGAGGAGGCAAGACTATGGCAAGAATTTTTGATGTCGTCGAATACCCGAATGAAATGCGGGAGGAGATCGTACATCGTTTTCCCGAAGATACTGCGGGTGATTTCCGGATCGGCAGTCAGGTGATCGTGCGCGAATCGCAAAATGCAGTCTTTTATCGTGACGGCAAGGCGCTTGACACCTTTGGGCCCGGACGGCATACCATCACGACAGCGAATATCCCATTGTTGGTCGACCTGATCGGTAAGGCGTTTGACAATCGATCGCCGTTCACAGCCGAGGTGTTCTTCGTCTCGATGCGCGAATTTGCCGATCAGAAATGGGGCACACCACAGCCGATACTGGTACGAAATCCGGGCATGGGACTCGGCGTTGCTCTGTTGCAGGGATTTGGGACCTACAGTTTCCAGGTTGCCGATCCGCAGCAGTTCGTCACGCAGATCGTCGGCGTGACTGGCGAGTATTCCACGCGGGATATCCAGGCGCGTTTGCGCTCAATGCTGCTCTCAAAACTCTCGGATCTGCTTGGTGAAACGACTGAAGCGAGCACCGTCCCTGAATTGATCGCACTGGTTGAGGAGATGGGTTCGGCTGTGCGCGCTAAAGCGCAGGACGACTTTAAAGCGGTTGGTTTGACGCTCAAATCGTTCTACATCGAGAACCTGAAACCATCCGACAAATCTGCCGAAGAACTTCGAGCCATGGGCATGCTGGACATGACAACCTATACCCAGCTCCAGGCTGCGGATGCTATGCGCGACGCAGCCCAGAACCCTTCTGGTGGTGCCGGGCTCACGGCTGGCATTGGCGCCGGTATGGGCATCGGCGATGCAATTGCAGGCTCACTGCGCAAGGTCGGGGAAGCCGGAGAGAAGGGTGAGGCACCTGCCATTCCAGATGTGATGACACCGAACGAAGCAGCCAGCTATCTACGCGTCGCGGAAGAAGATGTCGTCGCAGCAATTGAGGGCGGGCAGTTGAAGGCCAAGAAAATTGGCAACGCCTTCAGAATCTCTAAGGAAGCGCTGGATGAGTTCCTGAACAGCTGAGGTTGCTATCCGGACAATTAAAAAAAGCCCGGGGCTTTTGGCCCCG
>CBFDDM010000087.1:0-13708 GCA_965603565.1 uncultured Anaerolineales bacterium | reverse complement strand
GGGTTGCGTCATCGGTCAAATGCATACAAACTTCCCTTAATTATTACCGTGGCGATAGGAGTGGGATGACCATGTCTGGCATCATAACAACCGAACAGCGCGCCTTTAGCGGCGCGAGCCAGGTCGTGCTGCATGACTACGGCGAAGTGATCATCACGCTCGGCGATCGGGAGGGGCTGATCATCGAGGGCGACAAAGACCTCTTAAAATCGATTGAAACGGTTGTCGAAGAGGGTACGCTGCATATCCGTATCCGCACAGGCTTGTTTGATAAACTAGGGCACGCTCTCTCGACCACACTCTCACAAAAGCCATTGCGCTTCCGTCTCGGGATGAAAGAACTCTCCGGGCTTTACATCAAAGGAGCCGGGCGCGTGCGCGTGTCTTCCCCTGTAGACACACAAGATATGACTATCTCTCTTCAAGGGGCCGGGAGCATCGATCTGCCTTCGCTGACTGCCGAGACACTGAAAGTGGATTTTGGCGGTACCGGCCGGTTGGATGTCGCCGGTGAGGTGTGGGGTCAATCGGTATTGCTCACCGGCGCCGGGAATTATTCCGCACCCAATCTGGTCTCGGCCAGATCGACCATCGAAATCCGCGGCGCCGGGAAAGCGACCGTCTGGGCAGAGGAAGAGCTTCAGGTGATCATTCGCGGTGTTGGCAGCGTGGATTACTACGGTACGGCAGAACTGACTACTTCCAAGTCCGGCCTGGGTAACGTAACGCATCTGGGTGACGCGCCGAGATAAACTATGTGCAGACCCGCGCGCCGCTTAACTCCCATAGGAACCCAACATCAGTATGCAGACGGACACATCCGAGGATAATCTCAAGATCAGACCCTTCGTCGATGCCGATTTCGACGCAGTTTGGTCGATCTTTAAGAGCATCGTCTCCAAGGGCGCGACATACGCCTACGACCCGTCGACGGACCGGCAGGGCGCCTATGAACTGTGGATCGAGAAACCACAGCAGACCTTCGTTGCCGAACTCGACGGCGAAATCGTCGGCACGTACTATATCAAGCCAAACCAGCCTTCGCTCGGCGCGCACGTCTGCAACTGCGGCTACATGGTCGCCGAAACGGCGCGTGGGCAGGGGGTGGCGACTGCGATGTGCCTGCATTCCCAGGAGATCGCCCGGTCTCTGGGCTTCAAGGCGATGCAGTTCAACCTGGTTGTTTCCACCAACGAAAAAGCCGTGCGGTTGTGGCAGAAACTGGGCTACGAGATCGTCGGCACCCTGCCCGGAGCGTTTGACCATAAAGCTCATGGGCACGTGGATGCGCACGTCATGTATAAGTGGCTCAGGTGAATCCCACATATCATAACTTCGGATAACAATAAACCGCACTCTGCCTAACGCAGCGTCCTGCTCCTGGACATGCGACTCCTCTTCGGACCACCGGTCAAGGCCGGTCGACTCAGAACAGTTACAGGCTCGAACAAATTACACAATAAATTAGATGACATTTGTCAATATTTACACCGCGCCCCTGCACCTTAGCCAGATTGTGTGATATCTTTAGGTTAGCCTTTCAATATTAGCAATTAACTTATGGTTGACCATAATACAGAAAAGATGACAGAGAGCGAGGAGATGTACCTGGTGTGGATCGCCAGGATCCTCGAGGCTGGCGCCGATGGGCCGGTACCGATATCTCAACTCGCCGAGCAAATGCAAATTCAGCCGGTGTCGGTCAATCAGATGATCCATAAGCTGGAAGAGTTAAAGCTGGTTGAATACACGCCGTATCAGGGCGTGGAGCTCTCGCCTGAGGGGATGAAATACGCTCAGGACATTCTACACAGGCGGCGCCTGTGGGAAGTCTTCCTTGTCGAACACCTGTATCTCTCGCTTGAAGAAGCGGATGAACTGGCATGTCGCATGGAGCATATCTTCCCGACGCAAGCCTTGAGCCGCCTGGACGATTTCTTGGGACACCCCTCACGCTCACCTGGCGATAAGCGCATCCCGCGGCCGCGGGAACCAGGCGTAGACGAGCACACTTTCGCACTGGACACGCTCGAAATCGGATGTCACGGTGAGGTGGTCACGATCGATCTCGACCTCGCCGGACGCACATTTCTAAAATCTGAGGGGCTTCAGCCCGGTGCGTGCGTGGAAGTCCTCGCCCTCGGCAGCAGTGGTGGCATGCTGGTTGAGACTGAAACCGGAAATAGCCTGAATCTGGCGCCGGAAATCGCTGCGAACATCTGGCTGCGCAATCCGCGCAAGTAGTTGCACAATGGTTGCATGGGTTTAAAAAAAGCACTCGTTATCGTTCGTTTTCATCGACCTGGTCGTTTGAATTGGTTTCAAGAGAGGTATATGGAATGGTATTCAAAAAAATCTTCGCAATGGTTTCGTTACTTGTCTTCACCCTTACCGCCTGCGATGTCCCCTCTTCACCCGTCTCCCCCGAATCAGATCGGCTGGTCATCTATTCTGGCCGCAGCGAATCGCTGGTCGGCCCGCTCATCGAGCAGTTTGAGGAGACCTCCGGGATCCAGGTGGACGTTCGCTGGGGGGATACGCCTGAACTGGCTGCGACGCTGCTCGAGGAGGGCGACAACTCGCCCGCCGACGTCTTCTTCGCCCAGGACCCGGGTGGCCTCGGCGCCGTGATCGATATGTTGAGCCCGCTTCCCGAAGACATCCTGAACCAGGTCGAGCCGCGCTTCCGCGACCCGCAGGGTCGCTGGGTCGGGCTCTCTGGACGCGCCCGCACCCTTGTTTACAAAACAGAGTCCTTGAGCCCGGCCGACCTGCCTGACGATCTATGGGGTTTGACCGATCCAAACTGGGAGGGTCGCATCGGCTGGGCGCCGACAAACGCCTCTTTCCAGACGATGGTGACCGCGATGCGCGCTCTCTGGGGTCAGGATCAGGCTGCCCGCTGGCTGACTGAGATGCTGGAAAACGATCCCATCGCATACGAGAAGAACACCCCGATCGTCGCTGCGGTTGGCGCGGGCGAGGTCGACCTCGGGCTGGTCAATCACTATTATCTCTACCGCTTCATTCAGGAAGAGGGTGAGAGCTTCCCGGCACGCAACTACTTCATGCCCGGTGGTGGACCCGGCTCACTCGTCATGGTCGCAGGCGCGGGGATCCTCAAAACGGCCTCCAACTCCGCAGCCGCTGAGCAATTCCTTGATTTCCTGCTGTCACGGGTGGCTCAGCAATACTTCGCCACGCAAACATACGAATATCCGCTCGTGGACGGCGTGGTAACGGCGCGTGAGCTGCCGGCATTGGCGGAACTCAACGCTGCGAACATCGACCTGGCAGATCTGGCCGATCTTCAAGGCACAGTGGCTCTGTTGCGCGAAACCGGCGTCCTCCCCTAGACATGACTGAAGCATTGAGCACGCTCCGCCGGTTGCTCCTGCCCGCCAGCCGCCAACCGGGGCTGGTCGCGGGGTCGAAGCGCCGCCTGTCATCGCTCTGGCTGGCCAGTTTAGCCGTCGCCGTTCTGCTCTTACTCCCGGTGATCTATCTGCTCATCCGGGTTCTGCAGGCCGACGCGGGGACGTGGTCATTGATCCTCTCGAGCTCAACGCTGGCAACACTGGGGCGTACGGTTTTGCTCGCCAGCGCGGTTACGCTCGCTTCCATACTCGTAGCCCTGCCGATCGCCTGGCTTACCACTCGGACCGACCTGCCGCTCAAACGTCTTTGGACGCTGCTCACCGCCCTACCCATGGTCATACCGAGCTACGTTGGTGCCTACTTGATCGTGGCTTCACTCGGCCCGCGCGGTGTGCTTGCCCGACTTGCCGAACACGCCTTCGGCATCGAAAGCCTGCCATCGATCTACGGGTTCCCCGGCTCGCTGTACGTGCTCACGCTGCTCAGCTACCCGTATGTCCTGCTGACGCTGCGCGCCGCGCTGCAGGGCATGGACCCATCGTTGGAGGAGACCTCCCGCGGCCTGGGCCAGGGACCATGGTCCACATTCTGGAAGGTCACGCTTCCGCAGTTGAGACCGGCGCTGGCCAGTGGAAGCCTGCTGATCGCTTTGTACGTTCTGCGCGATTTCGGCGCCGTCTCGATCATGCGCTTCAATACGTTCACGCGCGTGATCTATGTGCAGTACAAATCTGCCTTCGATCGCGCTTCTGCTGCCGGGTTGGCGCTCATTTTGGTTCTGCTCACGCTGTCGATTTTGTACATCGAGGTGCGCACGCGCACCCGGGCGAGCTTCGAGCGCGGCGCGACCGATGGTGGGCGCAAGCCGAAAGTGGTCTCGCTCGGTCGCTGGCGCTGGCTGGCGCTGTTCTTCTGTGCCGGGATCGTGACCATCGCGCTGCTCATACCGCTCAGCGTGCTCTTCTACTGGCTGGTGAGGGGCATCAACGCCGGAGAGACGCTCCTGCCGCTCTGGCAAGCAGCCGGCAATTCTGTGCTTGTTTCCGCCATCACCGCGCTAGTTGCGCTGCTGGCAGCTATTCCGGCCGTCGTGCTCAGCGTGCGGCGCGCCGGCAAATGGAATCAGCTCCCCGAACGGATGACCTACACCGCTTTTGCACTGCCGGGCATCGTTGTAGCACTCGCTTTTGTCTTCTTCGGAGCGAATTACGCTCCAGCGCTGTACCAGACGCTGTTCATGCTCATCCTCGCCTACCTGATCCTTTTCCTACCCCAGGCAGTCGGCTCGCTGCAAACTTCGCTTTTACAGGTACCACAAAGCCTCGAGGAAGCGGCACGTGGTATGGGTAGAAAACCCTGGAACGTATTCTGGCATATCACGTTTCCACTGCTGCGCCCCGGTGTGCTGGCAGGGATGGCGCTTGTCTTCCTGACCACGATGAAAGAATTGCCGGCAACACTGATCTTGAGCCCCTATAACTTCAGCACGCTGGCAACCCGCGTGTGGTCGGCTGTTTCCGAAGCCTTCTTCGCTCAGGCTGCCGCGCCGGCGCTGCTGCTCGTGCTGACATCCTCGCTGCCGATGGCGCTGATCCTTTTCAAGGAGCAGAAATGACCGGGAAGGCGCTTGAACTGCAGGGGGTGAGCAAGTCCTTCGGCTCGGTCCAGGCGATTCATGATCTCGACCTGGAGGTCGCCGAAGGCGAGATCCTTGCGCTGGTTGGGCCCAGCGGATGCGGCAAGACCACGCTCCTGCGGCTGATTGCAGGTTTTGAAACACCCGATGGGGGCACGATCACACTGCGCAGCAAGGTCGTCGCTAACGGCATCATCACGCTGCCGCCGGAACAGCGCGGCGTGGGGATGGTCTTTCAGGACTATGCTCTGTTCCCGCATCTCACCGTCGCAGAAAACATCGGTTTTGGGCTGGACGGGACACCAGCAAAGGAAAGGCATGCGATCGTCGCCGAGAAACTCGCCCTGGTCGGCCTGCAGGGTTATGAGAACCGTATGCCGCACGAGCTCTCCGGTGGAGAGCGGCAGCGCGTCGCGCTGGCGCGCGCCATGGCGGCGCGACCGGTGATTATCCTACTGGATGAGCCCTTCAGCAACCTTGATGCAGACCGCCGCATCACGATGCGTGAAGAGGTGCGCAGCATCCTCAAAGGCGTCGGTGCGACGGCGATCCTGGTCACACATGACCAGGAGGAGGCGCTTTACTTCGGCGATACGCTGGCTGTCCTGCGCGACGGGAAGCTTCAGCAGGTCGATACACCCGAAGAAATTTTCCACAACCCCACAAATGAAAGCGTAGCCGAATTCATGGGGCAGACCGAGTTTCTGGAGGGGGAAGTGACTTCAGATGGCATTCAGACCGAGGTCGGCCTGGTCGAGCAGCGTGTCGAACTGCCGCATGGCGCCCGGGTCCAGCTGGCGGTCCGCGCCGATGATGTGGATATCAATCCGAATATAAACGCTGCCGGTGTCATCCGTGAACGCCAGTTCAAAGGCGCGCAGAATCTGTACCGCGTCATGCTCCCCTCCGGACAAATCTTGCACTCGCTTCAGCCGCACACGCGCATCCTTCCACCGGGCACCGCCGTAGAGGTGCTGCTGGAGCCCGGACATCCGCTGGCTTGCTTCCACGATGGGGAAGCCATCGCAACCAAATAGAGCCCATCAGCCTCCCTGGAATCAAAAAAGCGCCCCGACGGGCGCTCTGTGTTTTATTCCTGGACATTATTTCCGGGTCTGACCCCAGTATTTCGCTCTCCAGCGCAACTCCCCGATCCAGTATGCGATTGAAGAAAATACCGAACCCTGGTTTGCTTCACGGCTTTGCGTGGCGATCTCATACTCCGATTGTGCGAGATCGTCGAGCTGAAATACATCGACCTCTTCAAACGTCTCTTGTGTGCTGAAATCCATGCCCATAGGAAATCTCCAATCCTTCGAGATCAAGAATCAATAAATGCGCGCGCTCGAATCGCCTGAATTCAGGATACATCGTCACGGCCTCTGCGGACCTTACGAACACCTTTCAATGAAGTTCGATTTTGTTTCGACATTCCCGGATGCCGTATTGAGGATGTTTGGGTCAAGGTTGTTTGCCGAAGCCTATTATGCAACTCTTTGCCTTATGATCTGCGTCTTACTCACGAGATACATGCATGACGGGCGGCAGGAGTTTGCGGCCGCGATTTCAAACAGAACATTGCTCGTCGTCAACGGTAGGATTACACTACAGACATCGAAATATATTTCCGGCGCAAGGATCGTCGATGAGCGCCACGCGATCTTCTGCCTACCAGCAAAGGTTGAGCGATGATAGATCTGACCCGACTACAGGTCTTCTTGTATGCCGCAGAGACATTGAGTTTCTCCGAAGCCGCGCAGCGTCTGCACCTCAGCCAGCCAACGATCAGTCACCACATTAAGAAACTCGAAGATGAGATCGGCAGCCCACTTTTTGACCGCTCAAGCAACGAAATAACGCTGACTGCCGCCGGTAGGCTGCTGGTACCCCACGCCCGGAAATTGCTGCGGGACGCCATGGGCATCCAGCAGATGATGGACTCGATGGAGGACCGCGTCATTGGTTCTCTGCGCATTGCCTGCAGCACCACGACCGGCAAGTATATACTGCCCAAGTTTGCCGGCCGCTTTCTGAACCGGCATCCGGGCGTAACCATACGCATCAATCGCTGCACCCGAACAAACGTCGTACCCACACTGCTTGGCGAGGACGCGGATCTCGGGGTGGTCAGTTTCGACGCCTGCGGCGATGATATGGACTGCCAGGAGTTCTTTTCCGATCACATTATTTTGATCAGCCCGGCAAGCCAGCCGTGGACGGCGATGGATGCGATCGATCCATCCGATTTACTGGGCGTGCCTTTGATCCTCGATGAACCCAGCTCCGGCACGCGGCGCGAACTTCTGACAGAGCTTGGCAAACACGACATCGATATCGGCGACTTGAACGTGTTCCTCGAAGTCGGGAACGCCGAAGCGATCGTTAAAACGGTGGAGAGTGGCTTCGGGCTCGCTTTCGTGTCCAGGACAGCGGCCGAGTGGGCCTTAGAAAGAGGTTCGGTCGTACAGATCCCGGTGCTTGGATTCGACCTGCACCGCCGGATCTTTATGGTTCGCAAGAAAATCCATCCGGCGAACCGCGCCATGGAAGCTTTCTGGGCGTTCGTGCACGACCCTGCCAACTCGGATCTATTGAGAATGGTTTAAATTTGACCGGGATAAGACCACCAAAGAAGACCTGACCCTGAGGAGAGGGTCAGGTCTTTTCGTTTGGAGACTTCGGTCCGCGAGCAGGTTGTTTTAGCAGGCAATCAACTCTGCGAGCCGATGTCAGAAACCAGTGAGGTGGTTTCTCTAAAAGGTTAATGTCATCGCAGCGCCTTCGGCATCCATGAGGAAGGAGGGCGCGTTCTTGATGACGATGCGATCATCGCGTAAGTCAACGGGATCGATATCCTTGTTCTCGAGCGCCAGCTCGCATAGGATGATCTCCCCGCCTTGTTCGAGGATGGTGTCGAATAATTCCACCGGGTTGGGCAACCCTTTAGGTGTACCGAATTTCTCCAGCTCGCCTTTGACCAGCGCCTGAGCGCCGCCCGGGCAGAAGAACAGGATCACCTCGTTGTCGAGGGCGACCCCGGACGACCCCATGATCAGGGTGGGCATCACGTGTGGTGCATCGGCGTGATTGCAAACGACTATCATTTTGTCACTCATTGAGTAAACCTCCTATTAGGTTTGATAAACAATTTCCGTCGCACTTACGAAACTGCCGGGGCGGTGGCCGGCCTGGGCATCTCCGCCGCCCTGGCTTTGACCGATTCCAGATACATTGCCATCGGCCGGTAAATCAGGTGCGTCCATTTGCCAATACCGACTTCCGTGTCCAGCATCGCGACCATCGCCATGACGTGCAATGTGTACATTGCATAGGTCGGCCACGGCCAGGCCGCGTAGCGGAAGATGTGCACTAGAATTCCGGTCACCGCACCGATCATGATGAATGAAGGGAATAGCCAGTCGGTTGGGTGTGAGAAACGATGGATTTCCTCACGTTTGCGCATACGCCCGATCAGCGCTTCTCCTGATGCGAAGATCAAGAAAATTGTCGCCAGATAGCCGACCCAGCGTTGGGGATGGTAGATCGGATAAAGTTCATCCGTCTGGAACCACCACAACAATATAACGATCAACACCAGCATCGTCCCATAACCACCCACCAGGATCAGATGCTTGAGCCAGCGGCTGCGATCTTCACCACAATCCAGCCATCGCTTCTGGGTCAGGCCGTGCGTTATGAACGTCTTGAACTCCTGCAGGTAGACGCTCAACGGGATCGAAGACCAGCCGTTCTCCCCCTCACCCATCACGTGCCTGAACATATTTGAAGCGTTACGCACAAGCCGGTATCCGAGCTGCGCGAAGTGGAAAAGCACCACAGCCCAGACCCACATCACAGGTGCAAATGTATTCAGCTCAACTCGACCGGTTACGATATTTGAAAATCCGGTGACGACATGATAGATCAACAACAGCACGAGCGGCAGAAGCGAGGTCCTGAACACCGCCTTCCACACTTCACGTTCCGAGGTGTATAAGCTGGCAGCGTGGCCGGAAGTGTCGTACTGTGCCGTTTGCCAACGCCGCATGGCCATCATCGTTTCAGCCGGTTCAGCCTCTTTGGGGCAGGTCTGCGTGCAGTCGCCGCAGTAGTAGCACAGCCAGGGATCGGTGCTTGACAACAAATGATCTTTCAGGCCCATCTGTGCATAGCGGATCATATCGCGCGGGAAAAGATGATCGTCGCTCGTCAGCGGGCAGATCGCCGTGCAATTGCCGCAATTGAAACACTTCTCGATGCTCACCGCACCATACTGTTTGAGCTCATTCAGGATCGATGGATCCACACGATGGCCCATACTTAAGACTCCTTTACCAGCTGGTAGGTATAGTAATCACCATCCATACCAATCTCTTCGATCAATCCATACTTTTTCATCGCCATGACATGCCACAGAACAACCTCACTTGGAAGATCGGCAGCTTCTGCTGTCGCCGGGATCGTCAATGCCTGGTCTTCCATGGCACTACCAATCGCGCGGCGGATTTGCTGCTGTTCTTTGAGCAGATCACGCGTCTGCTCGACGGTTTGCTCGTGTTCTGAACGCAAACTCTTGAGTGTTTCAGCGCGGCTTGGCTCTTTTGCAATTTCGCTCATGCTTCAACCTCCGAGCGGCTTTCGTACGAAGCGCCGATCGCCGCCACCATCGATTGATACTGCGCCAACGTCCAGCCCTGTACATCGATTGCACCGTGCGGACAGGCGCTAACACACGCGCCGCAGCCGGCACAGTTGGCCGCTGTCACCACTGCCACCATGCGCTCGTGGCCGTTATCGGAAAATGGCTGCAGCGCGATGGCGTCTTCATAAGCACAAACTTCCATACAGCTTCCACTGCCTGTACAGCGTTCGGGATCGACCGCAGCGACGAATGGCTCTAACTCCACCGCACCGCGCCCCAGCAGGACTGAGACTTTCGCGGCGGCCGCTTCTGCGGCGGCACAGCTCTCTTGAATATTCATTGGCCCTTGAGCCGTGCCCGCCAGAATGACTCCGGGCACAGATGTTTCAACCGGGCGCAGTTTTGGATGCACCTCCAGCAAGAAGCGATCGGTGCCCCTGGAAATCTTCAGCATCTGCACGATATCGCTGACATCGCGCGGCATCATGCCAACCGAAAGCACGATCATATCGACAGGAATTTCGAGCTCCTCACCCCAGGTCAGGTGATCTTTCACGTCAACCAGGACCGGATATGCATCCTCCGGAGGAGCTTCACGAACAACTGGACCGTCCTCAGCAATGTAGCGGACGAAGCGTGCTTGATCATCGAGAGCCTGCCGGTAGTACTCTTCATGCCCACGCCCGTATGTGCGGATGTCCTGGAAGAGATCGTAGATGTAAATCTCCGGGAAGCGTGCATGGATTTCGTTCAACATGTGGAGCGAGGCGGTGCAGCAGAACCGTGAGCAGTAGTTGTTGACCTCACCATCCTCCTGAGGTTCATGCACGCCTTCGACCTGCCGGCTCCCGACACAATGAACCAGGGCTAAACTGCGCACCGCGCGACCTTGCCAGTGCAGCTGCTCGCCGTCATCCAGCATAGCCACATGACGGATCAACTGCGGCAGCGTGATCACCTGCGGGAGCTCACCATATCCGTATTCCCCCGGGCCGGGCTCGTACAGATCAAACCCCGTAGCGACGACCACCGCGCCCACATTCAATTCAAGTGTGCGTGGATCATTTTTCAAGATCATTCTGTCGCCGTTCACGCTGAGCACAAGTTCGTCACCGGGAATGTTCTCCCAATCGACCGCCGGGGTCGAAGGGTAACAACCGGGGTACGATCGATAAATAAGCTTACGGTCCGTCAAACCATAATTGAACGGATCGGGGACAGTCTCTTCGCAAGCCCGCATGACGAACTCGCCATTCTCGGCTGTGACACCGCGCGAGTCCTGCTGAATCTGCACCTGGAAATCACCTACGTAACCGCTGACCTGCTTCAAGCTCGCCTGGGTCAGGATTGTGATCAGTGGATGCTTGACGACCTCTTGAATGAGGTCATGGAGCAGCTCGCAGGCATTCTCGCCTGTCGGAAAGATCGAGTCGAGCTGCGCCACATGACCGCCCAGGAAGGGGGTCTTCTCGAGCAAGGTGACCTGGATACCGTTACGGGCGATATCCAGCGCACTGCGCAGCCCTGCGATCCCGCCACCGATCACCAATGCGTGCTGTTTGGCATCGAGCTGAATTGGTTGAAGTGGATCGAGCAGCCGCGCCTTTGCGATCCCACTCGCCATCAAGCGGATCGATTTGTCCGTGGCAGTCTCATGATCATCCTTGTGCACCCAGCTTGATTGTTCGCGCAGGCCGACATGATAGTAGAGATAGGGGTTTAAACCGGCTCGTTCAAGCGTGCCCCGGAAGGTCAACTCATGCAGCGAAGGGGCGCAGGCGCCGATCACAACCCGGTTCACCCCTCGCTCACGAATATCTTCTTCAATGAGCGCCTGACCCGCGTCCGAACACATGGACATGTTCGTCCTCGATACGACGACATCCGGCAGATCAGACAGAGTCTGTGCGACGCGCTCACAGTCGACCACGTCGCTAATGTTGCCGCCACAATAGCACGTATAGAGGCCTATGCGGACCTGCTCATCCTCGTGTGTAGAGGATTGCGTTGTTTCGTGACCCGATTCGTTATTCTCAGGCATGGAGCCTTTCCTCTTCTAACTGTTTACTCGTCGAAGGACTGCGACGTCTGTATCCGTTGCCGCGTAGATAAGCAGCCGTCTCAGAAGCACAGGCACTTGCCATCATGATGCTGTCGACAATATCCATTGGCCCCAGCGCAGCGCCGGTAGCGAAGATCCCCTCCTGATCCGTTAAGGTAGGCGAACGGTTGACAGCAGGTGACAAAATAAACCCATCGTCGGCGGTCGATACACCGTACATCGGCCGGGGGTCATAGTAAGGGATCATGCCCACAGAGAGCACCACAAGATCGTGCGGGTTATTCAAAATGCGCGGGGTTTCATCGACCATCTCAACGTGAACGCTGGGATTGTGATTCTCATCCTCGGTTATCTTCGAGACTTTCCCCTTCACAAATTCGATTCCCATCGCCTTGGCATTCTGATAGAACTGCTCGTAACCCTTACCGAAGGTTCGAATATCCATGTAGTAGATCGTGATATCGGCGAGGGGCAGCGCACCGGAGAGAAGTTGGGCTTGTTTTATGGCGTACATGCAGCAGATGCGCGAGCAGTACTCCACACCAAGTGTGCAATCCCGCGAGCCGGCGCACTGCACATAGCCGATCGACATCGGTTCCATGCCGTCACTCGGTCGAAGCACGTGGCCGTAGGGCCCCGTAGGCGCCAGCAAGCGCTCCATGAATAGCGCATCGATTACGTTGGGGAACTTCCCACCACCGTATTCAGCCTTGGCGTCCTTCGGCGTCGTCTCAAAACCGGTCGCCAGAACGACAGCGCCAGCGTTCAACTGGAAGTGCTCAGGCTTTTGACTGAAGTCGATAGCTTCGACCGGACAGGCTTTCTCGCATTTGCCGCAAAGCAGGCAGTGCTCGATATCAAGCACGGCATACTGTGGAACCGCGGTTGAGAAAGGCACACGGATTGCGCGGTGAGCGCCGTAGTTAAGGTCGAACGCGGCGGGGATATCGATCGGGCATGCGTACTCGCACTGCCTGCATCCGGTGCAGACACTTTCATCCACGTAGCGCGGGTGCTTGACCAATTCGGCACGAAAGCCGTCGCCGTTGCGATGCACAGATTGCACTTCTGTGTAGGTCATCAAATGGATGTTTTCGTGATGGGCCACCGCGGACATCTTCGGAGTGGTGATGCAGCTGCAGCAGTCCAACGTCGGAAAAACCTTGCTCAGCGCGATCATCTTCCCGCCGATGCTGTGTTCTTTTTCAACCAACGCCACCTGGTAACCCTGGTCAGCCAGATCCAGCGCAGTCTGCATCCCTGCAATCCCGCCGCCGACGACCAATGTGTCCACCTGGACTTCATTTCGATTCATACCTAAACCCTTTCGCAATATCCCGTCATGGTCGCTTGACTAATGAACTTCCTGGAGTGTCAGTTCGTTAGTAACCGGACCAATCTCTTCGAGCACTTCATTCATGCGCCTGATTTCGCGCATGAATGCTTCCGTGCAGACTGTGCAGATCGCGACCAGCTTCAGACGGCGCGAATCGATGCCGCTCGCTTTCATCTGCTGGTAGGCATCGTTGAGCAACTGCGCGGTGCGGTCCGCGGCACCCTCGTACGGACAATCGGTTCCACTGTACATAACGAGGATGGCATCGATCCCCTGCTCGAAGGACTCCACATAAAATTCGGGAGGGAACATCGCCGGTGATCGAACCGGCAGGATGAACGTATTTGCAGCGTAATCTCGATGTGCCTGCCCTACAGAATCCGCACCGGCGTATCCGCCCGAGAGCGATGCCAGAATAAGGATCTTGGGCTTTGCCGTTGTCGCCATAGGGTGGCTCTTACTTCAATCGCTTGACAAGGATGCGATCGTACCCTTCCGCATCGAGGATGCCCAGGAATTCGTGGCCGACTTTCGCCGCCCAGCGTGGGATGTCCTCTTTCGTGCGTGGATCGGCCGACCAAATTTCCAGAACCTCGTCGACCTTGACCGCACCGATGGCTTTCTTCGCCTCGAGTAAAGGTCCCGGGCAGGCAC
>CBFDDM010000086.1:0-13792 GCA_965603565.1 uncultured Anaerolineales bacterium | reverse complement strand
GAGTTCCGGTCCCCCGGATTCAGCCACACGTCCGTCAAGCATGATGTGGACGTGATCTGGCTTTATGTAATTTAAAATGCGCTGGTAGTGCGTGATGATCAACACGCCCAATTCGGGGCCTGCTAGCGAATTCACGCCATCTGCGACAACCCGTAAGGCATCAATGTCAAGACCCGAGTCGGTTTCATCCAGAATCGCGATTGCCGGCTCCAGTGTGGCCATCTGCAGAATCTCGGCTCGCTTCTTCTCGCCGCCCGAGAATCCCTCATTCAGATAGCGACCTGCAAACTGATGATCCATCTCAAGCAGGTCCATCTTGCCCTTAAGCATGGTGCGAAATTCCGGGATAGAGATGCCTTTGTCTTCGGGATCATCCCCTTTGCGATGGGCGTTGATCGCCGTCCGCAGGAAGTTTGCCACGGACACACCCGGAATGGCCACCGGATATTGGAACGCCAGGAAGAGGCCCAGTCGGGCACGTTCATCAGGATCCATTTCCACGATATCTTCACCCTTGAAGATGATTTCCCCCTCGGTCACTTCAAAGTCAGGGTGTCCCATCAAGGCTTTGGCAAGCGTAGACTTACCGGTGCCGTTGGGCCCCATCAATGCGTGGATCTCTCCCTGGTTCACAACCAGGTCAACGCCTTTCAATATCTCGTTATCTTCAATCGCAACGTGTAGATTGCGAATTTCCAGCGCTTCAGTCATGCAGTGCCTCCATCATTAAAAAGACTGTGTACCAGCCACAGACATTCGAATGAAATTATAGCACGTTGGATCAAAATATGTCAATATTTGTGAGAATTATAAGAAATATTCATGCCTATTTGCCGCCCTGGAGGGGATAAATATCATAAATATCTTAAATATTGACATCTCACACAGGCGCATGCTATACTGCCCTCACATGGCTTCTGAGACACGCGAAATTATCCTCAAAACGCTGCGATCGCGCGGCAGCTGCACCGTCAAGGACCTTGCAGACGCTGCCGGGATCTCACCCGTTTCCGTACGGCATCATCTCTCCAACTTGCTCGCTGACGACCTGATCGGATCGGAAGAGGTGCGCCACGGTGTCGGTCGACCACGCCATGTATTTTCGCTCACCGAAAACGGCTATGAGTTGTTCCCCACCCGCTACTATCGTCTGACAAATAGACTGCTGGGCGAGTTAAAAGAATCGCTCCCGGACCGCTCCATTGAGACACTGCTCTCCGGTGTTGCCGATTCGATGGCTGACGACTACGCCAGCCAGCTGGAGGGACTTCCGCTCGAGAAGCGTCTCCGCCGTTTAGTGGAGCTTCTGAACGAAGAAGGTTTCAACGCAGATATCCAACATCAGGGCGATGACATCATCCTCAGAGAACTCAGCTGCCCTTACTTTCATGTCGGGCAGAGCCATCCGGAAGTCTGCATGATCGACCAGACATTCATCGCCCGGGCGTTATCCCTGCCTGTGGAACGCGTGCGCTGTTTGCTGGATGGTGACGCTCACTGTGCATTCGTAATCCCAACCGAGGGGATCAAATCCTATGACAGATGAAACAACCAAGACAATCTGGCTTGCCGATTCAACACACCCCAAAGAAGCGGAAAAAATACGCGAGGGGCTGCGTGAGGTCATGGACCCTGAGCTCGGAATGAACATCATCGAGCTCGGGCTGGTCCGAGATGCAGTTATCGAGGACGATCACCTGCGCGTTAAGATGATCATGACCACACCATTCTGCCCCTATGCCCCCGCCCTGCTTGATATGACCCGTGAAAAAGCGCAGGAGAAAAGCGGATTGGAAACGCATATCGAAATGGGTCATGAGATGTGGGAACCCAGCATGATGGAAGAAGGAGCCGGAGCTGACTGGGGGCTTTTCTAGGCCACCAGCACGAAGTATATAAAAAGGCGTGCCTTGTCAGCACGCCTTTTCTATTGCTCCCTAAGGGCAACCTGGCGGCTGGCCCGTATTCATAGGCCCTTACGATGGCTCAAGGTGAAATCGGTTCGGCATTCGATCCGCCCTTCCGACGTTGACTAAAAATGCCGATAAGACCAATCCATCCGATGATCACGCGCAGGAAAAGCCCGATTCCGGCAACGAGGATGAGCACCATCGTCGCCAGAACCACAACAATCGTCCAGGGGTTAAGCGGATTGTGACCCTGATAATAGACCAGCCGTGCCCTCAATCGCCTCAGGAAGGTGTCATTGGGCGAAACCGGTACGAGCATTTCATCAAGTAGGCGTTCTAAATCATCTCGTTCCATAACACTGTATCCTGCATCAACTTGCTAATCGCCAAACCTTTAATGGAGTTATGAGTTCTCCATTTCACGTTCGATCCTTTTGACCTCATCTCGCAGCGCATTCAGCGTGCGGTGATAGAGGCTTTTTATCGCACCCTCCGTTCGGTCCATCACCTCACCGATCTCAGCATTCGACATCCGCTCGGCAAATTTAAAGATCAAGAGCGTTTGTCGATCCTCCGGCAGGCGGCGGATCGCTTCAAGCAGCAGCTCATTCTGCTCAATTTGAATCGCCTCCGTCTCAGGATGCTCGCTGATCTCGCTTACGGCAACGTGCTTTTCAAGCGGGATCACCGGTCGCCTGCTGCGATCCCGGTGCCAGTTCGCAACCAGGTTATGCGCGATCCGGTACAACCAGGCGGTGAACGGCACGCCTTTGTCTTCGAAATTCTCGACATGCCGCAATGCACGGACAAAAACGCGCGCGGTCAGGTCCTCGGCGTCGTGATGGTTGCCGGTGCGATAGTAAATGTAATTGTAGATCCTGTTAACGTGCCGTTCGTAGAGCTCGCCAAAAGCTTCTGGCCTGGAGCCCGCAATTTCGACGAGCTCAATATCTCCGAGATCCTTCAAATTCATCGAGGCGATTCCCGGAAGATCGGATTGTTTAAAAGATAAACACCAAATGGCATCAAAGGTTTCCCTGATTCTGGAAGAGTACCGCCCCTCACCGGAGGGCAATTCGTGAGCAGTATAGCACGGTTGATTGGCCTCAATGCTATAATGCCCATCCCGTGATGAAATCGTTAATTGCCTTCGACCTCGAGACGACCGGATTAGATACAGCCCGTGACGCTGTGATCGAGATTGGCGCGGTCCATTTCCGGGGCGATCGCATCGAGGATCAATTTCAAACATTGATCAACCCCGGCCGACCTCTAGACCCGGTCGTCGTGGATCTCACCGGGCTCAATGACGCCATGCTCGCCGGTGCCCCGCGCCTGGTCGATGTGATCGATGAGTTCGAAGCCTTCGTCGGCGACTTGCCCCTACTCGGGCATAGCGTGCAGTTCGATCTGGCTTTTATGCTTCGCGAAGGTCTCTTCCAGGACAACCCCTATCTGGACACATTCGATCTCGCCTCGGTTCTGCTGCCTTCCAGCGGCCGTTACAACTTGCGCGCCCTGGCCCCAGAATTGAGCATACCTGTATTTGAATCTCACCGTGCGCTTGAAGATGCCCAAACCACCCGGCAGGTGTTTCTGCGTTTGTTTGATAAAGCGCTGGACATACCAGGCCCGATACTGGATGAGATCACCCGTCTCGGGCAGGAGATCGAATGGGGCGCTGGATGGGTCTTCGACCAGGCTTATGAGCAGCGCATTGCTAAAGGTGAGGTCTTTACACCGCTTTCCCGCAGCGAAATCCAACTGTTTCCAGCGCCGGCGAAACCCGCCGGTGAATTGAGGTCGACCAAATCTCCAGAACCGCTGGATGTCGAGGAGCTCGCCGCGATTTTCGAGCCGGGCGGGCGTTTTTCGGATTCATTCGCCGGCTACGAGAATCGTCCCCAGCAGATCAGCATGGCACGCGCGGTCACCAATGCACTAAACGAGAGCCAGCATCTGCTCGTCGAGGCGGGCACGGGTACCGGGAAATCGATGGCTTATCTCGCCCCCGCCTACGCCTGGGCAGCCCGGAACGGCGAGCGCGTCGTCATCTCGACAAATACGCTCAACCTCCAGGATCAGTTAATCCACAAAGACATCCCTGATCTGAGCATCGCGCTGGATGAAAAAGTGCGTGGAGCCGTGCTCAAGGGACGCAGTAATTATCTATGCCCACGGCGCTTCAATGCCCTTCGTCGTCTGGGACCCCGGTCGACGGATGAGATCAGGCTGCTTGCGAAACTGCTGCTCTGGCTGGCTGAAGGCGGCCCGGGCGATCGAACTCAACTCAACCTGCCGCGCGGCGAATCGATCGTGTGGTCGCGTCTGTCTGCGGATAGCGAAGATTGCTCGATGGAGACCTGTGCATCCCAGGCAGGCGGTCGCTGCCCATATTACCGGGCTAGACTGGCTGCGGAGGACGCCCATCTCGTCATCGTGAATCATGCGCTCCTGCTCGCCGACATCGCCGTCGGCAGCCGTGTGATCCCTGAATACAAATACCTGATCGTCGACGAAGCCCATCATCTCGAATCGGCCACGACGAACGGGCTGAGTTTCTCGGTAACCGAGGCAGAAGTCCAGCGCGTCTTCCGCGAACTGGGTTCACGCACACGCGGGCTGCTGCGTCAGATCCTGGACCTGGCCCGTCGTGAACTGCCACCGGAAGGAGCCTCCGCCGTCGACCGGGCGGTCAGCGTTGTTTCAGACCGCACATCCGAATGCACCGACCATTCCAAAGTGCTCTTCGAACGCCTTGCTGAATTCATGCTTAACCAGCGCGAAGGCAAAGATGTCGGGCGCTATGGCCAACAGGTCCGTATCATCGCCGCCACACGTACGCTCCCGGACTGGGAGAAGGTCGAATTCGCCTGGGAGGATCTGCGCGGTCCGCTCGGCACGATGGTGCAGACGCTTGGCGGGATGAGCGAGGATCTGGATTCGCTTGTCGAGTCCGGAATTGAAGCGGCAGAGAACCTTTCCGTGGCTGCCCGCATAGCTCAGCGCTCACTCAGCGAGGTCTATACGAACCTGGAGAGCATGATCTTCGAGCCGGACAACTCCCAGATCTTCTGGGTCGAGATCTCCGCTCGCAGCGAGCGCATTTCGCTCCACGCCGCCCCTCTCGAAGCGGGTCCGCTCGTGGAGAAGCACCTGTGGTTTCAGAAAGAAGCGGTCATCATGACCTCCGCCACGCTCACGACCGCAGGTGATTTCGACTACATCCGGCGACGGCTATACGCACACGATGCTGAAGAACTCGCCCTCGGAACGCCGTTCGATCACGAATCCTCCACCTTGCTCTATCTCGTCAATGACATCCCCGAGCCGTTCGAACGACAGAGGTATCAACACGCATTGGAACAAGGGCTGCTGCAGCTTTTCAAAGCAACCGGTGGACGAGCGTTGGCATTGTTCACCTCTTACGTACATCTGCAGCGCACCGCACAGGCGCTGGCAGAACCGCTTTCTGCAGCCGGAATCTATCTCTATGAGCAGAGCAGCGGATCCTCCCGCCACACACTCCTCGAAGGTTTCCGCAGCAGCGAACGCGCCGTGCTGCTCGGGACGCGCTCTTTCTGGGAAGGTGTCGATGTTCCCGGCGAAGCGCTTTCTGTGCTTGCCA
Source organism: uncultured Anaerolineales bacterium (assembly GCA_965603565.1). Taxonomy (GTDB): domain Bacteria; phylum Chloroflexota; class Anaerolineae; order Anaerolineales; family E44-bin32; genus E44-bin32. Next base: position 8,254 of record CBFDDM010000086.1, on the reverse strand, counting down.
TCGTGAGACTGCCCTTCGACGTGCCCAGCGATCCGATTATCGCCGCCAGGGCCGAGACCTACGAATCACCGTTCCAACAATACACCGTCCCGGAGGCGATCCTGCGCTTTCGGCAGGGTTTTGGTCGTTTGATCAGAACGCGCTCCGATCGCGGCATCGTCGCGATTTTTGACCGGCGTATTCTCACCAAGACCTATGGACGCGCGTTTGTCGAATCGCTGCCCCGCTGCACAGTACGCTCAGGAAATCTAGCCGGGCTTCCTGACGCAGCACAACGCTGGCTCAATATTTAAATGAAATCCAGGCTTCAAACCTGCACCTACATTGACGTCACGGACTCCCCGCGGCTATAATCCCACTCAGTCACATCCCTGAGAGATAATGAGGACATTAAGCTGTGAAAGATGTCAACGAATTGCGCAGCGGCGTAACATTTGAGTTGGACGGTGAACTTTATAAAGTCGTCGAGTATTCCCATCACAAACCCGGTCGAGGCAAAGCAACCATCCGCACTCGAGTGCGCAACCTGCGCACTGGCTCGGTGCTGGAAAAATCGTTTATCTCTGGAGATAAGGTGCAGGACGTCCGCCTCGATTACCGCCAGTGTCAGTTTCTTTATACCGATGGCGACATGTACCATTTCATGGACACCGACACTTATGAACAGCCGGCTCTGCCCGCCGAAGCCATCGGCGATGCCGTCAACTACTTGACAGAAAATATGGAAGTTAAACTCACCTTCTACGATACAGAACCGCTCGATATCGATCTACCTACCACGGTTGATCTTGAGGTCGTCGAGGCCGAGATGGCTGTAAAAGGCGACACAGCCACAGGCGCCACCAAATCTGTAACGACCGAGACGGGACTTACGGTACAGGTACCACTCTTTGTTGAGCAGGGCGACGTCATTCGTGTGGACACACGCTCGGGCGAATACGTCACGCGCGTCTAGAGATACAGCCGTCTCCCCATGATCACCCCTGCCGGTATGGAGTGCCCGTTCTACTATGAGGATTTTCACCGCGGCCGTGAAATTCAAGAATGCCGCTTGATTGACCGCACCCCGAACAGCGGAACCTACACACCCGATCTCTGCTCGAAATGCCCGGTACCCGGGATCGTGCGCGCAAATGCCTGTCCCAACCTGGTGCTTGAAGCGCGCGTCAAGAAGGGTCTGCTGGGTCTCCGCCGGAAGGTCGATGTCTCCGCCTACTGCACCCGAACGATGCAGGATGTCGAGGAACCACACATCGGCTGCGGCCAGTGTCATCTCGAGTTCCCAACGTTTGTCACACCCTCCGAAGACACATGACCCACACCGTCCTCATCGATCTCGACGATACACTACTCCAGAACTCGATGGAACGTTTTCTCCCAGCCTATTTCCAACGGCTGGGAGCTTATTTGTCTGATGTGGTCGATCCCGACCGTATGCTCTCCGCGCTCATGTCGGGCACCCGTGCCATGCTCGCCGATACGGACGCTACGACCAGGCTCGAGCGCAAATTCGCGGATATTTTCTACCCAGACCTGGAGCTGGATGAAAGTGAATTACAAGAGAGCATCCATCACTTCTACACAGAGATATTCCCGGAACTTGAACCGCTCACGAGCGTGAAGGAAGGCGCCCGAGAATTCATCGAGCACCTCTTTGCAAACGATTATGAAGTCGTGATCGCTACCAATCCACTCTTTCCAGGGATTGCGATCGAAGCCCGCTTGCAGTGGGCTCGGATCCCGGTTGATGAGTTCGAATACTCAATCGTGACCTCATACGAAGACTTCCACTTCACCAAACCAGATCCTGCCTACTTGACTGAAATCCTTGGCTTGCTGGGCCGGCCGCTCGCCGATGCTGTCATGATCGGTAATGACGTAGCTGCAGATCTCTATCCCGCCCATCAACTGGGTCTGCCGGTATTCCACCTGCATGACCAACCCGTTGAGAACTACCCGGGAGGCGACTTCGAGGCAGCACAGGAATGGCTTAAGCATGCCCGGGGCAATTTCCGCCCGGAGGCCCAGCGCGAACCCGAATCCATCCTTGCACGCCTGAAGGGGCATCTGGCGGCGCTGCTGACCCTGTCCAACCACTGCCCACCGGACACCTGGCAAGCACGGCCCAAACCCGATGAGTGGTCACCCATTGAGATCGTCGCCCATTTTGCGGATGTCGAGAAAGAGGTCAACCTGCCGCGTTTGAAGAGATTCCAGATGAAGGATGAGCCCCATTTGACCGCGTTCGATACCGACGTCTGGGCAGACGAACGAAGCTACTTGACCTATGATCCTGAGGCCACGATCTCCAATTTTGCGTTGAGTCGCTCCAGATTAATTGACGAGCTGAAGGTCTTGAAGCCGGGCGATTGGGAGCGCGCTGGCGTTCATTCGTTGTTAGGCCCCACCACATTGGCAGAAGTGATGCATTTCGCTGCCGGACACGACCTGCTGCACCTTGCGCAGATGCGCCAGGCGACCGGCTTCCCGCCATAAAGGCGACCTGCGATTGGTTTCATGTGGTCAATTCATGAATTGACCTTGTATCCATCTGTAAAAATTGGAGGTTGGGGCGACCCGGCGGGTCGTCCTCTCACATACAAAGTCCCAGACAGCCTTGTGTAGAGTCCGAAGGCTTGCCTTCGGTGCCGGTGAACGCCGGCAAGGATCCAGCATGCCGCCGTCCTGTTTTTAATCTTCAAGAGAACGACGGATCTATTCTGCTTCACAGCCGTCAGCAAGCTGACGGACTCCACTTGCATCTCCACTTCGAGTGAGCCCTTCAGTCCGCTCCGATGCCTGCCCGAAATGCACTCAAGATCTCGGGGTACGCTGGTGCCCGTTTCCGCGTCATCGCGAGGAACGCCAGCGACGAAGCGATCGCCCTCTCGCATCCGGGAGATTGCCACGGCGCCTTCGGCGCCTTGCAATGACATCATGTTCCTGGGTGCCAGAGGTCCCTGAGTGCCCCCAATACCTGATCCCACCCGCTTCCAGATACAATATCTATACTAACCATGCAACAGAAAGGACCTCCCGTGAGACTACAGGATAAAAAAGTTGTCGTGCTCGTTGAAAACGGTTTCGAGGACCTCGAATTCTGGGTACCCTATATGCGCCTCGTCGAAGAAGGTGCCGAGGTCACTATAGTCGGCAAGGGCAAAGGACGTGAAGTGGCCAGCAAATCGGGCGGGCTGACAGCTGAGATCGAGGCCGACGCAGACGAGCTTTCCGCCCAGGACTTTGATGGGATCGTTATCCCCGGTGGCTGGGCTCCAGACAAATTACGCCGCTATGATGGCGTCAAGAAACTCGTCGCCGATCTGGACGCTGCCGGAAGGACCGTCGCCATGATCTGCCATGCTGGATTGGTCGGGATCTCGGCTGAAGTGGTTGACGGTCACAAAGCGACCGGCTCGCTGGGCATCAAAGATGACCTGGTCAATGCCGGTGCGACCTGGGTGGATGAATCCGCCTTCCGGGATGGAAACCAGGTCTGGGGGCGGGTTGTCGAGGATATTCCTAATTTCTGTCGTGAATTGGTCGCCGCATTAGCGGAGTAGAGTCGACCGACGGCCGTTCGCAGCCGCTCAGGACTCACGAGAGTGACACCTTCCTTTACACTCTCAGACGGAGCAGATAAGATATAATCTCTTCGACGGGGGAAGTGCTGGAATTGGCAGACAGGCGTGACTTAGGATCACGTGCCCTCGGGCGTGCGGGTTCAACTCCCGCCTTCCCCACAAAGCCCGTCACAAAGGCTTGATCTTGATCGGATGATCAAGCCTAGATTTTTGTCACCGCCCGTTCGGTGATGAGCGGAAGGAAAACCACTTGAAAATTGAAACCAAAAAGCTCGAAGACCAACAGGTCGAGATGATCGTCGAGGTCCCCGAAGAGGAACTCGAACGGGCAAAACGCGGCGCAGCACGCCGTCTGAGCAAGAATACGAAGATCCCCGGCTTCCGCCCGGGGAAAGCACCCTATCAAATCATCGTCAACAAGTTCGGCGAAGAACTGCTCCTGGAAGAGGCGCTCGAAACACTCGGTCAGGATATGTATCGCGAGGGGCTCGATAAAGCGGAAATTGAGCCATACGCCCCCGGCTCGATGGATGAAATCGTCAGCCAGGAACCGCTCACCATACGCTACACTGTCCCGATCGCGCCCGATGTCGATCTAGGTGATTACCGCGAGATCCGCATCCCATTTGAGGAGACGGAGGTCACCGACGAGGACGTCGAGCAGGCAATGGAAGAACTCCGTCAACGGCAGGCCCTGGTGGAACCCGCCGACAGGCCGGCAGAGTTGACAGACGTCATCACCGTCGATGCTTACGGCGAATTGAAAGATCCCGACGAAGGGCAGGAAGCAGTCATCCTCGACGGCGAGGATCTCTCGGTGCTCGTCGAGCAGGACACTGATTTTCCAATTCCCGACGTCGTTGAGCGCTACATCGGCATCGAAGCCGGTGACGAGATCGAGTTTGACTACACATTCCCGGAGGACCACGAGAACGAGGACATCCAGAGCAAAGAAGCACACTTCAAGATCAACTGCAAAGAGGTTAAATCGCGCCTGGTTCCCGAGTGGAGCGATAACCTGGCTGAAAACCTTGGTGATTTTGAGAGCCTGCTCGACCTGCGTGTGAAGGTGCGCCAGAGCCTCCAGGAACAAAAAGAAGCCAATACCCGGGCCGAATACACCGAAGCGGTCATCGAACAAGTTCTCGAGCAGGCTGACATAAAGTTCCCTCCGGTCGTTCTTGAAGAGGAAATGGAGCGCCTGATGAGGGAAGTGGCACAGAGACTGCAATCCCAGGGTCTTACCCTTGAGGATTATCTCAAGATTGAAGGGCAAACCGTCGAAGAACTGCGCGAGGAACTGGAACCGGAAGCTGTGCAGCGTGTGAAGCGCGGCCTGATGCTCGGGCAGCTCGTCGAAAAGGAAGATCTTGAGATCGAAGAAGGAGAAGTCGAAGCTCAAATTGACAAAATCATGGAATCGTTCGGAGGCGAATCTTCACCAGACCTCCGCAACGCATTCTCTTCTGATAATAGCAAACGAAGGATTGCATTGGATCTGCTTACCGATAAGGCTCTGGATCGCCTGATCGCGATCGCCAGGGGCGAAGCAGACAAACTGGACGAAAAGCCGTCGGATGAGATAGAAGACCCAGCGCAATCGACCGAAGCAAAAATCGAACCGCCACAAGATGCGGTTGAAACGACAAAGGAGTAAGCTCAAAATATGTCTATTCAAGACCCACGCGCTTTGATCCCGATGGTCATCGAGTCCTCCGGACGCGGTGAACGCGCTTACGATATCTACTCGCTCTTGCTGCGCGAGCGCATCATTTTTCTTGGCACACCGATCAGCGATCAGGTCTCCAATCTGATGGTTGCTCAGCTGCTTTTCCTGGATCGCGAGGATCCCGATCGACAGATCAACATGTATATCAACAGCCCTGGTGGGCAGATCTACGCCGGTCTGGCGATCTACGACACCATGCAGCAGGTCCGCGCGCCGATCTCAACCGTGGCGGTGGGCGTGACCGCTTCATTCGGCACCGTACTGCTCGCAGCCGGAACACCCGGCAAGCGCTATGCACTACCACACGCAACAATCCACCTGCACCAGCCGCTGGGCGGCGCGCAGGGCCAGGCGACTGATATCGAGATTCAGGCCAAAGAGATCTTGCGTTTGCGTGAAGAATTAAATAAGATACTTGTACGTCACACCGGCCGCACCGTGGAAGATATCGAGCGCGATACCGAGCGCGACTTCTATATGTCCGGTCAAGAAGCGATGAAATACGGCATCGTAGACCATGTCCTCGACCCCTTCGAAGAGAACGAGAAAGAGGACAAGAAAGCGTAGCTAACGCATGTCCCGAAGCCAGGAGCCGCCCGAAGTCGAGCTGCGGCGCTGCTCCTTCTGCAATCGTGATGAAGACGCCATCCACCGGTTGATCGCCGGACCGGAGGGCGTCTTCATTTGCAATGAGTGCGTGGATCTATGCCGTGACATCCTGGATGGCGAGTCCGCCCGTCCGTCTGGCGGCCTTTCCGCTTCGGGCAAGCCATCGCTCTCCCCCCAGGAGATTTTCGACCACCTGGAAGAGTATGTGGTGAGCCAGGAACACGCAAAGCGTGTGCTCTCGGTAGCCGTCTACAACCATTACAAGCGCATCGCTAACCGCGGTTACGCGGATGTCGAGCTGGAAAAAGCGAATATCTTGCTTATCGGTCCGACCGGAAGTGGCAAGACGCTTCTGGCTCACACGCTGGCGCGCAGCCTCGATGTGCCCTTCTGCATTGCCGACGCCACCGCGCTCACGGAAGCCGGCTACGTTGGTGAAGATGTCGAGAATATCCTGCTGAGATTGCTTCAGGCTTCTGAGTTCAACATCCAGCGTGCTGAGCGCGGTATCGTCTACATCGATGAACTCGACAAGACCGCCCGTAAATCCGGTGACAACCCGAGCATCACCCGCGATGTCTCCGGCGAGGGTGTGCAGCAGGCGCTGCTCAAGATCATCGAGGGAGCGGTTGTCAATGTGCCGCCTCAGGGCGGACGCAAACACCCCCAGCAGGAATTCATCCAGGTCGACACCTCCGATATCCTCTTTATCTGCGGTGGCACCTTTGACGGGCTGGCCGAGATCGTCGCAGAGCGAATCGGCAAACGTGGACGCATGGGCTTCAGCGGAACCGTGACCGAATCAGACCTCCAGAACGCTGACGAGAGCGCATTGCTCCGCCTGGTCACTCCCGACGACCTTATGCATTTCGGCATGATCCCCGAGATTGTCGGTCGGCTGCCGGTGATCGCCAGCGTTGATCCGCTCGATGAAGCCGCGCTGCGGGCTATATTGACCATTCCGCGCAACGCGCTCGTGCGCCAGTATCAACGCCTATTCGAGATGGATCAGGTCGAGCTCCACTTCACCGAAGAATCGCTCGACAAAGCCGCCCATATGGCGCTCGAACGTGAGACCGGGGCGCGCGGCCTGCGGGCCATCATCGAAGGCGCCCTGCTCGACGTCATGTATGACATTCCCTCGCGCCCTGACATCCGCAAAGTGGTCGTCGATGACGAAGCGATCGACCGCAGCGGACGTCCCATCCTTTACAACGACAGCGGCCAGGAACTCGACATTGACGAGAGCCTGCCCGATGCGGCCTGAACCGATCCAATTGGAATGAGAATTATGAATAGAATAGCAACCTTCTCGATCGTCGCCTACGAACCTGACGAAAACGCCTGGGGTATCGCCGTCGCCTCCAAGTTCCCTGCCGTGGGCGCTGTGGTTCCATGGGCGCAGTCCGGCGCCGGAGCAGTGGCGACACAATCCTACGCCAACACAACGTTCGGGCCGCGCGGCCTGGCGATGATGGGCAGTGGCATCCCCGCCCAAGCGGCATTGGATGCGCTGCTTGAAGAGGATGAGGGTCGTGCATTGCGCCAGGCAGGCTTTGTCGACGCCAACGGTAATGCTGCGACCTTCACAGGTGAAGAGTGCTTCAATTGGGCCGGCGGCCTTACCGGCGAGCACTTCGCCGTCCAGGGCAACATTTTGACCGGACCGGAAGTCGTGGAAGCTATGGCGGAAAGCTACACATCACTGGACGAGCCCTTCCCGGAGCGGCTGCATGCAGCCCTGATCGCCGGCGATCGTGCCGGCGGCGACCGGCGCGGCAGGCAAAGCGCTGCGATCTTCATCGTAAAGCCAAAGGGCGGCTACGCCGAACTAAATGATCACTGGATTGATTACCGCGTCGACGATCATACAGACCCGGTGCCGCGCCTCGGTGACCTGCTGAAACTCCACCGCCTCTATTTCGAGAAGAGCGATGATGAGAACGTGCTTGCGATCGAAGGCGAAATCCTCGAGAATTTGCAGAACATCATGGTCAAACTTGGTTATGATGTTCCTCTAAGCGACAAGTACGATCAGACGACCCGCAAGGCGCTCAGGGAGTTCGTCGGGAACGAAAACTTCGAAGACCGCACAGATGTGGACAGCGGCCATATCGATGCGCCTGTCTACAATTACCTGATCGAAAAATTCTCTTCTTCATAAGCCTGACTCAGCTTAGTGATATAAATACACGTGCAGGCGAGCACAAACGCTCGCCGCATGTCTGCATATTGGAGAGCGAACATACATGAACGCTGTAAATGAAGCCCGCGGTCTGCTCATCGACATGGATGGTGTGTTGTGGCGGGGCCGCACATTCCTTCCCGGCGT
>CBFDDM010000085.1:0-13950 GCA_965603565.1 uncultured Anaerolineales bacterium | reverse complement strand
TGTAATCGTTGTCGATGAAGCTATCCTTGCTCTGACCAACTACGAACTATCCGATCCCATCGCCACGTTTTACAGTTTGCGCCCTGCCGACCTGAGCAGCCGCTACAGCCGGTCTAGCATCATCCTCGTCGATCCGCTCTCGCTGCTCGCAAGTGGTGGCGCCGGCGACCTTGCAGCCCAGGCAACGAAAGCCTTCGGACGTGGCGGTGGTGAGGTCGAAGAAGAGGCGATGATGGAAGCGCCTGCCTCAGACATGGTCGAAGGTGCCGCCGCGCCGATGGAGCCTGGCCAGCAGGGAGCAGAACCGATCCGGGTGCGAGTCGATTTCGACCCGCTGGCGACGTTTGCGCCGGAAGTACGGACTGATGAGGATGGCAAAGCCAGCATCCGCGTCTCGCTGCCCGATAACCTGACCCGCTACCGCGTCATGGTTATCGCCGTCGACCAAAATGGCAATCAGTTCGGATCCGGCGAAGCCAATCTCACCGCCCGGCTGCCGCTGATGGTGCGCCCCTCCGCACCGCGTTTCCTGAACTTCGGCGACAGCTTTGAGTTCCCCGTCGTTCTGCAGAATCAGACCGGTGAAAATATGTCTGTCGAGGTCGTGATGCGCACGACAAACTTGCTGCTCAGCGGAGATCAGGGGCTGCGCGTGGATGTCCCTGCTCATGACCGAATCGAGGTGAGGCTCCCGGCAGCCACGGATAGAGCCGGCACAGCCCGCTTCCAGATCGCAGCGGTATCGGGCAACTATGCCGATGCCGCGAACGGCGAGATGCCGGTCTACACACCGGCGACCACGGAGGCCTTTGCAACCTACGGCGTCGTTGATGAGGGTGCGATCGCCCAGCCGGTGGCGCCGCCGAGCGATGTCTTCTCGCAGTTTGGCGGATTGGAGATCAACACCTCCTCGACCGCGCTGCAATCGCTCACTGACGCGGTGCTGTACCTCGTCGCCTACCCGTTCGAGTGCTCCGAGCAGCTGGCTTCACGTGTACTCGGCGTCGCCGCGCTGCGCGATGTGCTCAGCGCATTTGAAGCGGATGGCCTCCCCGCGCCTGATGAGATCGAGGCAGCGGTTGCGCGTGACATCGAGCGCCTATCCAACATGCAGAACGGGGACGGCGGCTTCCCCAACTGGCGGAGGGGACAGGAATCGATCCCCTTTAATACGATCCACGTAGCGCATGCACTGCAGCGGGCTGAGCTGAAGGGCTATGCAGTCCCACAGGATATGCAGGACCGCGTGCTCCAATACTTACGGAACATCGAGAGCTACTACCCGCACTGGTACAGCGACTATACCCGCCGGTTCTTGAGCTCGTATTCTCTCTATGTACGCAACCTGATGGGTGACAGAGATACGCTGAAAGCACGAAATCTATTCAACGAGGTCACGATCGAGCGGCACTCACTCGACGGTTTAGGCTGGCTGTGGCAGGTTATGCTGGATGATCCCGCCTCCTCAGGCGAGGTCGATACCATCCGCCGCTTCATCGCCAACCGTGTCGTCGAGACCGCAGGCGCGGCCAACTTCGTGAGCGACTTCAACGAACAGGATTACCTCATGCTGCGCTCGAACCGCCGTACAGATGGGATCCTGCTGGATGCACTGACACTCGACAATCCGCAAAGCGATCTGATCCCCAAGATCGTAAACGGCCTGCTGGCGCACCGCACGAAGGGTCATTGGGGCAACACCCAGGAGAACGTCTTCGTGCTTCTAGCGCTCGATCGCTACTTCAACACCTTCGAGGCGCAAACGCCGGATTTCATCGCCCGCATCTGGCTCGGTGACACGTACGCCGGGGAACATGCCTACGAAGGTCGCACGACCGAACGCCACGAGACAGAAATCCCTATGGTGTACCTGCTCGACGAGGAGTTGGGCGGCGGCGAACTTCAGGACCTGATCGTGAGCAAGGATGGTCAGGGGCGCCTCTACTACCGTCTCGGGTTGAAATACGCACCGACCGATCTGTGGCTGGACCCGATCGACATGGGTTTTGTCGTGACCAGGGAGTATGAAGGCGTCGATGATCCGGAAGACGTTTATCGGGATGAAGAGGGTCGCTGGCATGTGGAGGCCGGCGCTCGTGTGCGCGTGCGAATCATGATGGTCGCGGACAACCGTCGCTACCACGTAGCCCTGGTCGACCCGCTGCCCGCTGGTCTCGAAATCGTGAACCCGGCGCTGGCCGTCTCCGGCAGCGTCCCACAGGATCCCAGCAGCCCGGATTACAGCCGTGGCTGGTGGTGGTGGGGCACCTGGTATTCACACCAGAATCTGCGTGATGAGCGTGCTGAAGCGTTCACCACGCTGCTGTGGGACGGCGTCTACGAATATACATACGTCACCCGGGCTACCACTCCTGGCACGTTCGTCGTACCACCGGCCAAGGCGGAGGAGATGTACTCACCAGAGGTCTTCGGACGCAGCGGGAGCGACTGGGTGGTCGTGGAATAGGACCCCGGCACCCCACCAGTCCCCGGCACTGTCATAGTGCCGGGGACTTTTGCTTTTACAACCCTTTTACAACCACGCAAAAGCTCGATAATGCATGGGTGAGATCCTTCTAACAACAAATCAACTGTCAGGAGGATGTCATGAACGCCATATCAAATCGCAGCCGCTGGCTACCGCTCGTGGCTCTGGCGCTGGTTTCGGCGCTGGTGCTCTCCTCGTTTGTCGTAGTGGGAACCGCATACGCCGATGAGGGCGTGCAGCCCGAATCGCAAGCTGCCGCAGACCGCATCGATGAACGATTGGAAGGGTTGCTTGAGAAACTGAACGAATGGTATGCGGTGCAGGATGACAATCTCGGCAAGGCAAACAATGCTATTTCACGCATCGAGGAGTTACTAGACAAAGCGGAACAGCACGGCATCGACACATCTGCAATCGAAGCGCTCATGCCCGATCTCTACGCTGCCGTTGGACGCGCCGAAGCCGCACACGCGACTGCCGGTGCGATCCTGGATGAACACGCCGGGTTCAACGGCGGCGGCAAGGTGAAGGACCGCCAGGAAGCGATCCAAACGCTGCGCTCCGCGCACGAGTCGCTGGAATCTGCCAGGAGCTCGCTGCTCGAAGCCCGCGACATCGTGCAGCAGATCATCGCGATCGCCAAAGATCTGCGGGATAAGTATGTCCCCGCCGAACCTTCGACAGCGACGATAAGCTAAGAGATACACGCTGACCGGAACAAAGGCGATGATCTTCCTGGTCGCGATCAGCTTGATTGATGTAAGTCCCCGGCACCTGGCAAGTGCCGGGGACATTAAGTATTGTGGATAAATCCTACCGAGTCCACCAAGCGAGCATGCGCGCCACCGACCGGCGCATTTCCTTGGCATACGCCGCGCTGAACTTCCTGCGGTACATCTCCCAGGCGATATCGGGCTGCTCATTTCCCAGCTCGCGGGAGCGGGCTTCCATCGGCGCAAACATCGTCTCGAATTCGTCCCCTTCAAGATGCCGATACTTATCTTTAAACACGATGAATTCCGGTGCGAACCTTGTCGTCTTTCTGCGCGCTTGCGCCGCCTCGGTCGGGTACCCAAAACAAAGCATGCAGATCGGCACGGCATACTTCGGCAGCGAAAACATCTCCTGATGGATCTCGAAATTTTCGAGGATGTCACCGATATAACACGACCCGACTCCCAGCGATTCTGCCGCGATGACGGCCGTCTGCGCGGCGATGAGCGCGTCGCACGCGGCGAGCATCAGGTCGCCCTCCTCCGGCACAAGCATCGGCTCTCCAAGTCCCTCACAACGCGCCTTCACATCCGCATATTTGAAGTAATCCATCCAGCGTTGATAGTCTGCCAGGAAGAGCAAGACCAACGGCGCAGTGGCGATAAACGGTTGATTGTCGCAGGTCTCGACGAGCCGGTCCTTGAGCGCTTGATCGGTGACCTCGATGATCGAATAGAGCATCATGTTGCCAGCCGTCGGGGCGCGCATCGCGGCATGCAGGATCTCTTGCTTTACTCCCTCAGGGATTGGTCGCGATTCGTAAGCACGCACGGATTTGCGCCCGTTGACGACCTCGATTGTAGGGTTCATTTTGTTACATTCTCCCATCGATTTTGCGGTGAACTCAACAGTATAACGAACCAGCGCCAACCCGCAATCAGAAGCAAAAGTCCCCGGCACTTTGCACGTGCCGGGGACTTATTTGTTGCCGCGACAAAATCTTACTGCTGCTCGAAGAAATAGAGACGCCCCCTGGTGGTGAGCTTCCACTCTCCCTCCGGAGATTCCGCAGAGATATAGCCGTGTTTTACCATCGCCGCGCTCGCTGTCTGAACCGCCAGGCGCCAGCCGTTCGAGCCGGCCTGACCGTTCTTAATCGCCGGGTCAAGGATGGCTTCGATCTGCTCAATCACCTGGCGTGCCGTGCCTTTGCCACCCAGTTCCTGCAGCGCCTGGAGTATCGGTATGACGAAATCATCTTGCCGCGCTTCACCAGCTCTGGCTGCCTCCCTCAGCGGCTGCTCTGGGTCCCCGATAACCGGTGAGCTGTCGACCCCGTCCTGGTACTTCGGCCACCGCTCGGCAAGCTCTTCGACCTGTTTTAATATTTCGCCAGCCGCCGCACCTCTGCGAGCGGCGTCCTGCGCGGTCTCGAATTCCGATTCTTCGAATGCACGCTGTCCGTCTAGCTTGGTCTCTTTGAGTTCATCGATAAGTGCTTGCTTCAAAGCGGTAAATGCCTCGTCTACCTTCATCATGTGATCCCTCGATAATTCCTGTTCGCGCCTGATCAATACGCGCGTGCGAATGATAGTTATACGATAGGTAGCGGTCCTGAAACCCTCAATAGACCGGGTGTACTAAGGATCAGCATCATTCCCCTGGATTTGACCAAAAGTAGAAGCACTTAGCCCGGCCACATCCATTGAAATCGATATAATCAAACCATATTTCTTGATAATATTTACACTTTGCCGGATGATAGAAACCTACCACCAAAGGAGCAATGGCATGTTTCGCAGATGGATGATCATTCTTGCTGCGCTGTTCATTACGGGCAGCCTCTCCGCTTGCCAGCCCGATTCGGAGGGAGGCGCGGGTGAGGATGCAACCACAACTCGGGAGGAAGGACCTTTCAGTCCCGCCAGCGACCTGGAGATGGCTGAGATTGTCAGTGATGAAGGCGGTCCAGTGACCGTCACAGGAAAAGTCGCGTATACCAATCCGTTCTTCACAAAGGGTGTCGCGCAGCCGATTGTGATTCTGGAAGATCAGGCTGGATTCATCGACCGTGATCGGAATTTCATCTTCCCGATCGAATCACAGGTGCTTGGCCAAATCACAACCGATTTCTATACGTCACCGTTCGATTATTCGCTCACTATGCCAGAAGTCCCGCGCGGCACTTTGCGGGATGTGGACCAGGATGGCATCGAAGAAGAAGGGGTCATGACTTATGCCGTTGCGTATTGGACGAATACCTGGAGCGACCCCTACCTCGAAAAACGCGACCAGCACGGAGGCGGCTGGTCGACAGCCTACGCTTCGACATTGGTCAGTGACGATCGTGACACTTATCTCGAAGTCTATGGTGGTATCTACCTGATCTATGCTCCCCAGGATGGCCAGGGGTTCCCATCGGGGTTTGGAGAGGACGGATTGCTATTCACGGAGGATGATCCGGTCGTCGAGATCCCGCAGGGTTGGACATTGGTCAACCTGGACACAGATCCGTTCACGTTTGACCGTTCCCGCAATCCGACGATCCCACTTCTCGAACCGGAACAAATCGCGCTCGATGACTTCTCCGACCTGCCCTACCCACAAGCATTCGATGAGATGCTGTCCAAATTCAGACAGGAATACGCATTCACAGCGTACAAGGGTATCGACTGGGACCAGCTGGCTGCGGATTTCCGACCGCGTTTCGAGCAGGCAGAAGAGGATCAGGATGCGCTCGGCTACTATCTGGCACTGCGAGATTTTTTGTGGTCAATTCCGGACGGCCATGTGAGCATGGACATCTCTCCGATCGTACAGTTGTTCCGTGAGGAGGTAGCCGGCGGTTTAGGCCTGGCGCTGCGTGAATTGGATGACGGGCGCGTGCTGGTGGCTTTCATCCAGGATGGCGGTCCAGCGGACCAGGCCGGGATCCAGGTGGGAGCGCAAGTTTTCTCCATCAATGGAACCTCGATCGACGAAGCCATTGAGGCAACAACTCCCTGGTCCGCACCTTTTAGCACCCAACACACCCGTAAACTCGAGCAGCTCCGCTATGTCACCCGGTTCCCACTCGAAACTCAAGTACAGCTTGAGTTTCGGAACCCGTTCGCGCCCGTTCGCACGCTAATTCTCAGCACCGTACGGGAATTCGACAGTTTCAATTTCATGCCGGTTGAGGACACACGCACCGGCACAGAACTTCCGGTGGAGTTCCGTGTGCTGGATGAAGGCTATGGATACGTCAATATCTCATCTTTCTCGGATAACGAAGTTCTCACGATCCAACTCTGGGAGCGGATGATCCAGGATCTCAAAGAGCAGGGAATCCCGGGGTTAATCATCGATATGCGTTTCAATGGCGGCGGCAGTGGATTCCTTGCCGACCAGATGGCAGCATATTTTTTCGACGAAGAGACCGTGACCGGAAACTCAAGCTTTTACGATGACAGTATCGATGATTTCTACATGGACCCGGGTGATGAACGTTACATGTACCCACCCCGCGATGAGCTGCAATATGATGGCGAGGTGGCAGTGCTGGTCGGGCCTGATTGCTTCAGCGCGTGTGAGTTCTTCTCATACGCCATGACGATCCAGGATCGTGCCACGATCGTCGGTCATTACCCGACCGGCGGCTTGGGAGGCAGTGTCGAGGATTTCTTGATGCCGGAAGATAACTCGGTTCGTTTCACGATCGGACGGGCTGTCAACCCTGAGGGGGAGATACATATCGAGGGCAAGGGAATAGTCCCTGATATCGATGTACCCTTCACGGAAGAAACACTGCTGGCTGAAGTTCTTGAAGATCGCGATACCGTTCTGGAAGCCGCAATCGAGCTTTTTGAGGCGGGAAGTGCAGCACTTTCAGATACCGAAGGCATGCCGCGCATCGCTTCAATGGCAGAAACAAACGAAGCTCTTGAGAACGAGACGCCAACACTGGAGCAGCTCGCGCCGGAAACCTACCTATCTCCATTTCGTACCCCTGGCACCTACACCTACACACCCGACCTCAGCCAAACCGGCGAAGCCCTCTGGGTAACCGGATGGTGCAACGACGTCGACCGGTTTGAAGAAACAAGTCCAAAGATCCAGATCGAAATGCGCCTGAACGGGGTAGAGGTGCCCCTATCCAGTTTTGGTGACCTGGAATTCGAATCTGATGGCCAACGATGTCGAGTTTACTTCTCCCTCCTGATCGATTGGCCGGAAGGTGAGCACCTGGTGGAAACCAAAATGGACTTCGTAGGCACCGGTGAGGAAGGGATCGAATCAGGTGTCCGACTCTTCGAATACCAGGTCGTGATTGAGGGTTAGATCCCTACGCAAATCTTTGGGGTTCTTCGAATGTTAAGCAAAAAGCCCGGCGATCGTCGGGCTTTTTCGAGTGAATAAAATACCAGGTTCATTGGAAAAAATTGGCACTTCGACTTCCCAAACAAGTGATCAGAATCTGTGGCCCTGCACCCCCTGGAAGCACATCTCCTGATTCATCGGGATGCGTGAGTTAGACGAACTCGTCTGACGGGTCATCACGAGACTTCTCAATTTCACTTCCCATTCTGACCTTAACTTCATGTCGGATCGGGTGATCCTCCAACAGGATCGCGTTGTGTTCTTCCCGGCGCCCATCGATCTCAACCCACAGAACCCCCTTTCGAACGTGGTCAGGGTTTTCGATCGATATGTGGTAAACCGCCTGACGATGACGGTACGTGACAGAAAAACCCGGCCAATGAGAAGGGATTACAGGATCGATATATAGCCTGGAAGCGCGGCGTTTAAGTCCAAGGATCTCCTCAACCCAAGCGCGGTACATCCAGCTGCCCGATCCTGTATACCAGCTCCAGCCACCCTGACCGCTGTGTCCGGGTAGACTGTACACGTCGGCAGCCACCACGTAAGGTTCCAGCATGTAACGCCAGACCTCACCAATATCTCGCGCTTTCTCAATCGGGTTGAGAATGCGCAGTAATTCTGCGGCGCGATTGCCATCCCCGCTGCGCGCCAGCGCGATCGCCAACCAGATCGCGGCATGAGTGTATTGACCTCCGTTTTCTCGCACGCCCGGAGGATAACCCTGGATATAGCCGGGGGATGGGCGCATCCGCTCGAAAGGAGGCGTGAACAAAAGCGCCAATCGATCCGCCTTCAATACGAGTTGATGCCAGGCTGAATCGAGCGCCTGGCGAGCGCGCCGTGGATCGCCTCCACCGGCGATCCAGGCCCATGATTGGGGCAGCGAATCAATGCGGGCCTCATCGTTTGCTGACGACCCTAGCGGGGTGCCATCGTCGAAGCGAGCCCGCAGGTACCACGCACCGTCCCAGGCTTCACGATCGATCGTGCTGCGCAAACGCTCCGCATCCTGAAGATATTTTTCGGTCAATGATTCTTCATTCAGTTGTTCAGCAAGATAGGCCATGCCCTCTAACACAACGATCAGGAACCAGGCCAGCCAAACGCTCTCACCCCGCCCCTCATCACCCACCAGATTCATGCCGTCGTTCCAATCACCGGTTCCAATGAGCGGCAAGCCATTCGGACCACGGGTCAGGCCATGCTCCACCGCTCTCTTACAGTGGTCGAAAAGCAACCCGGCCTCCTGGCTGGTAGCGGGTTCGATGAAAATCTCGTGCTCGTGGTCCTCCAGTGGACGCGCCTCCAGATAGCGTATCGATTCACGCAGGATCGAAACGGCACCGGTGGAACGCACATATTCCGACACGGCGTATGGCAGCCAGAGCAGATCATCTGAGATACGCGTCCGTACACCGGCCCCACCGGGAGGATGCCACCAATGCTGTACATCGCCTTCCTCAAACTGATGGGCGGCAGCTCGCAAGATGTGCTCCCGGGTAATTTCAGGTTTGGTTAAAGTAAATGCCAGCACATCCTGAAGCTGATCGCGGAAGCCAAACGCCCCACCCGACTGATAAAAGGCGGAGCGGGCCCAGATCCGACAGCTGAGACTCTGATAGAGCAACCAGCGGTTAAGCAGGAAGTCGATCGACAATTCGGGGGTATCGACTTCCAGCACGCTGAGCGTTTGATCCCACCAGGATTTCGTTTGCGCGAGGCTCTGATCAACCGCGATCGGATCCCGCAATTTCTGGATCAGTGCACGTGCCGCCTCCCTTGAATCCTCCTGTCCAAGAAGCGCGACCAACACGATCTCGTCACCAGGTTGGAGTTCGATGGTTGTCTGGAGCCCTGCACAGGGATCAAGCTGCGCACCGGTTCTCCCGGATAATCTCTCCCTGCGCATCGCCGCTGGCGATGCGATCGATTGATTGCGCCCGAGGAATGTTTTCCGATCGCCGGAGTAGGATGAAGCAAGTGGAGATATGGATGCGAAGGCAACACGCCTTGCATAGTCTGGATGGTACCCATTCTGGGCAAGTATCGAGGCCGTTTCCTCATCCCACTGAGTGCTGACATGTTGAAGTGAATCTTCGCGCTGCTCACCTAACGTCCATTCCACATAGTAGGTAACGCTCAGCCGTCTTGCGCGGCTCGAATTGTTTTTCAGGCGCAGTCGGCTGATTTTTACGGGCTCACCACCTTGATCATCCTGCGGCACAAATACCGTCAATTCCTGTTCGATGGCGTGACTGTTATGCTCGAAAATGCTGTAGCCAGCGCCATGCCTGGTCCTATACGCGGTCTGCTCACGGATCGGTGAAGCAGTGGCTGTCCAGACACGACCCGTATCCTGGTCACGGATGAAGAGCGCCTCGGAGCTCGGATCGAGCACCGGGTCATTCGACCAGGTTGTCAATCGATTGCGTTGGCTGTTGCCGTACCAGGAGAACCCGGATCCAACCTCACTCACCATCGTGCCAAAGGACGGGTTGGCGAACACATTCACCCAGGGCGCAGGTGTGTGCGTGTCCGGTCCTAAGTAGATCACATATTCCTGACCATCTGCAGTGAATCCACCCAGGCCGTTGAAATAGGGCAGCTCCATATAGGGCAACTGCCTTGAAGCTTCATCGGGGATATCCTCAAAATCGAGTTCTTCCGGAGGCTCCGGGACTTCATATGGCGTGCCGAGCTGTTGTGAGAGAGGCCCGCGCGCCGCCACCAGTGATACACTCGCCACGGATTGCAGCAGGGTGAGATCCTCCTCAGGCATCTGGTCGGCGATCAATAAATACACTCCACCAGGTTGGTCTTTTCCCGTATACATCGAGTGCGTCTGGACGAGTTGTTCAAGCTTCTCATTCAGTGGCTGTTCGTAGCTGCTCGACTCCTCGTTCAGTATGACGAGATCGGCTTTGAGACCATGCTGCCGCCAGTATGTCTGTGCCTGCAGCATTTGGCGTACGAGTCCGAGACCGGCTTCATCTTCAACACTAAGCAGCGCGATCGGGAAATCACCCGAAATCGCATACGGCCATAATCCCGATTGGCCCTTGCGACTCTGCAGCACGCGCTCGGGAGACGGACGCAGGCGATAATGGGGATAAAGCATGTAACTCGCCAGATGCTGGAAACGACGAGCTTGATCGGGTTGAATGCGCTGCATTCGCAGCTCGAGCTGCGTCGAAGCCCAGGCGAGTTCGAACGCCCGCTGAATTGCGGATGGGTCGGCATACTTTTCCATCAACCCGAGGACATCTTCACGCGAATTACCGGCAGCGAGGATCAGCGAAACCTGCACGCGCTCACCGGGCGCAAGACGAATATCACGTCGGATGCTGAAGATCGGGTCGAGCACAAAACCCTGCCCATCTTCAAGCGCATGCGAAGCTCCATAAGGATCTCTCAAGGAACGACCTCGCCCAATAAATGTCCGGCGATCCGTCTCAAACTTTAACGGGCCAACCCGCTCCTGATCCAGCGTCATGCGATGGGCTGTGTAAATAGGTTCTTCATCGGGTGATCTCAGCCGCCGGTTGGCAATCAGCGCGCCAGCCGAATCGATCGCTTCGGTCTTGATGAAGAGCTTGTTGAACGCCGGGTGCTGTGCATCTGATCCATGCACGGCCATGGCAAGCTCGATGTAGCTGGTCAGTTCGATTCGCCGGGAACGCAGCGTTCGATTCATGAGTGTGATGCGCCGGATCTCGACGTCATCCTCCGGCGAAACAATCACCTCTGTTTCGGTCACAAAACCATTATCCGAACGCTGAACTTCAGCTCGATCAAGCGGAAATCGGACTTCATAATCATCGACTTCGCCACCTACAGGGTGATAGGTATTCGACCACAAACGTCCCGTGTCCGCATCATGGATATAGCAGAAGTTGCCCCACGAATCCGACGTCGGATCGCTGCGCCAGCGGGTGAGATCTTTGCCCTGCCAACGGCTGTAGCCTCCACCGGCATTGGTGAAGAGCAGATCGTATTGACCATTCGAAAGCAGTTGTATCTTCGGGCTGTCGGTGTGGGGCGTGTCAAATTTGCTGACCGACGGTCGTGCTCCGATTTCGTCCAGACGCGCCGGAGCCTGATCGCGGGTCGAGATATGATGGACCGCAGGGATCGCCGGGATCCTTTCATAGAGCAAGGGCTCAACCGCTTTAATGCGGGGATCAGCATGGAAACGATCCTGGAAAATATCGTTCAAGAGCACATTGACCAATGCCAGAAAGCTCATGCCTTGATGATGGGCCATATATGCTCTCACGAGGACGCCAGGATCAGCCTCCTGGCTTGGACGGCGGCTGAAATCGATCGCCTCGTAATAGCCGTAACCATGTACCATATTCCGATCGGCAAGCCTTTTAAGATTTTTCAAGGCGGCTTTTGTGTTCACCTGCAGTGCGAGCATGGTCGCATAGGGAGCGACAACGAGATCGCTCTCTAACCCGCGTTTCAGTCCGAGCCATGGGACGCCGAACGCCTTGTATTGATACGTTCTATGAATATCGAGATCGGCAAACGCGGACTCCGAAATCCCCCAGGGCACACCCCGTCTGCGCCCATAGAGTATTTGCAGCTCGACCGCTTCATCAACCGCTTGATCCCAGAGCGAGTTCGGGTAAACACGCTGAAAGAGGACCGGCATTAAATACTCGAACATCGTACCCGTCCAGCTGAGCAGAACTCGATGTCCTTCATGCGCGTTATACGGCCGGCCCAGCGCGAGCCAATGATCGACGGGAACATCGTTACGAGCGATGGCTAAGAAGCCCCCTAAGCGCGCTTCACTGGCCAACAAATCGTAGTAGGACGCATCGCGTGTGCCTTGTGTGATGTTGTATCCGACAGTGAACAATCGCCGCTTGCTATCGTAAAGGAAGCGCAGGTTGAATTCATCCGAAAATGAACTCAATCCGTCCATCAACGCAATTGCGCGAGCATGTGTCTGGCGCGCTGCTTGCACCGCTCGCCAGAGCTCGCTCTGCACTGTCTCCATTTGATCCGGTCCGAGTCCGGACTCATCCTGGAGTTCCGAAGGATCGGATAGATCGACTCGTGCAAGCTGGCTGATCGATGGTAGTTCCTTTTGGAATGCATGATCGCCCTGCCCATTGTTGCCGTTCTTGGCCGGGCTGGGTGTCAGCAAACTTGTGTCCGCTTGAACCCAGGCCAGATATCGATCGGCGATGTTGATCCAATCAAGCAGCTCCAGCTCAAGCATCCGTCCCCAATAGGCTGCCCCGGCAACGACACCTGCGTGCTCACGGAGGGCAATCACCACGTCTTTCACCGGGTCCAAGAGAGAACGAAGTGTCGCAACAAATTGAAGCGAGTCTGACGGCTCCTGCCGTAAAGCCTGACCGATCCCATAAATAATGGACTGAAGATCGTCGTCGCTGACTTCCTTATGAACGGCATCCGCAAGAATGTCAAAAGTGTCCAGCAACCCCAAACGGACCTCGTCACCCATTAGCGGAGATTCGAGAACGTCGTTGAGGCCCTGGACCAGAGCCCAGATCGAGGCGATAAAATTGCCGCTGTCGACCATTGAAACGTAGCGCGGTTCGAGCGGGGAAAGATCCTCAAGGTTATACCAGTTCAGCAGATGGCCCTCGAAGCGCTCTAATTTCCGAAGCGTTGCCAATGTCTTATGGAGGGTATCAATCAATTGATCGACACTTAAATACCCGAGATCCGAGGCGCCCAATGCGCTCAACATCCATAGACCGATGTTGGTAGGGCTCGTGCGCATGGCAAGTTGATTCTGATGCGAGACCTGGTAATTATCGGGTGGAAGCCAGTGGGATTCGGGGCCCACAAAGTCAGCAAAATAACGCCAGGTCAGACGTGCTGTCCTGCGCAGCATTCGATTGTCGCGCTCACTTAACAGCGTGCTCCGGGGACGTCTTGATGGGGTGCGGTTGAGGAGCCATCCGATTAAAGGTGTCACTAGCCAAAGCGCGAGCCATGGCAGGGCGTAAATCCATTGAGGAACTTGCAACGCGTAAAGCTCCAGAAGGACCAGCAGGCTGAAAAGCGTGATGACACCCATTTGGAACACATACAGTCGCCTTCGAAGTTGACTGCGCCATTGCGCCATCTGTGAGGTGGTCCACTCAAGCAAATGTCGCTTGCTGATCAACCGTCGGTAGGCGACCCGCAGGATCGCGTCCAGCGAAAGCCCGGCTTTATGTGGGAGCAATGCTGCTTCTGCCAGGGCACGCATCACGTCGCGCCGGATGACAGCCAAAGAAAACGACCCGCGCGCCGACACGCTGGTCAGCCATGTCAGCGGCTGAGAGAGCGGCTGGAACAACAACATCACAGCGATCAAGATCATGGCATGGATGCTCAACGCCTGCGATGTGAACCAT
>CBFDDM010000084.1:0-14151 GCA_965603565.1 uncultured Anaerolineales bacterium | reverse complement strand
GCCGAGAAGCGAACCAACGATATATACAATGCCGTGGATCAATAAGCTGGCAGCCAGTGCATCACCGCGTGGAACCCCAAAGGCTGATAGAGCAAGCACACCGGCAGCTTCAAAAACGCCGATGAAGCCCGGTGACGAGGGCACGGCAATACCCAACAGTGTTACGGTGAGCATGAAAAATGCCCAGAGCAAGCTAGCCCCAGGCACCACAGCCCTCAGGACGAGCCAATATTGAACACCTGCCAGGAACCAGCTCAGCGCCAGCCATGCGAGGCTGCGTAGAAACCGGTCCGGTTCACGCAGCACCTGCAGGCCGCTCTGCAGGCGTTCCCAGCGCCCGGTCCAGCGGTTCACATCGCCAGGCAACGACTCGAGCAATGCCTTGAACCACCTGCCATCACGGAGCAAGAACCACACCACAACGCCACCGATAAGCAGGATCCCGGCCAGGATCAACCCTGTACGCCTGGCCGCAGGCAGACCTGCTGCGGTCGGCAGCAGCGCAATTAGTATGCTGAATGCAATGAACACGTCTAGCAATCGCTCCATGAAGATCGTGGAGAGAACGGTGAGAGTCCCGCCCTTGCCTTTGCGACCGAGCAAAATCGCCCTGCCAAATTCGCCCAACCTCCAGGGCAGGATATTGTTCAAAAGATAACCTTCATTTAAGGCAGCCAGGACCTGGATGAGCGTGTACCGGCGGTCGAGCAGTTCCCGCCAGCTCAGCGCGCGGGCTAACATCGAGACCAGGAACACAAGAACCGCAAGAAGAAGCAATCGCAAATCTACACGCGCTAGCGCATCGACCAACGGCTGCCAGCCCGCCCACTGAACAACAAGGTAGATCGTCACGGCACTGATCAAGACGCCGAAGAAAACCCCGAACCACCTCCTGGACGGGGTCTGTTTGCTGAAAGCCTGATTATGCTGCCCTTCTTGAATTTCCATCACCTCTTGAACGTCCCCGTATCACGATTTCGGAATTTGAAAAATCCACTGAAGTATACCTTAGCGAAATTGCTCGTCACTCTGTCTCAGGAAAGACCTTATCGATCAACTCCTGGACGGGTTTTCTACCAGAATCGGACCGCAACCAGAGAAGAAATTCGATGTTGCCCTTTGCGCCTTTGAGCGGTGAACGGATCAACCCACAGGATTCCATACCCTCCTGGCTTGCAGCGCTGATGACATCAGTGAGAACCTTGACATGAACAGATCGATCCCGGACGATGCCTCCCTTACCTACCATCTTGATACCCGCCTCGAACTGCGGTTTAACCAACGCAATCACGTCGCCCTGTTCATGCAACCATCGCTTGACCTGCGGAAATAGCATCTTCAGCGAGATGAACGCCGCGTCAATTGTGACTATGCGCACTGTCTCGGGCAACGATTCAAGATACCGGGCATTGACGCCCTCCATGAGTTCAACGCGGGGATCGCCGCGCAATGACCAGTGAAGCAGCCCCTTGCCCACGTCGATCGCGTAAACTCGAGCGGCACCGTGCTGAAGAAGGCAATCTGTAAAACCGCCGGTCGAGGAGCCGAGATCTGCGCATATAGCATCCTCAACCCTTACCGGGAAAACATGCAATGCTGCTTCTAATTTCTCACCGCCACGTGAAACATAGCGCGGAAGCTCGGAGATACTCAGTTCGACGTCCCGTTCGAAACGCTGTGAAGCCTTATGAACACGCTGGCCTTCCGCACGTACTTGCCCTGCCATGATCAAGCGCTGTGCCATTGAGCGACTCTCGACCATACCCTGCTCAACCAGCAGCACATCCACACGCTCTTTCTTCGCCATGGATGAGATTGTACACGTTTCAAGCCAGCCTGCCCACGCATACAAATCCCTTGCTCGGCGAATGCCTTCCTGCTATCATGCTTGGCATGTTCAAGGCTCTGATTAAATCGATGCGCCCCAAGCAATGGGTCAAAAATGGGATCATTTTTACTGCGTTGGTTTTCGACCAGCAGCTGCTGCAGGTCGAGCCGTTTCTCAGGACGGCAGCTGGGTTCATACTGCTATGTCTGGGCGCCAGTGCCGTCTATTTGATGAATGACCTTGTCGATCTTGATCAAGATCGTGCCCATCCGGTAAAGCGCAAACGCCCCATCGCTTCAGGAAAGCTGTCAGTACCCACCGCCCGTATCGCAGCCGTGATGCTTTTCATCGTATCGATTGTCGGTGCTTTCGGTCTAGAGGGGGCTTTCGGTTTTGTCCTGCTGACATACCTGATTCTGAACTTGCTCTACTCCTTCTATCTCAAACACGTAGCCATCATCGACGTTCTCGTGCTCGCGTCATTCTTTGTCCTGCGGGTCGAGGCGGGAGTCACGCTCATAACCGTGCAGCGCTTCTCGCCCTGGATGTATGTATGCGTAACGCTCCTGGCGCTCTTCATGGGGCTTGGCAAGCGGCGCGCTGAAATGGTCCTGCTCGCCGAGAACGCGAATTCGCACAGACGCGTATTGGACGGTTACACGATATCGTTTATCGATCAACTGCTCTCGATCGTCTCCAGCACAACGATTGTGGCATACGCGCTGTACACTTTCTCCGCGCAGAACCTGCCCGAGAATCACACGATGATGCTTACGATCCCGTTTGTCATCTACGGAATTTTCCGTTATCTCTTCCTCATCCACGTGAGGGGTGAAGGAGGCGCACCGGAGGACCTGCTGCTGGAGGACATTCCGCTAATGGGCACGGTAGCTTTATGGGCCCTCAGCGCAGTCTTCGTGCTCTACCTCTCTCCATGACGCAAGCTAGCGCCCCTGGCAAAATTATTCTCTTCGGTGAACATGCTGTCGTATACGACCGGCCCGCGATCGCAGTGCCGCTGCCATCCATTCGGACAACGGTTGAAGTTGATGCTCTGCCAGCAAAGGACCAGGCTGGCATCCTCGTGCAGTCTTCGGCGCTCGACGTCTCTTTTCTGTTGCATGATGTCAGCCGGGATGACCCACTCGGCCTGGCGATCCACCTCGCATTTGAGGCGCTCCAGGTGACCTACCCACCGAATATGCGGATCACGATCCATTCGGATATCCCAATTTCTGCTGGGCTTGGATCCGGCGCCGCGGTGACCGTCGCCATTGTACGCGCTTTGTGTCGTCATTTTGCGCGTCGAATGAGCGATGAGGAAATCTCGGAAATCGCGTACGAAGTCGAACGTCTTCATCACGGGACACCCTCCGGCGTGGACAACACCGTGATCGCATACGAACAGCCGGTCTATTTCTGTCGAGGCAAACCTGCCGAACGCTTCAGCATTCGCAGACCGTTCACAATCGTCATGGCACACTCTGGAGAGAGCACACCGACCGCCGAGGTCGTGGGCAAAGTACGGGATGGTTGGAAGGCTAACCAAAGCTCATATGAACAAACCTTTGACGCAATTGGGCGTATCGTTGATCTAGCGTACACCGCCTTGCGACGGGGCGATCTAGCATTGCTTGGTCCTTTGATGGACCAGAATCAAATGTATTTAGATGCGCTCGGCGTGAGCAGCGCATCCCTCGACAATCTCATCCACGTAGCCAGAGAATCTGGTGCCAGGGGCGCTAAACTTTCGGGCGGCGGACAAGGTGGATATGTGATTGCGCTGGTTGAGGTTGATAGCGCGGGAGATGTTGTCGAAGCGCTTCAAGCAGCAGGCGCATCCCAGGTCCTGAAAACGAGGATCGAATGATCACTTTTCTGAAGCTCGGCGGCTCTGTGATCACGGATAAGAGCGGCGACAGTATCGCGCGGCGCGATACGATCCGACGTATCGCCGCGGAAATCACGGAATCTCGCAGGGCACAACCCGCTATGCGGCTGATATTAGGCCACGGTTCAGGTTCATTCGGGCACACCGCGGCTGCGAAGTACGGCACTCGTAAGGGTGCCTTTTCGCCAAAAGATTGGCAAGGCGCCGTGGAAGTCTGGATGGCGGCGCGGGAGCTCAATTCGATCGTGCTCGAGACACTTGCTGCGGAAGGGCTGCCAGCAGTCGCTTTCCCGCCATCGGCAACCGCGATCAGCGATAACGGGAAGTTGATCTCCATGGCAATCGGCCCGATCCAGCACGCCCTCGATGCCGGCCTGCTCCCGGTTGTTTACGGCGATGTCGTGTTCGACCAGCAGATCGGCACCTCAATCGCTTCAACGGAGGAGGTTTTTACGCTGCTCTCCGGATCGATCAAACCCGAGAGACTACTGCTCGCCGGGCGCGCTGAAGGCGTTTACAGTCTTGGCAGCGATCCCCCCGAGTTGATCCCAGAAATCACACCCGGGCTGCGCTCCAAACTGCAGTTCAAACCACCCGAAGGTGACGATGTCACCGGTGGGATGGCCTCAAAAGTGGATCTCTGTCTCGAGCTTGCCAAGGCCCATCCCGGGCTCGAAATTCTGATATTCTCCGCTGATGTGCCCGGCGAACTCCAGAAAGTGCTGGCGGGAGCACAGTCCGGTACGAAAATCCGGGCCTGAACCCACGTGCAGTACACACCAATACTTGTCCTTTTGCGGGCTTTACTCTACACTTGGTCGGTCAACCCCATCCGGTAAGGATCCGTCGAACTGACCATGGGTCTAGCCCGATACATACCCTCGGTACCATTTTAAAAACATGGTCGTCCATACCATATTCACACGCTTCATTGAAGGAGGCTAAAGATGAGTGACCGGGAGAAGGTCACACTGCGCACGTTATTCAAGAAAGTGGAAGACGGCATCCCAATCACGATGCTGACCTGCTACGATTACCCCACCGCACATTTTCAAGAACTGGCGGGCGTCGACATCATCCTGGTCGGAGATAGCCTTGGCATGACGATGCTTGGTTATGACACCACGCTGCCAGTGACGATGGATGACATGGTCCGGCACACTCAAGCCGTCCGCAGAGGCTCCCCGAACGCATTCCTGATTGGCGACATGCCTTATATGAGCTACCAACCTAGCGTTGAAACTGCAATCCGCAATGCGGGGCGGTTTATGGCTGAGACAGGCTGTGACGCGATCAAGCTTGAGGGTGGCACAGAGATGGCGGATCGCATCGCCGGTATCGCTGCAGCAGGCATTCCCGCCATGGGCCATCTAGGGCTGACCCCTCAAAGCGTCAGCGCACTAGGTGGTTATCGTGTCCAGGGTCGCGCCGCCCAGCAAGCCAAGAAGATCATGGACGACTCAAAGGCACTTGAGGAAGCGGGAGCGTTTGCGATCCTGTACGAGATGATACCGAGCAGATTGAGCAAGCTCATCACGGAGCGCATGAAAACTTGTTTCAACATAAGCCTTGGTTCTGGACCCCATGCCCATGGACAGCTGTTGATCTATCACGACATGTTCGGTCTCTACCCGAAATTTAAGCCGCGCATGGCAAAGGTATTCGCCGACGCGGGCAAAATCATCACCGACGGATTAAAAGAATATGTCCACGAAGTCAAGGAAGGTGAATTCCCGCAGCCAGAAAACTGGTTCAGCATGTCGGATGAGGAATTTGACCAGTTGAAGGGCCTCATTGACTAAACTTGCCGTCTGACACCTCGTAAAAAAAGGAGAACGCCAGATGATGACTGACGATCTGCGCTCACGTCTGAATATTCCAACGGAACGTCTTGAAGCGATCAACGCAATCCTAGCCGACCCGGATATGCGCGTGGTTAATGATTTCCTTTCCGTAGTCGAAAAATACGGCACTCCAGAAGAGATCAACGAGAAGGCGCGCGAGGCGCGCGAACCTTCCCGGCTTCGAGACAGGATCAAAGCGATCAACCCCGATTATCTTGACGGGCTGGATTGGCTCGCAGACATGCGTGACCAGGGTGCTTTTATCAGCGAATCAGAATACCGGCGCAAGATTCTCGGCGATCAGGCTGATTCAATCAATTTCAAAGATGATTTTGCTGTGACGCTCGAGATAAGCGCCTGCCAGTATTATCCGTGGGTGCTGGACATCGCACGGAAAGCAGTCGAACAAGATCTGCTTATGCCCGGGCGTTTCATCCGGGTCCGGAAGATGAAGGAGCAGGAACAGGACGGTGATCTGCCAGCGATGATCGCCGCAATGCAGATCATCGGTGCCAGCTATGTCGAGACGCTCGACACCAAAGGTACGGACGGGTCAAACATCCACCTTGGCGGTCCGGAAACGATCACGGGCTACTTCGGTGGTGTCGGGCAGCCCAACGACCACGCGTTGAAATGGGTGGATGAGTTCCTGTATTACTACACCGAGTACGGCATCGAACAGGTACTCAACATCAACCCGGGCACGGTGCTGCTGGGCTACCTGCTTCACAAGGTCGGGGTGGACATCGAATTCAAGATTTCCGTGTACATGGGCAACGACAACCCCTATGCTGCTCTGTGGACATTGCTCGGAGCGAAACTTTTCAGCCGCGATGATGGAACCTCGCCACTGATCGGCTTCAACTGGAGCAACTCGATCAACAACGAAACGATGGAGATCACCGCTCAATTCCGGAAGGAGCTTGGCTTCGAAGACGTCGTCCGCTTTGAACACCATATCACCGAGACGTTCAAGAGCATTGTGATCCAGCCCTACAACCGGCGCCAGGAACTTGTTGAAATTGCCGACCACGTAGCCAACATCTCTGCCAAACACGAGGGTGGCGAGCCCGAAATCGAGGAAGGGCTCGATTACCCTTCAGACATCCTCGACTACTTCCGTGACAAAGAAGAGATCATGGATTCAGGGGATTGGGAGGCTGTTTCCTATAACTTCATAGAAAAGTTTATGGCGGTAAACAAAACGGCCGAAGAGCTCACCAAGAACGGCCTCTCGTTTACCGCCGCGCACCGGCTCCACCATACTTGAGCCTGTATTCGAGCGCTTCACATCAGCCACAAATGCGGGCGAGCGATGGCGACTGCAAGCCTGGCATACTGAGAGCTCGGCTCCAGAAAACGACGGCCAGATAAGTTAGAATGACGTGAAGGCATTTTGGCAGCATTCAGCACGCTGCATACAGTCCCCACAACTGGAGGAAATGAAGCATGAAGTCACTGCTCGACAAGTTATCCATCAAGCAAGTAAACCCGGGAGCATGCACAGGCCCAGATGGGTGGATCGAGGATCCGAAGGGCAAGGAATTGGTCTCGTACAATCCAACGACGGGTGAACCCATAGCTACAGTAATTCAGGCGACCGGCGACACATACAACCAGGTGGCTGAAACCGCTCAGAACGCATTCGAATCCTGGCAAAAGGTGCCGGCACCGAAGAGGGGCATACTTGTACGCGACCTAGGCGACGCTCTGCGTGAGAAAAAGGAAGCGCTAGGCGATCTGGTCTCACTTGAGATGGGCAAGATTCGCGTCGAAGGACACGGCGAAGTCCAGGAGATGATCGATATATGCGATTTTGCCGTCGGGCTCTCGCGCCAGCTTTACGGTTTGACGATGCATTCCGAACGACCGGGGCACCGGATGTACGAGCAGTGGCATCCGCTCGGTGTCGTCGGCGTTATCACCGCCTTTAATTTCCCGGTGGCTGTCTGGTCCTGGAATTCGGCGATCACCGCCGTTTGCGGCGACCCGCTGATCTGGAAGCCCTCCTCTCAGACACCTTTGACCGCCATTGCGGTTCAAAACATCTGTAACGAGGTAATGGCGGACCATGGATTGGAAGGGATTTTCAATCTGGCGATCGGTTCCGGTCGGGATGTCGGCGAACTGATGCTGAATGATGATCGAGTTAAATTGATATCGTTCACCGGCTCGACGAAAATCGGCCGGCACGTCTCCGAGACCGTGGCGCGCCGCTTTGGTCGGACAATCCTCGAGTTAGGCGGCAACAACGCCATTGTCGTCACGGAGGATGCCAACATGGACATGGCGATCCGGGCGATCCTATTCGGCGCAGTGGGCACGGCCGGCCAGCGCTGCACCTCAACCCGGCGCATCATCATGCAGGAATCGATCGGCGAGAAACTCACCGACCGGCTCGTGAAAGCCTATAAACAGGTGCGCATCGGCGACCCGCTTGACGATCAAACCCTTATGGGACCGCTCGTCGAGGGAAGCGCAGTCGAAGAGATGTTCGAGGCGCTGGAGCAAGCGCAGAAGGACGGCGGCGAGATTGTCTACGGAGGCAAGATGCTCCCCGATCTGGGACCGAATTTTGTCGAGCCGACGATCGTCAAGATGCCAGCCCAAACCGAGATCGTCAAGCAGGAAACATTTGCTCCTATTCTTTATTTGCTTGAATATGGCGACCTGGAAGATGCGATCGAGATTCACAACGGCGTTCCGCAGGGTCTGTCCAGTGCGATATTCACAGACAATCTGCGCAATATGGAGCGCTTCCTGTCCTCGCGAGGTTCTGACTGCGGCATTGCCAACGTGAACATCGGCACTTCGGGGGCTGAGATCGGTGGTGCATTTGGTGGTGAGAAAGAGACCGGTGGCGGGCGCGAATCGGGCTCGGACGCCTGGAAGGTTTACATGCGGCGCCAGACGAACACGATCAATTGGTCCAGTGAACTCCCACTGGCGCAGGGCATCGAGTTCGGTGACTGAGTTGAGATTGCCAGACGGGTAATTCAAAGAGCCGCAGGAAATCCTGCGGCTCTCTACTTTGTTCATCAGGGATAGAGTCGTTCAGGGCAATTCGGTAACCACGCTCACCCCCGACACATTACCAGATAACGTGACCGCTCCGCTCCAGATCCAACCATCCCGACCCTGTTCGACGCGATCGATCAAATACCAGGTCCCATTGGTCTCGTTCTCATAAAGAGCGAGTATTACGGCTTGTTGGCCCTCAAGTAAGAAATCGAGGTTCTCGTAGGTTTCATCGGGACCAGAACGCACATAGGCATTGAAGTCCGCGGTCACGGTTGGCTGGCTGGGTGTGGGCGTCAGGGTCGTCGTCGGGGTTTGCGTGAACAGCGGGGCGGTAGGTGAAGGCGTCACAGGCGTAGGTGGAGGCGTTTGAAATGTGGCTTCGCGCGTCAATTCAGCCCTTGCCTGTGCAGTTTCGAGCACCTCTGCGCTCGATCGCGTCGGTTCGCTCCCGGGGGAGCCTGCTGCTGAACAGCCCCAGAGGGTGCTGCTGATAGCGAGAAGTGCGATGATTGTGAGTGATTGTTTCATAAAACAGGCCGATAATCTTGCATCAGGAATTTGTATCGTTGGCATAGAGATTGCAGCACAACGGTGCAAGTATACCTTATAGATGGGCTGATGAAACGGCTTATTGAGCAGTATCGGACACATTTACGCAGAGCTGCATGAGTGGTACATCTTTCCTCTCTACACTCCAGACTTGGCGTGCTATGATGCAAATGTATGGCGGAAGAATCGCGAGCCACCGCTGGTACTCAGACGCGGGAAAAGGAGGCTGAGTTGCCTCCTGGACGTGCGAACTCGAAATCAGTGGAGGACAAGAAAAGCAAAGAATATCTCGACGCTCTAGAACAGCTTGAGCGCGCACAGGAGCGGCTGCTCTCATCTGCGATCGCGTTCTGTGATGGCGTGATTAGCGCTGGGCAGCTGCGTGCCGTTCGAGAGTTCCTGCGCGAGCAGGAACGAAAGATCGACGAACTGGGTGGGCTGCAAGCCTCACCTTTTCTAGAGGCCGTTGAGGAACCAAGCGCAGCGGCAGAGCCTGCCGTAGGTGAGCAACCCCAGCGAGCGCCTGCGCAACCAACCCGCAGCAGCGCCCATGCCTCCGAAATTGCCCAGCCGGGTATCGCCCAGGATCCGATGATAAACACCTCGCAGCTTGCAGATATTAACGATCCAGAGCTCAAACTGCGCCTCGAGGTCCTCGACCAGAAAATTTCCCGTCTTGAACAAGATTTTCAGCAGGGTCGGATAAACGCGTCACAGTATCGGGCGATCTATCGTCACTATATGGAGCAGCGTGAGGTTGCACTCCGGCTGCGCCAGAAATACCCGGACAGCGATCGTTGGCAGGTGGTGCTAGAGGAAGGCAAGACCCGTTTCCTGCTGCAGTTGAACGAGGCTGCCTGCTACAGCATCGGTCTCTACGACATCAAATCGCGCGACCGGATCTTTGTCCACGGCGATATGCCCGCCAGCGCAGAAGACGCACTGGGCTTATTAGGTACCTTCGGCGGACGAGACGAGGGCAACGCCGACGGAAGGTTGTTCGCTACCAAAACTGACAGCGGCGAAACGCTGCTGCTCATCCCAGGTGCATTCACACTGAACCTGGCGGTTTTCTCCCAGGATCCACCAGCCTGGCAGGTACGCGCCCTGCGTGAAGTCCACCGCAACTTTGAAGCGGCCAACCGCGCCGCGCTCCAGCGGGGCGACCGTGATAAGCTTATCTTCCCCGATCTTAATCGCTTCGTTAAATCCTGACACGCGAACCGATTATCCATTAGAATAAACAGCTAATTCGGGAGGTTTTTATGCCCTCAGGCAGCCTGGCGGCTGTTTTCGCATTTTCATTCCTGGTCTCGTTCGGAGCTGTGGTCTCGCCGGGTCCGGTCTCCGCTGCGATCATCACCGAATCCCCGCGGCAAGGCTGGCGGGTGGGTCCACTGGTGGCTGCCGGCCACACGGGCCTGGAACTGATCATGGTAGTCTTAATCTCACTCGGTCTTTCGGCCGGAATGGCCAGCCCACCCATTCAACGCATCATCTCATTCGGCGGTGGATTGTTCCTGCTGTTCATCGGGGGCACATATGTCGTTCAAGCACTGCGAGGCACGATACAGCTACCCGAACCGGAGCAATCGGTGCCGCCTCGATCGACAGCCGCGCTGCTAGGCCTGGGCGCGTTGACGACGATCTCCAACCCATTCTGGTATACATGGTGGGTAACTGTCGCTGCCGGATATCTTGGTCAGGCCGGTGAACTGGGCCTCACCGCCGTTGCCGCATTTTACCTTGGCCACATCAGCGCCGATTTTGGTTGGGATACTACCCTGAGCGTGGCCACAAGTGCTGGAGCGCACTGGTTGACAGATCGACTCTACCGAATGCTGATCTTGTTGACCGGAGGGTTTATGCTCTACCTCGGCGGGGTTTTCCTGGTAAACAGCGAATTGCTCCCGTTCGTTTAGGCAGTTCTTCTCAATGGACGATGACTGGTTCACATGCTCCGCGCTTAATATGGTTTTTCAACAATTCACATTCGTTTTGAACGCGTATTCAACGTTACCTATACAATTATTCAACACATCACGCTTACACTGCGAGGCATCTTAGCCCCTTCAGGAGGTCAAAAAATGACACGGGGTTCATGCCCGGAATGTGACGCGGAAGTCAACGTCGGCAAAGGCGCGAAGATCGGTCAGAAGATTACCTGCCACAGCTGTGGAGCATTCCTAGAAGTTGTTGATACATCACCAATTGAGTTGGACTGGGCTTTTGACGAAGAAGAGGAGATAGATTACGACGAAGAATTTTTCGACGACGACGATGACGAAGAATGGTGATCTGGCCTAATCGATACCAAAAAGCCATCGCAAGCGATGGCTTTTTTCTTATGTTTCTAAAACCTTCAGAAACCCCATACTTTCGGATCCAACGACACTCCCGCGGCAGCCAGGCACTCTTGCTGGAATTTATGAATTTCCACAACCGCATGCTCTGTAAGTGATAGCAACTCAAGAAAATCTGAGCGCTCGATCGCACCTGCTTCTGCGGTCCCTTGAATCTCGATCAGCGCGTTATTAGCGTTCATGACAACGTTGAGGTCGAAATCTGCGGAAGAATCTTCTGCATAGTCGAGATCGACGATCGTCTCGCCGTCAAATAGGCCCGCGCTAACCGCAGCCACAGCAGGCAGGAAGATCTCAGAATTCGCCTTGCCAAGCTCGACCTGACGGTAGAGCGCCAACGCCAGCGCGATATACCCGGCTGAGATCGAGGCTGTACGCGTTCCACCATCGGCCTGGAGCACATCGCAGTCGATAATGCATGTGATCTGCGGTAGTTTTTCCAGATCGAATGCGGCCCTTAGGCTTCGCCCGATCAACCTGCGAATCTCCTGCGAACGGGCACGTGGTCTGTCAGTCTCCCGGCGTGAGCGTGTGTGTGTTGCACGCGGGAGCATCGCATACTCGGCGGTGATCCAGCCGCCTGGCAATCCTTTCAACTGCATCCACGCAGGAACACCCGGCTCGACGCTGACGTTGCAAAGCACACGCGTGTCCCCACTGGAAAACAGGACAGAGCCCTCGGGATAGGAAATGAAATCAAGCTCGGCTTGTAACGGTCGTAGTTCGGACGGTCCCCTTCCGTCACTTCGCTTCAAAGCCATATGCATTCCTCTCCTTAAGCACAAAGGATCCGCTGTTCATCTTCGGAGCGATCAAGCCGCGTCCGCAATCGCCGCGTAGCGATCGATGCGTTCAGCGATGAAATCGATGCTCCCCTGCCAGAATTCGCTGCTGCGAAGGTCGATCCCGAATCGTCCGGCCAGTTCGGCGGCGTTGCCCTGCCCGGTGCTCCTGAGCAGCATCTCGTAATCCTCGATGAAGGACTCACCGCGTTTGCGGTAGATGGCGAACAGGCCGAGGCCGAAGAGCAACCCAAACGCGTAAGGATAATTGTAATAGGAGCGGTTCGGTGAATAGTAATGCGGCTTCCACGCCCACATGTACTGGTGTTGGAATTGCTCGTCCAGACCCTCACCATAAGTCTCCTGCTGGCTTCGGATCATAATCTCGTTGAAGTCCTCCGGCGACAGTTCGCCTTTTTCGCGGCGCTCAAAGACCTCTTTCTCAAAAAGGAAACGTGAGTAGATGTCGACGATGACCTGCGAAGCACCCAGCAGGAAATTCTCCAGGATGGCGAGTTCCTCCTCATGCGAGGCCGCTTCTGACAGCATTGCTTCGGTGATGAGGGTTTCGTTGAAGATCGACGCCGTTTCAGCCAATGTCATCGGTGTAGATCGCTGCAGCATCGTCAAGCCGGTGTGGC
Organism: uncultured Anaerolineales bacterium; assembly: GCA_965603565.1. Classification (GTDB taxonomy): domain Bacteria; phylum Chloroflexota; class Anaerolineae; order Anaerolineales; family E44-bin32; genus E44-bin32. The sequence goes on along the minus strand of CBFDDM010000084.1, from coordinate 1,232 downwards.
ACTCGTTGTGAAATGCATGCCCCAGCTCATGAGCGAGTGTCGAGAGTTGATCCAGGGAACCGTCGAAATTGCAGAGAATGCGCGATTCCTCCAGAGCAGGGATGCCCATGCAGAATGCGCCTCCGCGTTTGCCTTTGCGCGGCTCGGCGTCGATCCATTCACTTTCAAAAGCATGATCGGTAAACTCAGCCAATCGATCGCTGAACTGGTTGAAATTTTTAATAATGAAATCGCGTGCGTCCTCGTATGTGAATGTGCGCTCGACCTTCCCAACGGGCACAAAGACATCCCACCAGGCGAGCTGGCCTTTTCCAAGCAGTTTAGCTTTCGCCTTGAAGTACTTCCGGAACTGTGGGAAGGATGCTTTCATGCTATCCAGCATCGCTTGAAGCGATTCGCGATCCAACCTCGATTGGTCCAGAGAGGCGTGCAGCGAATCCTCACGTCCTCTCCTATCGTTTAACGTGTTCGCTTCCCCCTTTACGCCGTTCATACATGCCGCCAACGCTTCCCGGACAGATTGCCATGTTTCGATCTCGGCTTCGAACGCCCTCTTGCGCACGCTCTCATCCGGATCGTAGCGACGGATATTTTGGAGCGCTGGCATGGGAACCTCCTCGACCTGGCCGTCCCGTTCAAACGGAACTGACACCTGTGAGGTTATCGTCCCCTGCAATTTCTGCCAGGCACTTCCTCCGGAAAGTGAGAGTTCGGAAGCAAGCGTCTCCTCAGCCTGGCTCATGCGGTATTGAGCCTGCTGATATGTCTCCTCAAGGAAAAACCGGTGCTGCTCCAATTCAGGCACTGCCTCGATCAAAGCTTCAATATTCCCCTGATCGTCAACCGCTTCTCGCAGCCAGGTCTGAAAATAGATGTGGGCGCGCGTCAGGCGGACGGAAACAATTTCATGCTCAGAGAGTTTCTTCTTCGCGACCTGATTGAATGAATCAGTCGAGACGAAGCTGTATAAAAAGGCTGAGATGGTGTCTTCCAGCAATGCGCACTCATTCATGCGCTCGATGTATCCCGCGATCACTGCAGCTAGCTTTTCCTTATCGGCCGGGTAGTCACCACCCTCGCGGATACCATTCTTCTCCAAGAACGTCTCGAGCGCTTCGATTTTCGATCGCAGCGAATCGATCGCAGCCTCAAATTGACGGTCATCCAACCCTGGATATACGTTGGTCATATTCCAATGAGGGAGCGCCTTTGTCTTCTCTTGATCCATTCCA
>CBFDDM010000083.1:0-14173 GCA_965603565.1 uncultured Anaerolineales bacterium | reverse complement strand
CAAGGCGCCGGGCGTTGATCCATCCCCATACATATAAATATGGAGGGAACAGGAACCCGAGCAGTGCGTGGGCGCCTCCTTTTTCCTTTGCAATCCGGTACAGCATGTAGAACGAGGTGATCGTCGCTGCCAGTGTCAAGATGGCGGTCAAAATGGCACTTCCAGTCAAACGCATGACCTTTCTCCTTTCCAAACAAATAGTTTGTGCCTAACCATATTGTCTGGTGAAGGAGTGTTTGCATGCTGACAAAGCGCTGTTATTGCGCATTCAAGTAAGCGTTGAAAGTGACATCGGAGCCACCAAGCTGAGAATATGGTGATATTGGAGAATCTATGATTTCTTTGTGGTCAGATGTGTGGAAACATCCGGTACTACTGTCGGGTGAACACGAGCTCTGTCCCCTGCGATGTTATCAGTGATAGGTGTGATTCGCTGATTTCGAACCGGTCTACATCCTGGAGCGCTGTGAAGAATTTGCGTTCTTGCTCCATGACCCCTTGCGCGTCTGGACACGCCATCAGTGTCATCGCGAGATCGTTGAACGTGATCATTTCACCGGAGACCGAGTAGGCTCCTTGGAATGAGTTGCATCCAGCTGAACCACCGACGCGCCCATCCGAAAAGTGGAGTGTCGGAGCCCGATCCTCAATCACCGGTTCGGATCCTAACATCTCTAAACTCCATCTGGAATCGGCGAGTGGATCAATGCCACCCAGAAGCGTGTTGCATGATGCGATTAAACATGCGATCGTCAGCAGGACCGTTTGGCGTAGTGGGGCTGCGTACATGTGTGTCTCCTATTCTTGGGCAACTCTATATGTTCAAGACGGATCCCTGCTCGATTTTGTTCCATCCTCCTCAGGATTCCGAACAAGCCCCTGCATATTAAGCAGTGCTAACAGCAATTTGAGCAAGCCCCGGCGGTCGATAACGTGTATATTTATTGGCACCTTGATTGACAATGAGTGCTTATCACACAGATAGGACGTCAGGATGAGCAAGCAACTTGAGGAATTGAAAAATCGGCTCCAGGAAGTGGAAGCGCTTAGCGCAGCGGCCTCGGTTCTGGGCTGGGACCAAACCACCTTCATGCCTCCAGGCGGAGCGAAGGCGCGCGGCCGGCAATTGGCGGTGGTCTCACGTATAGGGCATGAGAAATTGACCGACCCAATGATCGGGCGTTTGTTGGATGAACTCGAACGAGAATTTGCAGATCTTCCCGCGGATAGCGATGATGCGGCTTTGATCCGGGTTGCTCGACGAGATTACGATAAGGCCACTCGCATTCCCGCTGATTTTGTATCGGCTTTCAATGAGCACCAGGCGGCTGCGTACCAGGCCTGGTCCTCGGCTCGCCCAGAGAATGATTTTAAAGCGGTCGAGCCAATGCTGCAAAAGACACTCGAATTTAGTCGCGAACTTTCGGGGTTCTTTCCCGGTTTCGATCACATCGCTGATCCTTTGATCGATCTCAGCGACGAAGGCATGACGGTCGAGATCCTGAGCGATCTATTCCAACAACTTCGGGATGAACTCGTACCTTTGGTGCATGAAATTGCCGCCGCTCCAGAGATCGACGACAGCTGCTTGAAACAGCATTTCCCGGGAGATGCACAGCTTGAGTTTGGCAAGAAGGTCATCCGCGATTTTGGCTATGATTTCGAACGCGGCAGGGAGGATATCAGCCCACATCCCTTCACGACCTCATTCTCCATCGGGGATGTACGCATCACGACCCGAATCAAGGAGAACGATCTGACAGAAGCGCTTTTCGGCACCCTTCACGAGGCCGGACATGGGATCTATGAGCAGGGGATCGACCCGGCTTATGAAGGGCTGCCGCTTGCAGATGGGACTTCCTCCGGTGTGCACGAGAGTCAATCGCGCCTCTGGGAAAATGTCATCGGCCGCAGCAAACCGTTCTGGGAGTTCTATTATCCTGAGCTGCAGGCCGTTTTTCCGGCCCAGTTGAATGACGTCTCATTGGAGACATTCTATAGAGCGATCAATAAAGTCACTCGCTCGTTAATCAGGACCGATGCTGATGAGGTGACCTACAACCTGCATGTGATGATCCGTTTCGATCTAGAGCAGCAGCTGCTCGAAGGCAACCTGAACGTTTCCGATTTACCCGAAGCGTGGGATGCACGCTATCAGTCGGACCTCGGCGTTCAGGCTCCTGATACCAGGGATGGTGTTCTGCAGGATGTGCATTGGTTTGCCGGGAGAATTGGCGGGATGTTTCAAGGCTATACGATCGGCAATGTGCTCAGCACCCAGTTCTATACAGCTGCTCTTCAGGATCATCCTGAAATACAGGATCAAACCGCTCACGGATCGTTTCAAGTCTTGCATTCCTGGATGAAGGAACAGATATACCGTCACGGCCGGAAGTATGCTGCGTTGGATCTCATCGAGCGAACGACTGGCGGATTAATTAGGGCGCAACCCTACATCGATTACCTGAAAATGAAATTCGGTGAGTTATATGGATTGAGTTGATCTGCCCGTCACCTTCTATCCCGGATTCTTCCCTGGGATCGTGCTTTTCAGTTAAACGACAGGACCAATCGAAGGCTATGAGGCTCGATTTACGGGAAGGTGTTGATCTCAGGATAGATTTCCAGACTCAGGTCAAACTTACCCTTATTCATTGAATACAGGGTCACTTCGAAGAAGGTAACGGATAGCGTGTTCACAATTTCAATCACTCGCTTGCCGGACAATGGCCCTTTCAGCCCGATCGCATGTGCAAGTGGTGTCAGCAGCGGGAGATCGCTGAAGTCATAATGCCCGGTACCCTCAATGCTGATGCTTGTGGTCTCCCCGGATGATGCCTCCCTGAATGTAAGAAAACGACCTGTGTTCTCATCGCCTGGCCAGAGCTCACTGAAGATATGCAGAGCCGGCTCGGCAAGTCCGTCATGGAGGGTCTCGCTCGATACCGGCTTCATGTAGGGGTCCATCGTCAGGACTGCATCACAGCGAGAGTCAATTACACAAAAATCGATTGCTGCGCCACCGCCAGTCGAGTGACCGAAAGCCCCGACTCGGGATGGATCTATCACGGAGGTGATTTCCAACGAGATAGGTTCATCGTCAGGATCTACCAGGGTTTCGAGCACAAATTGAAGATCTTTAGCCCACTGTTGGCCAAGGGCTCGCGTCGCTTCAAGCGACTCGGGTTCGGGTAGTCCGTCGGGCAAGGTCTCTGGGTTGTGGGCAGCGACGGTGCCGTCGGGAAAGACGGTCACGACCGCACCATAGGTATGCTCCACAGCGGCAATGATGAACCCATGACTCGCGAGTTCCAGAGCCTGGGTCGTATTCTGGGCGCGGAAGCCTCCATAACCATGCGAGAACAGCAGCAACGGGTAAGGGGCGCCTTGAGTTTCGGGTGCAGCTTGGAGAAACGCCCCGGATTCGGCTAACCGAAGGTGATTCAAAAAGAACGATGGCAGTCCGATCCATTCAGCAATTCGGGGCGCTACGATCCTGGCGGAATCCATCCACGGTGCGATCTTATCTCCCCCGGTCTGTCGGGCTGGATACCATATCTGAACCATGATCCGTCGTGGGGCGGATGGGTCTGGCGCATACGGATCATTTCGGTCAAGGTCGAGGAGAGAAATGTTTTGGGTGCCTACATCGTACCTTCCACCAGGTCTTCCGATCTCGGGGATAGGTAAGAGCACCGGCAGAGCGATACTCGTCATTAGAAGGATGACAAGCAGGGTCGCTCCAACCCATCGCACGACGTGCGAAATGTTTTTGATGCGATCCCTTTTTTCAAACAAGTAATATAAAAGTATCCCTAGAAAAACAAGCAGGTAAGCGGGGTACATTTGCCAGCGAGATCCTTCCAGGAACCAGTGCAATGCTGTCAGTATCAACGCAGTCCATACCAGGCCCGCTGCTAGCGGTCCCCGGCGACGGAAAAATAGCGTTGTGAACAGATTGATGCCAAGCACGATCAGGGTCAGGATCTCGAAGAATCTCATCGGTATTCCTTTGCCGTAATAGAATTGCATTGTAGAGTGTAATCCAAGAGCTTTAGATTGGGGTAGTGCACCCTCCAAAAGATTCATTCCACGACTGACGATGGAGCAAATCTCGACGAAGAAAGAGGAGTTATGAATGGCCACATTTCAAGAGAATCTTGAGAAATACGCTGATCTGGCTATCCGGGTTGGCAACAATCTGCAGCCCGGCCAGCGGCTGCTCATTATTGGGCGGTGGCTAAACCGGGGTGTGCCTACGGAGCTGACACCCTTCGTGCGTGCGTTGACACGTGCGGCATATCGTGCCGGAGCGCGTTTTGTGGACGTGATCTGGGCGGATCAGGAAATCGATCGGATCCGGTTCGAAATGGCGCCGGAGGATTCGTTCGATGAATATCCACAATGGTTCGTAGGTGCACTGCATGAGTATCTTGAACGAGGGGATCCAACGCTCGTGATTAATGCCGAAGACCCGCAGATGATGGCGGAGCAGGATTCGGAAAAGGTTGCGGCAGCGATGCAGACGGCATACAAGAATTTTGGATCGGCGCTTGAATATGTGACCTCAAATGCTGTCAACTGGAATGTGATCTGTGCACCGGTCCAGGGTTGGGCAGATCTGGTCTTCCCTGAAGCCCCGGAGGATCTGCGTGTCGACCGGCTCTGGGAGAAAATATTCGAGATTCTACAAATTTATGAGGATGACCCGATCGCTGTCTGGGAAAGGCGACTGGAAGAGTTGAACAGCGTCTGTGAACATCTCAATCGAAAAGCTTACACCGCGCTAAAGTACACTGCTCCGGGCACCGACCTGACCGTTGGCCTCCCGGAAGGTCACATCTGGCATGGTGGAAAGACCGAGAGCAAGGCGGGCATCGAGTTCGCCGCCAATTTGCCTACCGAGGAGGTCTTTACGCTGCCCCACCGCGAACGGGTGGAAGGGAAAGTTAGAGCCACAAAACCACTCTCTCATGCGGGAAACCTCATTGAAGACTTTGAATTTGAATTTGAGGCTGGAAAGATTGTTAACTTTGAGGCGGGCAAAAGCGAGCGGGTGTTGAAAAACATCACGGATACCGATGAAGGCGCACGGCACCTCGGGGAAGTCGCGCTCGTCCCCGTGAGTTCGTCTATCGCTCAATCCGGACTGCTTTTCTACAACACCCTTTACGATGAGAACGCAGCTTCGCATCTGGCCCTCGGGCGGGCGTATAAATTCACGGTCGAGGAGGGGGCCACGATGAGCGATAAGGAGTTTGAAGGCATTGGAGGCAATAACAGCCGAGTGCATGTAGATTTCATGATTGGATCCGAGGAGATGGACATCGATGGCGTGACGGAGACGGGCGAGCGCGAGGCTGTAATGAGAGTTGGCGAGTGGGCATTTGACCTGGAATAACTCATGCCTAACTGCTCACCGGCGGCAGGGTGAATTAACCGAGGGAGACGAGATGGCTAAAAGTTCAGTCCGGGAACAGATATTGGTAGCGAGCGAAGGTGAAGTGCCGTGGATGCTGGATTTATCACTCTGGTTCGCATGGCACTCTAAGCGGGGGACGCTGCCACCGCAATGGACGGATTCTTCGTACGTTGAGATCGCCCACGAGTTGGGATCACCCGCGTGGGTTCCTGTGAAACCCTGGAAGGCAGTATTTAAGGGCGTGGATGTAGCCATCGATGAAGGGCAGCAGGAGAGGACCGTCCGCTACAATCTTGCTGGCCGGACCCTTTCAGCTTCTTGGACGCTCGGACCGGATAATGACTGGTGGCAGATGGACCATATCATCGCGTCCCCGGAAGATTTTGAGCCTGCTTTGGAGCTTGCCGAGTCACTGCATTACGAGATCGATGAAAGTTTGCTGCTTGATGACAGCCATGCGGGCGAAAGAATACTATTAGCGATTGAGCTTCCCCGCCGACCGCTATCTGCTTTGCTGCATGACTACCTCGGCTGGGGCGAAGGGCTGTTGATGCTGCAAGATTATGAAAGGGAAGTGGATCGACTGCTTCATATTTTGGATGCGAAGATTCAGTCGCTTGTCCACGATCTGGCTGAGCTGCCCGGCTCGGCCATGCTCTCGCCGGACAATCTCGATGGTCAATATATATCACCGGATCTTTTTGCCAGGTACCTTACACCAAGTTATTCTCTTTCATGCCAGCGCGCGCACTCCGCAAGGAAATCGTTTGTCGTGCATGTGGGCGGCCCGATGGAGCATCTCCTGGGACCGTTGGCGGCTGCGGGCGTCGACATGGTCGAGGGGGTATGTGGGCCGCCTCAAAGCGACGCTCCTCTGCCGGAAGCGCGCCGTAAATCCGGACCGGAGCTCACGTTATGGGGGGGGATTCCACAGGATTGGCTGCTCGAGACCACGGCTTTGGATGAATTCAGAGCAGGTGTAGAACAGGTGGTTGATACGGTCGCGGATGATGGAAATTCCATAATAGGTGTCGCTGACCGGGTTCCAGTTGCGGCGGAGATTGAGCGATTGGGAATGTTGAAGTCACTGATTAAATAAGGCGGTCGATAAGTCAGAAGTAACGATAGCTGGGCGAAGTGACAGGACATGCCTCTAGTCGGCTGCAATGACGAGGGTGATTATCAGGGAGGCTTGGAGTGCTGATCAGGATATCGGATTTTTTACACGATGTAAGCAGCGGGAAGTTGGCACTGTTGGCACTTATAATCTTCATCTTGTTTGGTGCCTTTGTGCTGCCGCGTGAAGCTGCCCGCGCAGAACAGGTCAGTGAGGGTGCAGGTTCGCCGGATACGAATCTCTTCTACACGGCTGGAGATCTCTATGAACTTGCAGAGATCTATGGACCGGAGGGACGGGTTGCTTACGTGCGTGCGCGCTATACGTTCGATGTCGCATTTCCCTTAGTCTATGGGTTTTTCCTTGTGACCGCGATCAGTTGGATCGTGGGAAGGGTAATCGAGGGAGGAAGCAGGTTCCGCCTGGTCAACCTGGCGCCTGTATTCGCTGTGCTGTTTGACTTTCTGGAGAATCTCTCCACCTCCGCGGTCATGCTGCGCTATCCGCAGCAAACCGCAGTTGCATACCTGGCTCCGATCCTATCGCTTATCAAGTGGATCTTCGTTTACGGAAGTTTCGTTATTCTCGGCTTACTTCTCATTTTCCGGATATTGAGATTGGTCCGGAACGCGTGAGCTGGGCGGGGTTGAGGGTGGGATCGAAACTGGATCCACTTCAGCCATATTGAGGTCGATCATCAGTGTCTGATTCGCAGAAGCATGGCTCCAGAGATTATCAGGGATGGAGACATCAATTTGTGATCGAGCTCACAAAAGCCCTATACAAAGTTGTTTGGACATGGTAACCTCTTATAGAAGGTTGCATGCACGTTCTATCTGGAAGTCGCAAGATAATGCCTGAGCGAACGTTGCTCAGGTTGGTTTTTACCACGACCGCCGAGAACGAGGTAAGCACCTGTAAGCAAAGTGCCTATAAGGAGGCAAAGGAAAGATGGCAGAACGAGTTCTTGGTACGGTTAAGTGGTTCAACGCTGGAAAAGGTTACGGGTTCATCGAGCGCGAAGATGGCGATGATGTCTTCGTGCATTATTCGGCAATTGAGCAAGCTGGCTTCAAGTCGCTTGAAGAAGGCCAGCGAGTTGAGTTCACGGTCGAACAGGGCCCCAAAGGTTTGCAGGCAGCAAACGTAGTCCCTGTGTAAATCTCAAAAACCACGAAAACCAAGCCCCCGCAGCGCGGGGGCTTTTTTAATTTACGATTGGACACTTGCAGAGACCAACTAGAGATCGAGTACGCGCAGCGCTTTCTCCGTTTCATCCACCCCAATGACCAGTTTCATCGAGGCGGTAAGATAAAGCAATTCTAAATTGATATTCGCTTCAGCAAGCCTGCGGGCAATGCCGCCTAACTCGCCCGGGCGATCGACGATATCCTTCACAATGACATCCCGCACCTCCTCAACTTCGAAGCCTGCTGAGCTGAGAACTCGCCTGGCCGAACCCGGGTTCTCAACCAGGATGTGGACGTGACCCGTGTCTCCACATCGAAATCCACATATACCCTCGATGTTGACATGCGCTGCACCTAACGCCTCTCCCATTGCAGCGAGAGTCCCGGGCTCATCTTTCAAGTGAACAGTCAGGTCAACGGCCATGTAGGCCTCCTTCCCGCCAGCGGTCCGTGGATGTGAACAGTGAGCACTCCCACTGTCATTGTTGCACACTTCTGGTTCCATTCCAAGAATCCATCGAATGAAAAGCCGGGCAATAATGTGCGGATATGGCTCGATGCCGTAACAGGACTTTCTTCTCCTTGCCTTGCTGCTGCACGATGCCTACAATGCGCGCAGGGAAAGCGCCAAACGTAAGGATGCGCAAGAAGTATGTTTCGTATGGGAAAAGCCTACGTGGATCACGTCGTTGTACGGACATTGCTGATCTGTCTGGCGATGTTGTTGGTCGCTGCCTGCACCGCACCGGTCCAGGTTGCCAGTTTGATCGCATCTGCGACACCGAGCATGACACCGTCGTCGACGATCGCGCCGACGTATACGGCGACGTCGACGAATACCCCGACCGAAACGGCATCACCAACTCTCACCCCAACCCAGACCAATACGCCGACCCCATCGCAAACCCCTACGGTCACAGAGACGGCGACCATCACGCTGACCCCTACTCGCACACCGACGGTTACAGCTACTCCGCAAGTACGGGGGCGGGTGAACGTCCAGTCGAATTGCCGCTATGGTCCCGGCTCCGCCTATCTATATGAGTGGGGACTGTATCCCGGCAATCGGGTTACCGTCTTGAACCGCAATGAAGAGGGAACCTGGGTCTACGTTGATCCGTGGAATTACATCGATTACTGCTGGGTCAAGGCAGATTTGCTGGAGATCGATGGTGATTACATGTCACTTGAACCTTATTATGGTTTGCTTCCGGATTCCGAACTTTATGGTCCGGTATCAAACGTACGTGCGAGTCGGTTGGGAGAGGAAGTCTGGATCGCCTGGGATCCCATCTGGATGACCGAAGACGACTACCGCGGCTATCTGATCGAGACCTGGGTTTGTCAGGATGGCAAGGTTGTATTTCGCCCGTTCCATGCAGACTATCCCTTGGTGATCGTCGAGGATGAGCCCGGGTGTCGACAAGAATCGCATGGCCGGGTTTACGCTGCAGAGAAGCATGGCTATACTCGCTGGGTCGCGGTCCCCTGGCCTGCCTACACGACGCAGCTGAGGACCCCCATACCGTAACCGTAGATGCTCCAGCCCGTAGGACCGCATCTTGCATAGTCCGACTGTGATAAGATGACCCATTCGTTTTGTGGGCTGGCCATTCCTGATGCTATTCAGACGTCTCTTCCCAATCCTGCTGATCATCTTCACAAACATTCTCGGTGCAGGTGTGATCCTGCCGATCTTGCCTTTGTATGCGGAGGGTCAGTTCGGCGGCACAATCCCGCAGGTGACGCTGCTATCCACGGCTTATTTCACTGCACAGTTCATCGCCGCTCCGATTTTAGGGCGTATATCGGATCGAATCGGACGCAGACCGGTCCTGCTTGTGAGTCAAGTTGGGACGGTGCTTGCGTTTGTGCTTTTCATTTTCGCAGGTCCTATTGGCGCCCGAATCGACCAGGCGACCGGCACGCTGACGATCAGCGGTGGAATGATTATGCTCTATATCGCCCGTGTATTGGATGGGCTCACCGGAGGCAACATCACCACCGCGCAGGCTTACGTAAGCGACATAACTGAAGAGCAAGATCGCGCTCATGGCCTCGGCCTGCTGCAAGGTGCATTCGGGGTTGGCTTCATTTTTGGACCGGCTTTTGGCGGCCTGCTTGCAAATTATGGTCCGACCGTTCCATTCCTGGGTGCGGCGATCATCACAACAGGCACATTTTTCCTTACCCTGATCACACTCAAGGAATCGTTATCTCCGGAAGAAAGAGGGGCAGCTGGGGAAAAAGATTTGATCGGGCTGCCACTCGGACCCTTATTACGAAAACCCAACTTAGTTGTAATCCTCGGCGTAACCTTTTTCGCAACGCTGGCTTTCTCCGCGCTCCCGGCGACATTTGCGCTGTATGCTGAGCGCGTGCTGTTCGTTGACAACATCCCTCCTGGAAGAGTCCAACTGGCTATTGGCCTGATGCTCACGCTGCACGGCTTCCTCACGGTAATCACACAGGTTGCGATCCTCAGACCTATGATCGAGCGACTGGGCGAATTGCGTCTTCTCGTGGTTGGCGAGGTCGCGCTTGTGCTGGCGATGCTCGGAGTTGGTCTTGCTTCTACGCCGGTCATTGCCGCTCTTGCGTTCATGCCTTTCGCATTTGGGCAGGGCGTCTCACAACCCAGTTTACAGTCTTTGATGACACGTTTCGGGGGCAGGGGCACGGGGGGAAGGTTGCTCGGCCTGTATCAATCGACGCGCAGCCTGGCGCTGATCTTCGGGCCGGTTTGGGCGGGCTATGTTTTTGAGGGTATAAGCCCTCGCGCCGTCTTCCTGGTGGGGGCCGCGATTATGTTCGTCGCTGCGGTGCTTGCACTGGTGCTGTTTCGAACATCCGTACCACGCTCAAGCCAAGCTACTTCCTAAGCCGTGCAGATAGAGACCACGGTGTTGTTTGCTTCACATCTAGATATGCTCCGGATCATTTTAAGGATGAATTGAGCGAAGCCGGTACCATGGCAGATCCCGGGCAAAATATCCAATTTTAGGAAACATGGAGCCTTGGTTCACCCCTGAACCAGGATCAAACTGAGCTCTGGTTGAAAACTATTCAACCGTATGTCGAGCGGGGTGAGGTCGTCTGGGCCACACTACCCGAGATCTATGATGCCTATCTAGGGTGGGAAACGGGGTACTGAACCTTCTTTCTAATAGGGCAAAACGTCCTGAATCGTTGCAGGATTTCGTCTCAGGAGCGTCTTAAAAAGAGTACCAAACGGTTACTATTCAAAATCGTGGGACTGTGTTAATATGTCGCGTTGAAGGTTGCATGCACGTTCTGTCTGGAAGTCGAAAGATCAAGGCCTGAGCGTTCGCAGCTCGGGCCGGCTTGCGTTAGCAGAGCACCGACCACCGGGAACGAGACAAGCACCTCGGCAATCAGTCTGCCCTAAGGAGGCAAGGAAAGATGTCGGAACGAGTTCTTGGTACGGTCAAATGGTTCAATGCGAGCAAGGGCTTCGGCTTCATCGAGGTTGAAGATGGAGATGACGTCTTTGTTCATTACTCGGCGATCGAAGCGGAAGGCTTCCGGACGTTGGAGGAAGGCCAGCGCGTCGAGTTCACTATTGAGCAGGGTCCCAAGGGACTGCAGGCGGCAAGCGTAACGATTGCATAACGCCTAACCAGAGCTGACCAAAGCCCCCGCACATGTGGGGGCTTTTCCTTAATTATTGGGTCAAGTTGATTGCGCTGATGCTCAGCGATGGACATGCCTACGCTGGGTTGCTGTGTTGCCAGGGCTGGGATCATTCGATATAAGGCGTTCCTTCGCTCGACCGTGGCAACGTTGAGTAAACTTCACACTGGGCTGTCATTGTTGCGATATGATTCAATCACGTGCGATCCCGAGCATGTCTGAATCACTATCAACCATAAAAGTCGAAAGGCGAATTATGCGAATACTTGTATCAAACGATGATGGCATTTTCAGTCCCGGGTTGGTCGCTCTGGCCGAAGTAGCTGAGCAATTTGGCGAAGTTCTTGTGGTGGCTCCGGATGTCGAGCAATCCGCAATGGGGCAGGCGATCACCATCCAGCGTCCGTTGACCTACCGTCAAACCTCGCTGAAATCGTTCACAGCCTACCGGGTAAACGGCACACCAGCCGATTGCGTCGCGTTAGGCCTATACCATTGGGGAGGAGCGGATCTTGTCCTCTCAGGTGTGAATCTTGGCACCAATTTGGGCAGTGATATCTGGCATTCGGGAACGGTAGCTGCGGCGAAGCAGGCATCCTTGCTCGGGGTCCGATCGGCGGCATTCAGCATGCCCGTCGATGATGGCGAGCCAGAATTTGATCCCTTGAAGCAAGCGATCAAGAGGTCTATCGAGATCGTGCTGGATCAGGAGCATCCCTTGATCAATGTCAATCTTCCAAGAGGGGACGTGAAAGGCTACCGTTGGACGCGCCAGTCGGTTCGATCGTACAATGGGGCTGTGGTGCCGGACAAAGACCCGCGCGGTCGTGAGCACTTCTGGTTTGTGGCGACCCCACTCACATCTCCCGAAGAGGGCAGCGATCGCTGGGCCCTGGACAACGATCTGGTTTCCCTGACGCCGCTGCGACTGGATTTGACGGACGAACTACAGTTGGAAACTCGAAGAAGCAGCGAAAAAATCCAAAACTGATCCGTAAGATGGGTCTGAAAGAAAGCAGGTTTTAAGAGCCCGGAATGAACGGGCTTCGATACTTTAACTCCACGTTAAACAAAATTCGACGGTTCCAAGAGAATGTAGTTCTAAACGGGGGGTACAATGTATCGGCATTTTGCACATCGGTTAGTGAACGCGTTGCACTGCGTCTGATAGTGGATTAAGGATATGCGGCCAAGAGAATTAATTGCGCGCGGGCGCGGGATCATGCGTGAATATCCATCTTCATTCCGTAAACTGGTGGTCGTGACATTCATCGACCACCTGGGCGGCGCGCTGTTGTTCCCCTTTTTCGCGCTCTATATCACCAGCAGATTCGGCGTCGGCATGACCCAGGTGGGCTTCCTCTTCGCGGCGTTTTCCTTCTCGAGTTTCATCGGCTCGACAATCGGCGGCGCGCTCACGGATCGTATCGGTCGACGGAGCATGCTTATCTTCAGCCTGGTTTCAACTTCGCTCAGCGCGGTGGCGATGGGATTGGTTGATTCGCTGCAGATCTTCTACCTTCTGGCGCTGCTCGTTGGGATATTTACCGACACGGGTGGACCGGCGCGTCAGGCGATGGTCGCGGACCTGCTGCCGGAGGAACAGCACGCCGAGGGTTTCGGCATTATCCGGGTAGCTTTCAATGTCTCGGCTGCGATTGGGCCTGCTATCGGCGGCTTCCTGGCATCACGTTCTTACTTGCTCCTGTTCCTCGCCGATGCGGTCATCAGCCTGATCAGTGCTGTGATCGTCTGGCGCACTCTGCCCGAGACCAAACCGGAGCGTCCGGCCGGAGAGAAACAGGAAAGTGTCGGTGTAACCTTCAAGGGTTATTTCACGGTATTTCGAGATTCGCCTTTCATGGTCTTCCTGACCGCCAGCATTCTCATGGGGCTTGTATACATGAATTTCGGCACCACGCTCGGTGTTTACCTGCGTGATGTCCATGCCATCCCCGAATCGGGCTATGGATTTATTTTGAGTCTGAACGCGGTCATGGTTGTCCTTTTGCAGTTCTGGGTTACGCGCAAGATCCAGGGCTACCCGCGTATGCTGATGATGGCTGTCGGTACGCTTCTCTACGCTGTTGGTTTCGCGTTGTACGGTTTCGTCTCGATCTACACATTATTTCTCCTGGCGATGGTGATCATTACGATTGGAGAGATGCTGGTGGCGCCGGTGTCACAGGCGATCGTGGCTCGATTTGCACCCGAGGAGATGCGCGGCCGCTACATGGCCGTGTTCGGATTTTCGTTTGGCATACCCTTTGCGATCGGCCCATTGATGGCCGGGCTGGTTCTGGACAACCTCGATCCGCGTATATTGTGGTGGGGCGCAGGCGTGATTGGATTGATCGCCGTTGCTATTTTCTTGCAGCTCTACCGCTTCGAGAAGCAGGATGCTGATGGATCAGAGGCGGTCACTGAATGAGTCAAGACGACTTCATCAACAGCGCTGTCGTCGCATATCTTGCTGTTTGATTCATTCGCTGAAAAACTCTAGACCGATTACAATCACGAGCCGCTGAGAGGCGATACATATGGAGAACATGACGCTGATTCTGCTCGCTGTGATTCTTTTCTTTCTGGTCGCGTTGTTCGCCGCGCTGCTCTGGGTATGGGAACGCACAAATCGGCGCATCGACGCGTTGAATGAGAGACTCATCGAAACGAGTCAATATCAACGCGGCACGAGCGAATCGTTTGTGCAGATTCAGCAAAATCTGGGGCAGCTCACCGAAGCGGGCAGGTATATGGAGCAGGTCGGCAAGGAGATCGCGGGACTGAATG
>CBFDDM010000082.1:0-14248 GCA_965603565.1 uncultured Anaerolineales bacterium | reverse complement strand
TTGTATTGTTGAGCAAGCACACGCATCGAGTCGATACGGCGATTGATGACAGCATAGACCGGATGCTGTGCCATTCGCTCCCTGGTGAATGCCCTCATCGGTTCATCGTGGGAGAGTTCAGCCGCCAGAAGGTACTCGGCCCCGTTAGTCCCAGACCAATCCAGTGCATCCTCCAGATGCTCAGATGCGGATTGTTCATCCCCCAGCATCACGTAACTCCGGGTTAAGAAATACTTTATTAACGTCTTCTGATATACATCGCCCTGAGATTTATCTACATCCATTGCGCTAAGTGTCTCAATGGATTTATTTGTGTTGACCTGGGCTTCTACCGTCGCCATTTGCACCTTGATCGACGGATCGGTTTCATCGTCCGGCCCGAGTTCGATGGCACGCGCAAGCCATTGATTAGCGAGTGAATAGCTCTGTCGCCGACGATGCAGCGCACTCGTTTGAACACATCCGTAACGGATTAAATCGACATCATCAATTTCGGTCGAGATCGCCAGTGCTTGCCCATATAGCTCCGCCGCTTGCAGCGCCAGATCTAGATCCGAGAATAGATCTGCCTGTCCAAATAAAATATTGGTCTCCATAATGGGAGCAGCAGCGCGTCGAGCGTATTTCAACCCTTCAGAGTAAAGATTGAGAGCATCTAGATATTGACCCATTTTATGAGCATCAAACGCCAGATTGTTAAACGATCTGGCAAGTGGTTCGGGCGCGCCCAGATCTACCAGAATCTCGTGGGCTTTCAAGTTGCTGGTATTAGCTTCAATGGCATCTCCGAGTCGGGCGTGAAGATAACCTTGATCAAGATAAGTTGACGCCAGGACAAATGGGTAATCTGTTTGTTGAAGCAGTTCGATGGCTCGTTCTACCAGCTCTAGTGCGCCCAGAAAATCGCCGCGCTCAGCTTCGAGGACATCCGCTCTGAGTCGAAGGCATTGTGCCTTGCGCATCCGACTTCCACCAGGGTGCAGCAGTTCCTCGGCCCGATCCAGGGCATGATGCACGGCCAGATAGTCTCCTGCCCTCATCGCGATTTGCCCACGGATCGTCTCTGACAACGCCTGGAGAGATTTCGGGCAGTCGTCAGAAATCCATGCCCGGGCGCGCTCAAATGACGCCTCGGCTTCCTCGAGATGACCTTGATCGAGGGCGTTCTGTGCGATATACAGATGAAGGCTGGGCAGTTGAACGTCGCGGATCTCAAGAAGATTTGCCCAATCCCGAAGAGTCTGCCAGCGCCCTTGCTGATACATCTCCTGCGCCTGGCGTTCGACCAAATTCGCGGCTTGTTCGTATTCTGCTGCCGAAGCGTACAGATCTACCGCTTGTTCGCTGGCGCCTTCAAGTTCGAGGTGCTGGGCAGCTCTGCGTTTCAGCCGTATCAACCTCCCCGGATTGGATGCTTCTGCAGAATCCAGTAAAAACTCTCTGAACTGCGGATGATATTCGAAAACACGCGGAGTCTCATTGGTCGCGGATACAAATAAGCCGGCGCGCAGAAGGCGTAGCAGGACATCAAGACTGTTCTCCCGCTCAAGCACCTGATCACAAGCCACAGCGGTCATAACCGGGAAGACAGCCGAATCGAGCATGAAGCGCCGCTGGTCGTCCGGCTGACGGTTCATAACGACAGAAGCCAGATATTCATAGACCATCGGACGAGAGTCAAATACCAGCGAGGGCAGATCCTTGCCAGAAAGTTCTCCCGAAAGGATCAGACCGGTCACCCACCCTTTAGTCTCCTCAAATAGGCGTTCTGCGTGGTCTTCGGTGAGAGAAAGGCCGGATTGCTGCTGGGCAAGCTCGACGATCTCACCTGGTGTGAGGGCTAGATCCTGGGGCCCCAGACCTGCCAACGCACCTTTCGCCATCAAACGTGCCAGCGAGACCTCCAGCACCTCCCTGCCAGCGGCGACGAGTGTTACTTGCTCGGGAAGAACTTCTAGCATTGCATCAAGAAACGTCGTGGTTCCTTCTGAAGTGTTGATCAGATGGACATCATCGAGCAGGATCACGAATGTCTCTGCTATGTGTTCATCGATCGTCTCGGCAAAAATACGGCCGAGCGATTCGGGCGCTGAACCGAAGAGCTTATCCAGCTCGATTTTCCCGTTCAACCTGCGGAATCTCTTCTTGAGCGACTCATTTAAAACACTGACAAAACGATAAACATCCTGATCCGCAGGGGTTATGCGCACCCAGCAAACAGGCAGATCCGTGTTCGCGGTGAAATCGGAAAGCAGGGTAGTCTTGCCGTAGCCAGGAGGCGCGGCGATCGCGATGAGCTTCCTGGGCACATTGGCATGCAGCTGGTCGACGAGCCGGTCGCGATGAACCTTGGTCTCATCGAACGCCGGTGGTGTGATCGCATGCCTGATGACCGAATCCATCTCAATCGCCCTCCTCTGGATCCGTCATCGAGAGGCTTTCTGCTCGCTGATCCACGGTGCCCTGCTCTTCATAGCTCACGCTCATATTGAACGTGATAGGCGGTTCCGTTTCTGGATCGCGGAGGTGGATCGTCAATGACATGGTCGCTTCAGTCGCGCCGATGATGCTCAGGCTGCTCACCTCCTGCCCACGGGCGTCTTCGACAGATACGGCGATGTTCGGCGGGGATTGAAACGGAGTTAGCTTTAGCACCATACGCACCCTGCGGCCATCAGGATATGGCTCCAACTCGACCGCGTTTATCCTGATTTCCTCAGGCGGCAATGGAACCTCAGAGGGATCTTCAATTTGAAGATACATAATCCAATACTACAATATTTACGACTATTATTATGAAATTATCCGAAATCTGAACAAGGCTTGACCGTCACCATTTTAACCCGAGAGGCGTAATCATGGATCGTAAACCACGTTTTGAAACGCTCGCCATACATGCAGGCCAGGATCCCGACCCATCAACCGGTGCAGTGATGACACCAATTTACCAGACTTCGACCTACAAACAAAGTGCCGTTGGCGAGCACAGGGGGTTCGAATACTCCCGCACGGGTAATCCTACGCGGAAAGCTCTTGAAGATGCCATGGCGTCGCTCGAAGGAGGCAGCACTGGCCTGGCTTTCGCCTCAGGCATGGCCGCAACGGACGCGGTCATGCGTTTGCTTGAGCCCGGCGATCACGTGCTGGCGGTCAGCGATCTTTATGGCGGAACGTATCGTTTATTTGAACAGATCTATCGAAAATACGGCCTGGAGTTTGACTACACGAAGGGGGCGGAAAGCTCGAGCCTGATCGAATCGATCCGACCACAGACTCGCATGATCTGGCTCGAGTCGCCCACGAACCCCCTTCTGCATCTCGTAGACATCGCCGGCATCGCCGAAGAAATCAGTAGCATGCCAAATCCGCCCTGGATCGCCGTCGATAACACGTTTGCAACGCCTTACCTGCAGCAGCCGCTGAACCTGGGAGCGGACATTGTCGTCCACTCAACGACAAAATACCTGGGAGGACATTCTGATCTGATCGGTGGCGCGTTGGTCGTCCATGACGACGAGCTCGCTGAGCGGCTCGCCTTTATCCAAAATGCGGTTGGCGCCGTTCCTGGACCGATGGACTGTTTCCTTGTTCTGCGTGGGATCAAAACGCTGCCTGTGCGCATGGATCGGCACGCCCGGAACGCCGACCGCATCGTTGAATTTTTCGAGGCCCATCCATCGATTGTATCCGTTTACTACCCGTTCAGCCGCAAACATCCACAATATGACCTGGCACGAAGACAGATGCGTAATGGCGGTGGCATGGTTTCTTTCGTCCCCGAAGGAGGTCCAGCAGGTGCACGGCGTGTCGCCGAGGCGACGAAAATATTCACGCTGGCCGAATCGCTTGGAGGGGTCGAATCGCTGATTGAGGTCCCCGCCAGCATGACGCATGCCTCGACCGAAGGTTCGAGCCTGGAGATCGACCCGGCTCTGATCAGACTTTCGATCGGCCTCGAAGCCGTGCAGGATTTGATCGAGGATCTCGACCAAGCGCTAGCGTAGCCGCAGGCTATTCGTCGAACACAATCGTTGACTCAGCGTAGTAGCGGACCGCCTGATTTTGCACTCGTTCCTGAACCCACGCATTTAGACGTTCTTGCTTCGTCTCGATCGGGAGTTTCTCGGCGAGCTGCTCCAGCGGGTAGTTAACCCGCAGGGCACGCGGCGAGACGATAAAACGCGTCAGCCCCGCCGGTAAAACGATTTCGTTGATCGCCGCTTCGACAACTTCTTCGACCTCAATCGAGGGAAATACGAGCACACCGGCGAATTCTTCATACAAGCCCGCCAGCCCCTGAACATCCATCTCGCTCGTTCGATCAGTCTTTCCACACTCCATGCAAACATCTATCAGGGCACCCAGATGGGCCATACGCTCTTCGAGCGCTTCCCGCTCCCGCCCCAATTCCCACGCTGAGCCATCAGGTAGATAGAGATAAGCCAGTCGGACACCAGCCGCGATGCTTTCAAGCTGCTCCTTGCGATCGCGCGGCGCCGGAACGATGTCAGTGAGCGCATCTAACCGGTCAAATAACTCGCGTGAAGCGGAAGCGTAAACAACACGATTCCAGGTCCGCAGGCGGACGGTTTCTATGCCTGGCCGAACAAGCTGCACCAGGGCATGAGGTACCTCCAGGGATCTGAGAGCCATCGTGCGATTGGCACCATCCAGAACAAGGTAGTGCTCGCCTTCAATATGCAGGCGCATGACGAGCGGCGGGTTCTTCAAGATGCCATCCCTGCTAAGGCCACGCACAATCGGTTCTACCCGTTCTTGCTCGACCTGCTCGTGAGGCCGGAGAGCTGTCGTACTTACGATGCGTAGGCGAGGGAGATCCGGAAGCGGTCTCAACTAAATTCCTTCCTGGTGACATGCTCAAGCGCGTCGATCATGGTCAGGATACCTTCCGGACGACCGCTTTCATCCGTGATTATGACCATCTTCGATTGCATCAGTTCGGGCACGATCTGCTCGAAAAGCTGCGTCGAGCCGACTCTGGGGACATCACGGTTGATCATCATCTCGATCGTCTCGTCTGGCTGGTGTTCGTGATCTACGTTCAACATATGATTGAGCAAATCGACCTCGGATACGACGCCGAGCAATGAATGATGTTCATCTACAACCGGCAGTTGAGAAATCGCATCTTCACGCATTCTCTTGATCACATCGACAACCCGGTCACTGGGCGAGGCGAGGATTAACTCAGTCCTACCGACACTCCCCGCGACCTCACGCACGCTCACCGGCTGGCGCTCTGCGGGGAGCATCCCATGTTCCCTCATCCAATCGTCATCAAAGATTTTGGAGAGATAACGAGCACCAGAATCCGGGAAGATAACAACCACCAGCCGGTCCTCATCCAGATCCCCGGCGTATTTCATCGCGCCGGCCAGTGCCGAGCCGCACGAGCCACCGCAGAAGATTCCTTCCTCGCGCACAATTTTGCGCGTCCATTGAAATGATTCGGCGTCATCGACCTGCACAACTTCATCAACCATTGAAAGGTCTAGAGTGCCCGGAATGAAATCCTCCCCGATGCCCTCCACCAGGTAAGTCTCCGCCTGAAGACCGGAGGGATCAGCACTCCGTTTCCAGGCGTCATACAGGATCGAGCCCTCCGGGTCCACCCCGACGATATTGACCTGATGCCCGTGATCACTGAAGTAGCGTGCCAACCCGGTGATCGTCCCACCCGTCCCCATCCCGACGACGATATCCGTGACCTTACCATCGCTTTGATCCCAAATCTCGGGGGCTGTCGTCTCGTAGTGACTCTGTGGATTTGCAGGGTTGTGATACTGGTTCGCCAAAACCGCGTTGGGCGTTTCTTCGACGATGCGCTTGGCGACGGAGTAATATGAGCGCGGATCGTCCGGTTCTACTGCAGTAGGGGTAACGACGACGCGCGCACCAAACGCTCGCAGAGTGTCGATCTTCTCCTGGCTCATCTTGTCCGGCATGACAAACACGGATTGATACCCGCGCGTCGCACAGATCATCGCCAGACCGACACCAGTGTTCCCGGACGTCGCTTCAACAATTGTGCCGCCTGGCTTCAGGTCCCCGCTTCGTTCGTAAGCTTCGATAATCGAAATCCCGATGCGGTCCTTTACTGACCCACCCGGATTCATCATCTCCAGCTTGGCATAGATTGCGGGCTTGACATCCGCGGTCACGTGATTCAGCCGCACCATCGGTGTCGCTCCGATTGCGGATTCAACGCTCTCGAATCTGCGTTTCTCGGCATTATCTGAGAATTTCATCCCCTCACCTCATTCGTTGTAACTGGCTTCAATCCCGATGCGCTGCTTTGGCGCAAGCATCACACGAACCGGTCGATCAAGCCTGGTGGTAGAATAGCTTCGTCGGCCGAGAAAACACTAAAGGCTCACTCGCCCGCAGACAATCCAACCCCGGATCTTGGGAGCAAACCAATATGTCACTCAACCAGGCTATCGAATACGCTGAAGAACACAAGGATTCATTTTTAGAGCAGCTCTTTGAGCTTCTTAAAATTCCCTCAATATCCACGCTACCCGAGCATGGAGAGGATATCATAAGCGCGGCGCGCTGGCTGAGGGATCGTCTTGAAAAAATGGGCTTCGACAAGGCAGAAATCCTGCCCACCGAACGTCACCCGGTCGTTTACGCAGAATCGATGCGCGCCGGGGACGAGGCTCCCACGGTGCTCTTTTATGGTCATTACGACGTTCAACCCACCGACCCGATTGGTGAATGGGATTCGGATCCATTTGACCCGGTCATTCGCGGTGATGACGTATTCGCACGCGGTGCGTCGGACATGAAAGGTCAGGTCGTCGCATTCCTCAATGCGATCGAGTCGATTCTGACCACGGCAGAGCTTCCAATTAACCTGAAATTCATGCTCGAAGGAGAGGAGGAAATCGGCTCTCCAAACCTGCAGGCGTTCGTCAAGAAACATAAAGAGAAATTGGCATGCGATTTTTGCTTGAACGGCGATTCGAGCATCCTTGCTCCCGACCAACCTTCCATAACCATCGCTTTGCGCGGCCTCTCCTACTTTGAAATCCGACTGCAGGGGCAGCGTTCAGACCTGCACTCAGGGATGTTCGGAGGCGTGGTCGACAATCCTGCCAACGCGATCTGCGAATTGATCGCGGGTTTACGTGATGACCTCGGTCGAGTGACGATCCCCGGCTTCTACGATGAAGTACGTGAACTGAGCAAACAGGAGCGCGAGCTGCTCCCAACGCTTGATGATGACTGGTGGAAGGAACATGCCGGCGCAGCACTGCTCTTCGGTGACCCTGCCTACAGCGTGACCGAACGTGCCCGAGCGCGGCCGACGCTCGATGTCAACGGCATTATCAGCGGCTTTACGGGAGAGGGCTCGAAAACGGTGCTTCCGGCCAGGGCCATGGCCAAGGTATCAATGCGTCTGGTACCTGAGCAAAAGCCCGATAAGATCCGCGCCGCGTTTGAGAGCTACCTTGAGGACAATGTCCCCGCCACGATGACATGGGAGTTGATCGAACATTCCAGTTCGCCACCTTCGGTCATCTCGCACGAATCGGCCGAGGTACAGGCTGCCGCAGATGCACTTGAGGCCGTCTGGGGCGAGCAGCCACTCTTCGATAGGATCGGTGGAACTGTGCCGATCGTGGGGATCATACAAGACATCCTCGGCGCTGAAAGCCTGATGCTGGGATTTGGTTTGCCCTCCGATAACATCCATGGCCCAAACGAGAAACAGCATCTTCCTAATTATTACCGCGGCATCGAAACGTTTATCCGTTTCATTTATGCCGTCGGGAAGTGAGCTAGCATGAGCGATAAGCTTCCAGTTTATGGCGGCCAGGCCGTCATTGAGGGCGTCATGATGCGGGGCTCCAATGCATACGCAGTCGCGGTGCGCACCCCCGACAAATCGATCGAGATAAAGACGGAGAACCTCGGCGCTCTTTATAAGAGCAAGCTCACGCGCACGCCTTTTATCCGGGGTTTGTTTATCCTCTGGGACGCTCTCGTCCTCGGTGTTCAGGCGCTGACCTTCTCCGCGAATATTCAAGCCGAGGAGGAAGAGGAGAAGATCGAGGGTGCCACGCTTGTTATTACGCTACTGACCTCTCTTTCAATCGGGATCGTATTCTTTTTCTTGTTACCTGCAGGTATAGGCTATCTGACTGAGAGAATTTTCCGTTGGTCAACCTTGTGGAGCAATATCACCGAGGGGCTGGTCCGACTGAGCTTGCTGATCGGCTATATCTGGGCGATCGGCTTCGTTCCGGATATCGCCCGCGTATTCGGCTATCACGGCGCGGAGCATAAGACCATCAACGCGTACGAAGCCGGCGCTCCACTAACCCCCTCGAGTGTGGCCGAATTCTCCCGTGAACACCCCCGCTGCGGTACAGCCTTCTTGTTGACCGTCGTCGTCTTCTCGATCTTGCTTTTCGCTGCGCTTGGATCCCAAACGCTTGGCATGCGCTTGCTCACGCGCGTGCTGCTCATACCGGTGCTGGCCTCGCTCGCTTACGAGTACATTCGCTTGAGCTCGCGGCTGATGCATTTCCGTTGGGCGCGGGCGCTTATCGCGCCAAATCTCTGGCTGCAACGCTTGACGACCCGTGAGCCGGATGCATCGATGCTTGAGGTTGCAATCGCTTCATTCGAAGCCATGCGCGAGAGAGAGCAATCACCAGCGAGCGAACCAGCATAATCTCGGATTGCTCTCGCCTCATCCAGCCCCGATATGTAGAATCACCCGACAGGCGAAAAGAGCATGATGGCTGAAATTACGTACCGAAATGAAACCTTCGAAGTCCGCGACGGCATGACCGTCCGGGCGGCGATCCTCAAATTGGGCTTAACGCCCGAATCCGTCCTGGCGACCAGAAATAAAACACTGATTACGGATGACGAGATCCTCCATGAAAATGATCGCATCCGATTGATCCCAGTGATTTCCGGCGGCGGCCCGCGATGAGACCCATGATGAAATGCAGGAAGTGCGGCAAGAAAGCCGTCATCAATATGCGCCAGCACAAACTGGCGCTCTGTGAAGAAGATTTCCTGGCATGGTTCACGAAACAGACACTGCACACCATCCAGAGAGATAGCTTATTCGAAGCCGATGCTAAAATTCTTGTCGCCGTGTCCGGAGGCAAAGACTCGCTCGCTCTCTGGGATGTGCTAACCGGGCTAGATTACTCCTGTGATGGTCTCTATATCGGGCTCGGGATCGATGATGGCCAGGCCTATTCTGATCGTTCTTGTGCCTACGCACAGAAGTTTGCCGGAGAACGGAATCTTCATCTGATCACGGTGGATGTCGAGCGCGCTCAAGGTGCCAGTATTCCCGAGGCTGCCCGGTTTACTCCCCGAGGAGCTGGCAAACCTTGCTCGCTCTGCGGTCTGACGCGCCGTCATATCATGAATCGCGTGGCGCTAGAAGGCGGCTATGATGTGCTCGTCACCGGACACAACATGGACGATGAAGCTGCCACCCTGATGGGTAATACGATGAACTGGCTCGTTGGCTATCTCGAAAGCCAGGCCCCGATGCTGCCCGAGAAGCGGGGCTTTATCCGTAAAGCAAAACCGTTTCACCGTTTCTACGAACGCGAAACCGCAGCATACGCCTTTCTACGGGAAATCGAATACATTCAACAAGAGTGTCCTTACTCTGTCGATGCAAAGAGCATCTACTATAAGAATATACTCAACCAGATCGAGACCGATCGTCCCGGCGCGAAACAAGGCTTCTATCTTTCTTTCCTGCAGGCCAAGGATCAGATCACATTCAATCATCATAAAGAGCGAGCCACTTTGGATCAGACCTGTGTGACCTGTGGACAGCCGACAAGAGGCGGGACTCAGTGCGCATTTTGCAGCACCTGGGAACGCGTGCAAACCCGTAAAGAAGCGATAGGTTAACGCAATAAAAAAGGACAAGACACGCGCGCGCGTCTTGTCCTCCATGTAGTTTATTGGGACTCTCAGGCAGTTTCTAAATAATACTCAATCTCCCAATCCATGACTCTCGTGCGGTACTCATCCCACTCAGACCACTTCGCACGGGAGAAGGCCTCATAGATCTCCTCGCCCAACGCACCCTGGAGGATGCTGTCATCCCCCAGCGCTCGCAGGGCTTCGGCCAGTGAGCCCGGAAGCTGAGCGATGCCCTTGGCTGCCAGTTCTTCACCAGTCATCTCGTAAATATTTAAATCGTTAACCGGCGGGGGACAGTCCAGGCCATTCTCCACCCCGTCCAATCCCGCCGCCAACATACCGGCGAAGGCGAGATAGGGATTGCAGGAGGGGTCCGGGAAACGGAGTTCGGCGCGCGTGGACATCGGACGCTCGGCGGTGTTGCTCGGGATGCGGATCATCGCCGAACGGTTGATCTGCGCCCAGCAGACATATACCGGCGCCTCATAGCCTGGTACGATGCGTTTATATGAATTGACCGTCGGCGCAACGATCGCGGCGAGCGCACTGGCGTGCTTCATTTGACCGGCGATGAACCCGTAAGCCATCTCCGATAGGAAATAGTCATCCTCGGCATTGAAGAACAGGTTGGCGCCCTGCTCATCGAACATGGATTGATGCGTGTGCATTCCGGATCCGTTGATGCCAAATATGGGCTTGGGCATGAACGTCGCGATAAGCCCATTCTTCGCTGCCAGGGCACGGATCGTGTACTTTAAGGTGACGACATTATCCGCAGCCCGCAGCGCACCCGAAAATCTGAAGTCGATCTCGTGCTGACCCAGCGCGACCTCGTGATGCCCCATCTCGACCTCCAGACCCATACTCGCCAGAGCGAGCATAAGCTCGGTACGCACTCTTTGGGCTTCGTCGCTAGCGGAGAAATCGAAGTAGCCCCCGACGTCATGGGGGACCGGATGGATATTCTCAGGTCCGTTGCGCTTCAGCAGGAAGAATTCAGGCTCGGCGCCCACGTTATAGCTCCAGCCTTTGGACTCAATTTTTGCCAGCATGCGCTTTAACACGCCCCTAGGGTCACCCGGAAATGGGCTTCCATCCGGCATGTAAATATCACAGAAGATGCGCGCCCGCTTGCGCTCATCCTGTGACCAGGGCAGCACAGCGTATGTGTCTTTATCGGGGAGCAAGCGCATATCGCTTTCCTGGATACGGGCAAAACCCTCGACCGATGATCCGTCGAACCACACCCCTTCCTCGAGCGCCGGCTCGAGACGATTGACGGGGATGTCAACGCTTTTAACCGTGCCAGTTACATCTGTGAACTGCAGGCAGATGAACTTGACTGCATCCTGTTCGGCTCTTTCCAATATTTCCTTGACCATCATAGACCTCCTCGAGTCTGAGTTTGGGACGTTTCTCTCTGTCTTTCTACCCCGGTTCCGGCAACGGTCACGAACGCCGATCAAGAACATCGAGATGCAGTCTGCAAGCATATGCCGTAAAACAAAAAAGGCACGCAGGGCGCGCCTTTATGGACTCGTGCTACGCCCTTCCATACAATCTCGAATGACCGCTTGCTCTTGAGCCGGTCTTCGACCACGGTGAGCTGCTTTGTCCCGCACGTCACCGCACGGATTTGGCACTCACTGTCCAGGAAGGGAGAGGGAAGCCTGTGGCTGGCTTCGGAGGCATCCGCTGATCTCTTCGATTTTCCCCGGTCAGTTTACCGGGTTAGCCCCACATCGCTGCAGGGAACCTCCACCTCGTGATCTCACACTGCTTCGTGAGACCCATACGCTGATCTCCCATATTCAGTTGTTAAGCTTTAACGCAAAAGCTTGCCGGCATTCTAGCAAAGAGCATCTGGCGAGTCAACAATTTCGGACGACTATTCCGGCGGTCGAACTCGCATCCGCAGCGCCCGACGGGTTTCGTCGGTCACACGAAACGGATGCGCCAGGTGCAAACCGGGCACCCACGCAATCTCACCAGCGGCAGAGAGCAGCGGCCAATGCTCACGCGCCAGCTGTGGGATTTTGCGGTTGATCATCAGGTCCGATACCTTCATGCTGCCCTGCATGCCCAGCGGCTGGATCCGGTCACCGGGCTGGCGGCCGCGCAGGATCACCGGATCTGCCAGGCAGGCGCGATCGATGTAAACGTCCCAGGCATCCGCACCCACTTTATCGGCTTTCTCCACATCCATCTCCTCGTACTCGGCAATCAGGACCCTCCAGCCATTTGCAAGGGTTAGTTCTTCCAGCGGAAGAAGCTCGAGATGAATCCCATCCTCGATCTGGGGGTAATCTGGCAGCAAAGGGATCTCGTCTCCCGGGGCCAGGAGCACATCCACACCGTAATCGTGGATCAATAGATCATCGATCACGGGCTTCGCCGACGGGCGATCCACAGTCAACAAGAATTCCAACGCCCTTTCAATATGATCGAAGCCCAGATCACGGATGTCTGGTCGAAGTTCCGTGATCGCACGGCGCAAAATGCCGCGCTGCAAAGCGAGGGGCAATTCTTGAAACGAACTAGCCCGCACGATCAGCGCGTCGCTGCTAAGTACTTGCGTTGTTCTAGACCAATGCGCATCTACTTCCTGCTGAAGGTACTCCACCTCGGCGCGCATGATCTCGCCGAGGCTGTAGATGACCCCTCGGGCACCTGGATTGTATTCTTCGAGAATCGGAAGCAGGTGATGCCGGATACGGTTGCGGAAATAGGTCTCATCGCGGTTGCTTCGATCGAAGCGCGGCTCCAATCCAACTTGTTCACAGTACGCCAGCGTCTCTTCATGCGTCACCGACAGCAATGGTCGCACCAACATGAGCCCCGATGAACCCGGGATCCCAACCCAATCCGACATTTCCGTAGCCGGAAGCATCCCCCGAAGTCCTGCCGGACCCGCTCCACGCAAGAAGTGCATCAGGATCGTCTCCACCTGATCATCGTAAGTGTGCCCGACGGCCAACTTGTCTACGGAATATTTCCGGGCAACGTCCACGAGAAATCGATAGCGTACCAGGCGAGCACGCTCCTCGAGCGATCCGCCCTCTGTTTTCTCGATTCCCGCCTCCCCCAGCTCGAAAAGCATGCCACGGTTGATTGAAATTTCGCGGACAAATTCGGCCTCGTTGGCACTTTCAGGCCGCAGCTTGTGATCAAAATGCGCGACGATAGGGATGGCACCCCAGCGCGAGATCAAATCAAGTAGACACAGGCTGTCGGGACCACCGGAGACCCCGACGACAATTTGTTCACCCTCCTGGAGTAAACCATGATCCTGTACATAGCCAGCGAACTTCTCGAGTACATTCATGCTGGCTGGATTATAGCACCGGGGAAAGCACTCGATTTTCTCTCTAAACTTGCCTGATCAGACCTTTCGGCGAGGATGATCCCGCATGATATAATCGCTTCTTGGCATAAATGGAGGTACTACGCCTTGGCTTATAACCCCCTCAATTGGCTTTTAGGTCTATTCTCGCTCGATATCGGCATCGACCTGGGCACGGCAAACACGCTAGTTAACGTGAGGGGTCAGGGTATCGTCCTGAACGAACCTTCATGGGTTGCGATCGACAAAAAGACCAAAAGGACACTTGCCGTGGGGGCTGAGGCGAAGCAAATGGTCGGGCGAACCCCCGCCAACGTCGTTGCCATCAGACCTTTGCGTGATGGCGTCATCTCCGAATACGAAATCACGGAAAGTATGCTCGAGTACTTCATTGCAAAAGCACACGAACAGAGCATCGTACCCGTGCCGCGGCCACGTGTCGTGGTCGGCATTCCCAGCGGCGCTACAGAAGTTGAAAAGAGAGCGGTTTATGACGCTGCGATGGCAGCCGGTGCGCGTGAAGTCCACTTGATTGAGGAACCAACCGCTGCAGCTCTGGGGGCTAACTTACCTATCGGGGAAGTGCGTGGTTCGATGATTTGTGATGTCGGTGGTGGCACTTCCGAAATGGCGGTGTTCTCGATGGGTGGAATTGTCGTTTCCCGATCGCTGCGGGTGGCCGGGGATGAAATGGATCAGGACATCATCAATTACATCCGCAATAAGTACAACCTGCTAATCGGTGAGCGAATGGCCGAGCGCGTGAAGCTCGGCATCGGTTCCGCCTACCCATTGAAAGAAGAAAAGACGATGGGCGTGCGTGGCCGCAACCTGGTGAGCGGCCTTCCTGAGGCGATCGAGGTATCCTCTGTAGAAATCCGTGAGGCTCTCTCCGGATCAGTCAAGATCATCGTCGATACACTTCTGGAACAGGGTGTGGACACCATGTTCGGCTATACCGGCGGG